>NZ_CDLD01000038.1:0-147957 GCF_001006945.1 Lactobacillus sp. OTU4228
AAAAACGCTTAAGCTTAGGGTAGTTCAATCTAGTCAGACTCTTTTCTATTAATATGTTTACAAGTCGAGTCTAACAAGATTGGACTTTTTTTGTTAACTAAAACGATTTAACTAGCACCACGCGTATTACATATAAAAAGTTTATCATGCATTTTTACTAACTAAAAGTACAAATCGATGTGTTTTATTTGCAAACGCTTTATAATAAATTATGTGACTTGAAGAATAAAAATTTATGAATGGGGGAAACACTTTGTCTAGATATCAGTCAATCAATCCATATACCAATGAAGAATTTGCTAGTTATGATAATCCAACTGCTAAGCAAATCGAAGATTCCATCAACTTAGCCTATGCACTTTATAAAAAGTGGCGTCATGAAACGCCTGAAAGTCGTGCAAAAATTTTACACGACGTTGCCGATGCTTTGCATGAACATGAAGATGAATTAGCTAAAATGATGACCCTTGAAATGGGTAAACTTTTACGCGAATCAAGAGAAGAAGTTGAATTATGTGCTTCAATCTGTGATTACTATGCTAAAAATGGTCCAGTAATGCTTAAGCCTACCCCATTAAATACCGGCTTAGGTAACGCCTACTACTTGAAGCAATCAACTGGTGTCATCATGGCTTGTGAACCATGGAACTTCCCACTTTACCAAGTTATTCGTGTCTTTGCACCTAACTTCATCGTGGGTAACCCAGTTTTGCTTAAACATGCTCATAACGTTCCAGGTTCTGCCGCACTCACCGCTAAGATCATCAAACGTGCTGGTGCTCCTGAAGGCAGTTTAATCAACCTTTACCCAAGCTATGATCAATTAGGCGATATTATTGCCGATCCACGCATCCAAGGCGTTGCATTAACTGGTTCTGAACGTGGCGGTTCTGCTGTTGCTGAAGCTGCTGGTAAAAACTTGAAGAAGTCAACGATGGAGCTTGGTGGTAACGATGCCTTTATCGTTTTGGATGACGCAGATCCACAACTACTCCGTAACGTTTTAGGGGATGCTAGAACTTATAACGATGGTCAAGTATGTACTTCATCTAAGCGCATCATCGTTGAAAAGTCCCGTTACGACGAAGTATTGCACGAATTGAAGAACGTCTTCTCAAGCTTGAAGGCTGGTGATCCACTTGAAGACGACACCACTTTGCCACCAATGAACTCCGAAAGAGCTAAGGAAAAGCTTGAAGCTCAAGTAAAGAAAGCCACTGACGCAGGTGCTAAGGTCTTCTACCAATACCCAGAAATTGACTCTAAGGGTGCCTTCTTTAGACCAATCGTTTTGACCAATATTGACAAGGACAACCCAATCTTCGATGAAGAATTGTTTGGCCCTGTTGCCGAAGTCTTCGTGGTTAACGATGACGATGACGCTATTCAATTGGCAAACGATTCAAGCTATGGCTTGGGTTCATCAGTAATCAGCAGCGATATCGAACGTGCACAAAAGATTGCCGCTCAAATCGAAACTGGAATGACGGTCATCAACGGTCGCTGGATCACTTCTGGTGAATTGCCATTTGGTGGTGTGAAGAAGTCAGGCTATGGTTGTGAATTAAGCGAACTTGGTATGATGGCATTTGTTAACGAACACTTAGTTATCGACGTTACTAAAAATAATCAATAGTTAATTACTTTAACTGTATAAAAAGAAAAAGATTGGCTAAAAACCAATCTTTTTTACTTGCGCCATTTCTTTACTACGTCGTCGACCATTTGCACGCATGAACCAACATAACGGGCTGGATCAAGCATTTCTCTTAAAGTAGCCTCATCGACATCCTTGGTTACTCGCTCGTCAGCTAAAAGCACATCAAGAAAATCAATGCCGTCGTTAAACGCTTTTTGCGCATCCTCGTAAATGACTTCGTGGGCGTTTTGTCGACCGATGTAACGGCCAAGATCGAGCATCACGCGTTCTGAAACGATCAGTCCATGCGTCATGTTCAAATTGCGTTTGATGTTATCTTCATGAACGATCATTTGATCCATTACTTGGCTCATCATTTTAATGGCGGCACTAAAGACTAAGCACATTTCTGACAAGTACATCCATTCAGTTTGCCAGAAGGACATGTCGCGTTCGTGCTCTTGCACCATTGCTTCAAGGCCTAAGTTGGCATTATTTTTAACCAAACGGACATTAGCATAGATGTTTTCGCAGATCATTGGATTCCGCTTCTGTGGCATCGTGCTGGAACCAACCTTGCCCATTTGGAATCCTTCTTCGACCTCTTCGATTTCGGTTCTTTGCAGGTTAATGATTTCGTTAGCCATCTTGCCAATCGTGCTTGCAGCAATCGCAATATCGCTGGAGAAGTTAGCCAAGCGATCTCTTGAAACGTGCCAGGTAATCGTTGGAATAGCTAAACCGAGATTTTTACAAAAATCATTTCTAACGGCAATGCCTTTATCAAAAAGAGAAGCCAAGGTTCCGGCTGCCCCACCGAAGTTGCCAGCAAAGTAAGTCTTGCGATCATGTTGCAGTCTTTCGAGATCGCGACCCAGTTCGTCTGCCCAAATGGCAAACTTATAACCCAAGGTAATTGGGACGGCGTGCTGAGCATGCGTTCTACCAGCCTCTGGCAGAGCCTTGTATTTTTCGGCTTTGTCTAAAACTTGATTTAATAAGTGCTCTAATTGTTTTTCTAAAATGTCTTGGGCATTTCTTAATTGCAAAATCATCCCTGTGTCGGTGATGTCTTGCGTGGTGGCGCCCCAGTGAATGTAGCCGCCGGCTTCGGGTGAGCAAAGCTGGGTAAAAGCACGAATCTGTGGCATTAGGGGATGCGAGGTCTTTTTAAAACCTTCACGCACATAATCCATATCGATGTCTTCGGCGTGTGCTTTTTGGGCGATTTCTTCGGCGGCACTTTCTGGGATAACGCCGTTCTTTGCTTCGGCCTGGGCTAAAGCTACCCAGCAATCGAGCCAACTTTGAATTTGAGCGCGTCCGCTAAATACGGCGCGCATTTCTTTTGTACTGTATTGATCTTTGAATAATTCTGAATTAATTAATGATGATGCCATTGTTTTCCCTTCATTTTTCTACTAACTATCTTCATTAAAACGCTAGTTTTCACAGCAGACAATTTTGTGAACGGCCTTTTGATTAATAAAATTAATGATTAAGGGCAACAAATTCACTGTTTTTCCACAGATAAAAATATTTTTTATAAGTTATTTTTATAAAAGGAGAAAATTTAACTATACTAAGTAAAACGAGGGATAAAAATGAACATCAAGGATCTAGAATATTATCAAAAATTAGTTGCAACGCACAGCTATACTAAAACAGCAGAATTCTTCAACTTGAGCCAGCCTTCTATTTCAGCGGCTGTTAAGCGATTATCTAAAGAGTTCAGAACTACACTAATTACTCAGAAAACGCCGCGAGGAAGATTCTCTACGACCGCAGCAGTGAAATCTTGAATCTATTTGAAATGACGAAAAATGAGGTAGCGGAGGCAAATTATCCACAGTTGCGTGGGGGTGTGTCGCCGATTGTGGGTAAAGTTTATTTAGCCAAAATATTGACTGAACTTGATCAAGAAAACTTGAACCACAATATTGAAATTACTGAGGCAGGTTCTAATGATTTGAGTGCCAAATTGAAAAATGGTGAAATCGATATTGCGCTGCTCAATTCGCTGAGCCCGATCAACAATAACCACTATCAAAGCAAACTATTGCGAACTAATTCGGTTAAGTTGATCGTCAGCCAGCAGCATCACCACTCAAGTTAATATTTGCACGTGCACGTGAGTTACCAGCTAATTGTTCTGGTGATTTAGAGCGTTGATCACCGTTAGGATCACCATATTGTGAGTTAGCAAATGATGTACCAGTACCAGAAGCAAAGTTAGAAGCATCAGTGTTGGCACGACGATCCTTGCCTTGTGCCCATTGATCTGAAGCCGGCATCCAAGAAGTTTGTACTTGATCAACATCAAAGGATAATACTGCACTACTCTTAACTTGACAAAGTAGATCACGTGTTATGGCATTACCAGTGAAAGTTTGACCATTGATAGTTACTAAGGTTGCAACATACTGTGTCTTATCAGGATTTAAAGTGTATGTGACTGATGAAACATCTTTATATTGATGAGTGTCCTTATTATAAGCTTGATTTGTAAACTTAATCAGATCAAGCTTTGGTGCTGCAACAATCTCCATAGCGTTGGCACTACCATCATTAGTCTTGTGAGTGTCAAACGTACCTATTCTGAATGAACTCTGAGTATTTTGACCATAAACCCAGATATTATTGTCGTCATCGTGCTTAACACCAGTAATGGTTACAGGAGCATAAGCCTTTTCTGAAGTACCATCTCCATAAGTTACTAGTACTGGGATGACATAAGTACCTGCTTCAACAGAGGTAGTTGGTGCTAAAGTAATCGTACCATCAGTGGCAGCACCAGTTGCCCATTCAGGTGTGCCAGTCATCGACTTAAATTTTGCACTGCTACCATGGTCCACTGGGTTACCTTGGTTACCATCTGCAGTTGACCAAGTTGCTGGATCATCTACACTAGAACCTTGAGTAACAGTCTTTTCACCATATTCCGGTTGATATTTATTAGCATCCTCTTTCTGAGTTGAACTTGATTGCTCTACATTCACATCATTTTGTGTAGTATCAGCAGCTCTAACAGTTTGGCCTTGATCCATTCCCATAAAGAAAAAGCCAATTAAAACGGATGCTGCCCCTACAGAAAACTTACGAATTGAGAAGCGCTCTTTACGAGGCTCCATTTTTCTTAATCTTTCTTTGAAATTATTTTTGGATAACATCTTCCTATCCTCCCTATTAGTCCTAACAATTGTCAGTATATGCGGTGTAGAGGGCTTTGTAGGCGTTAAAATAACACATATTTTGCAAAAAGTGCTATTCCTGTAGAGGTTTCAGCTATTTTTATATTCAAAGTTTTTTTAGTGTCATTTTAAAAAATTGAAATAATTTTATTTTTTTAAAATCTGGCAATTTGCTATTGTAACATCCCTAAAATCTATGTAATGGTTCGATAAATAAGATATCAAAGTCTTAAAAAAGAGCACCGTAGTTTTTAGGTGCTTTTTTATTGCAAAACAAAGACACAGCCTGACGTGTGTCAAACTGTGCTTCAAAAAGTATTATTGATTATCTTTGTGCTTAAAAATGTTGAATCCTGAAAGACCTGTGGTTAAAACACTGGCTAATAGCAAGAAGTATGCAGAAGTTCCAATTGAAACAGCATATGAAATCAACTGACTAGTAATCTGTGCCACAACACCATTTGATGCATGGACTGAACTAGACATCATATAAACGATGTAAATCAAGAAGATCGTTTCAATTAGTGACAAAATAAATGCCAAAATCTGACTACTTTTCGTATTCTTCAAAACGTTGTAAATGATGAAGATTGGGAACATCAACAGAAGTAGCCATACAATGTACAAAATAAGCGCTTGAAGTGAATTGGTTGATAAAAGTCGACCAGCCAAACTAAAGATCACATTCGAAATGGACATCTTTTGTGTATAACTTACAGCCGAAACGGAAGCACCAGAGTCGGTGAATAAAACGATCAAACTGATCAAAGCCGTCAAGATTACAGATAGTTGAATATAGCTATAACGGTGACTGCGTTGCTTTTTAATCTCTCTAACTTGGCTTTCTACCTTAGGGTGCTTCTCCGCAAATTCCTTACTGCGTGTTCTCACCTTATCTTCACGTTCATCAACGCGGTTAAATATATTCGAACCTACCTGATTAATCTTTTCCGTTAATCGCTTATCAGCAGTATATTGCTCAACTTTATCTTTCCGATCGCAGACGATGAAGAGCCAGACCATCAAAGCTAGGAAGCAAATCCAACCAGCTGCTCTAGAAAAACTCATCAGTATCAGTAAAAAGACGCCCAGCAAAAAGACGATGGTTGCATTCTGTCTAATCCAGGCAATCATTCTTTGTACAGTGGAATTTTGCTTTTCTGGATAAAATTCTTCGCGGTATGCGGCACGGCTAGCTATCTTCTTTCCTTCATCGGGTTGTTCATACTTAGCCTGCTTGTGTTGATCCGTGAAAAAGTCATCACGATACTTTTTCAGGTTGAAGCCGCAGTTTGGACAGATGTCATCTGTATCACTAATCTCGTGTCCGCAGTTTGGGCATGTAGTCATATTCAAAAGTCCCTTCTTTTTTGTATTATTATACCATGCTTATACAAGCAAAAAGACGAGAGCAAAAAAAGAGCGGTCCTACGACATCATAGGACTGCTCTTTATCTTTTTAACTAATTATTGTTAGTTCTATTTCTCTTAAAGTACTTACTGAAATCAATACCTTCATAAGTTAACTTAACTGCAGCTGATAAGGTAATTGGCAAAATGAATACCAAGATTAACAAACCAACGTCCACAGTCAAGGCAACTTCGATCAAGGTTGGAATGCCTGATGGAATGAGGGCTGCGAAAGTACCACCCAAGATGATTGCGGCTGAGATAACAACCGTACCAATGATGGCACATGCCTTCAAGATTCTTGAACTTGGAGTAGTAAAGCCCTCTTCTTTAAGCTCGTTGTAACGAGTCATGAGGAAGATACTGTAGTCAACACCTAAGGCAATCAACATGATAAAGCTGAAGAATGGTGTATTCCAAGTAAGCATGCTTCTGCCAAGAACTACCTTAACAATCCATTGGTTGATTGAAAGTGAGCAGAGGTAAGCAATAAGCAAAGTACCAAGAATGTAAACAGGTTGAAGAAGTGAACGAGTTACGAACATCAAAGCAATACCGATACCAATTAACATGATTGCGGCAGTTCTGATGAAGTCGCCACTAGCAACTGACTTAGTATCCTTGATCTTTGAACTTTGACCACCCATAGCAACAGTTGCATTCTTCAAAGCAGTACCTTGGAAGGTCTTCTTAGCCATTGCGCTCAATTCTTGTGATTCGTCAGTAGCTTCAGTTGCACTTGGGTTTGAGTTGAAGACAACGATAATTTGAGCTGACTTCTTGTCAGGGCTGAGGTATACATCCATTGACTTCTTGAACATTTCATTCTTCAAGAATTCCTTTGGAATGTAGAAGGTATCTGCGGCAGCAGATGAACCTAAGCCTCTAAGGTAAGCTTCACCTTGACCCAAACCACTGTTGACAGTATCAATACCAGTAGTAAGTTGTGGAACTCTAGAAGCTAACTTGCCAGCACCACTTGCAAGTTGACCGGCACCGCTGTTAAGTTGGCCGACACCTGAGATAAGTTGTGGAGCTTGGCTAGCTAATTGACCAACACCGTTGTTAAGTTGACCAGCACCGTTAGCTAAAGTACCAAGACCAGTGTTAAGAGTACCTGCACCGTTGGCAAGAGTACCTAAGCCTGATTGAAGTTGACCTGCACCACTGTTAAGTTGGCCAACTCCAGCGTTAAGACGACCTGCACCACTTGCAAGACTGCCAAGACCAGTACTCAAGCGACCTGCACCACTGTTAAGAGCAGCAGCACCTGAGTTAAGCTTGTTTGCACCGGCAACACCTGCACTAGCAGCTGATTGAACTTGACTTAAGCCTGAGCTTAATTGGTTCAAAGCAGTTGCGGCACCCGGAAGTGCTTGGTTTGAAGCTTGAGCTAACTTAGCTACTTGAGCTTGAAGAGTTGATAATTGTTGAAGTGATGAAGTTAAAGAGCTTAAAGTATTAGGATCAATACCTGCTGAAGCTGAACCACCTTGACTACCAACTGCATTATAAGCAGCTTGAGTAGCAGCAGCAGTAACTGCACTTTGATCAATTGTTGCCTTTACATTTTGCTTGGCTAATTGTTCTTTTATATTTTGAACAGCTGCACTAACTGCTGCATTCGAAGCTGTTTCTGCAGCCTTCTTTGCTTGAGCTTGTGCTTCTCTAGCCTTTGATTGAAGACCATTTAATTGTTCAGTTAAGCCTTTAATTTGAGCAACATCTATACCACCAACAGCTTGATTCAATTGTTGAATACCGCTATTAATTTGTGGCAAAGCAGTTTGCAATGCAGCAAGTTGTTGCTTGTTTGATCCACTCAATTGGTTAGAAAGTTGTGTACTCAATTGTTGCAATTGGTTAGCCATTTGTTGGGTACCATTTTGCAAGGTCTTGGTACCAGCTTGTAAACTGTTAGCACCATTTTGCAACTTGTTAGCACCGCTTTGTAAGCTGCTTGCACCACTTTGAAGTGCGTGAGTACCACTAGCCAAACGACCTGCACCAGTTTCAAGACGAGTAGCACCACTAACTAATTGATTTGAACCGTTTTGTAAACGAACGGCACCACTTTGTAATTGTTGCGCACCATTTTGCAAACGACTAGTGCCACCAACTAATTGTTGGGCACCACTTTGAAGACGACCCGTACCATCTTGAAGTTGATCAGCACCGTCTCTTAATCTGTTAGCACCGTTTGCTACTTTATTAGCACCTTTGCTTAACTTACCTAAACCGGAACGAGCTTGATCTACCCCATCGTTAACAGTGTTCAATTGATTGTTTACATAAAGCATATCAATTGGTTGACCGTAAGGTTGGGTTACAGATGTTGCAAATGAAACGTCTTTTGATTGTTGAAGTTGTCTGGTCAATTGATCAATCAACTTCAAGTTTTCTTCGTTATCTAATCTATGTTTACTTTGGATGTACAAGTATGATGGCTCAGCCATACCCTTTGAGAAGTGCTTTTGAACTACCAATAAACCTTGCTTAGATGGAACTGAATCAGCAATTTCATCAGTATCGTCGTAATTCAAGTGGCCTGAGTACATCAACATAAATGGAACTGTAACCACGGCTAAAACAGCCAAGTAAATGATTGGGTGTTTCAAAGTTGAAGCTGAAATTCCATGCCAAAGCTTATCATCACTTTCGCCAGTGAACTTCTTAACTGGCCAGAACATCTTCTTACCAAGAACAGCCATAAAGAATGGGTTGAGTGTTAAAAGTACTACCAGAAGTACGGCAACACCAACGGCAACACCAACAGCTGATCTGTAAATAGAGAATTTAGCCAAACTTAAAGCTGTAAAACCGATTAAGATAGATGAACCTGAGTAAAGGATGGTCTTACCAGCGTTACGAAGCGCATCGTGCATCGCCTTGTACTTGTCCATCCCTTTCCCCAGATCCTCTTTAAACTTGTCATACAGCAGGATGTTGTAGTCGGTACCGATACCAAATAGCACGATAACCATGAACACCTGAGTAAAGTTTGAGAATGGGAAATTAGCATGTTCTACTAAGTTCGTAACAATTGAGAAGGAAGTAAGGAATGATACACCAACAGTCAATAATGAAATTAATGGCACAATTGGTGACTTAAATACGATAATTAAGACGATAAAGATGAAGACAACTGTAATTGCCTCAGTCTTCTTAATTCCCTCCTGAATTGAAGCAGAGAAGTCATGTTGCAAAACGTCAGCACCAGTTACATAAGTGCGAAGGCCTTGCGTTTTAACATCCCTATTCATTTGGTTATAAACTTGTTCAACCGTACGGCCCTTCTTAGATACGTTGAATTGTGCTACCCAAGTCGTACCGTCCTTTGATTGAAGCTTCTTTCTAGTAGCAATATTGGAATCAGGAAGCAACGTGTCCTTAATTCCGTACTTACTTTTATCATTAGTAAACTTGTCAAGCGTATTGTTGATAGCTTGTTTATCAGCATCAGTCAGCTTGCCATGTTCCTTGTTAAAAACAAGTGCTATCGCATAGGTGTTTTTCTTCTTTGCACCCCAGTTGTTTTCAATTGATT
This sequence comes from Lactobacillus sp. OTU4228, assembly GCF_001006945.1. Classification (NCBI taxonomy): domain Bacteria; kingdom Bacillati; phylum Bacillota; class Bacilli; order Lactobacillales; family Lactobacillaceae; genus Lactobacillus; species Lactobacillus sp. OTU4228. Next base: position 9,788 of record NZ_CDLD01000038.1, read on the forward strand.
GTGCGACGTTGCTTTCAACATTGCTTGGCAATGTAATATCTGAGTGAGCGTTAGTTAGCTCAGTGATATTAGGCAAAGCAACAACGGAAATAATCAATATCAAAACCCATGCAATTAAAGAAAAAACATGATTTTTCAGAAATTTCTGCACTTTCCTATTTCCTCCCTAGTTTTTGTAAATCAGGCTCTGGTTCTACGAGACGCAGAATCATTTCGTGATAATTACGATTAGATTCATCCTTAGTTTCATCAACAAAAGAAGATGAATTGTCTAAAAACACATAACCCAATACAGCACCAATTAAAGCATGGAATGAAATGACACTCTCTTTTCTAAAATTAAGCTTTTCACCTAATTTTATTAGATTAAAAATCTCCTGACTAATCTCAGCATCCTTTGGATATTCGTTCAAATGATACACGATACTGGACAAAGCCCGATCACTCAACAAAAAGTCACGCACCGTGTCCGCAAACTTAAGCAAGGCCCCCTTACCGGAGATCCCAATCAAATCATCCATTAACTTGTGCCGTAAGATCTTCACTTGTCTTGCACCAATTAAGGATAATAACTGCTTTCGGCCTGAAACATAGTGATAAAGTGATTGCGAGCGAACATCTAATGACTTAGCCAAAGCTGGCATCGTCATCTTATCTAAGCCATTCTCACAAATCAGCTCAGTTGCCTGATCGATGATCTTGTCCAGATCAAGATTTCTTTTTTGTGTCATTCTCATCCCTCCTTCTCCTAGCATAATATATCACTACAAAGTGAAGAATACAATCTACATAGTGTAAATAATGCAAAAAAATAATAAGGCGAAACGCCTTATTATTTATGCCTATTTATTTTCTTTTACTAAACCAATTATTAACTTGTTTGCCTAGCTTATTAAAGTTCTTATTGTTGCTGCCCCAAACAGACATGCTGTAAGCATGGCCGTTGCCTTGGACGATTGCTGTCGCAAAATCATCATCACCGATCGCATAAACGCCGCCGCTGATGCCGTTCACCATGCTTGGCAAAGGACGTGAGCTAGCAATTGTGCTAAGCACACGACTAGCATGTTGCCGGTTAAGCACTCTACCTTGGTAAAGACCGACCATCGTCTTAGTCAAATCGTTAGCAGTCGTCTTACCATATGAATCACCGTTAAAGTTCTTGGCGATCGACGTTTGCGTTGCACCCATTCTCTTAGCTACAGAGTCAACATTATTTACGCCAACTTTTCTAAGCAAAGCGTTTGATGCAGTCTTATTGCCTTTAAGCATCCCTTCACGCAAGTAAGCAATGCCATAAGCCATATTAACCTGGAACATCTTATCGCCCTTGGCCTTGTCTGACTTCTTAATCTTAATCGCGGTTCTAGAATTAATCTTACCGTTTTGTTCTTGTTCATATAGCGCAATAAGCAAGAACAGCTTCATCGCCTTTTTAGCATCATGTGCTTTTTGCGTATTAGCGACTACGGCATAACGGCTAGAATTGGTCAAATCTTGGACGGCAACTTGGTAGCTGTCATCAACGCCCATCGTCTTCTTAATGATCTTAACCAGCTTCTTGTTGCTACCGCTCTTAGCCTTAACGTGGTTGGTATATTCAATTGAGTTAACCTTAGGTTCCTTCAGCGTCTTGACCTTTGGTTCCTTGGCTTTTTTCGTCTTATTAACCTTGCTGGTTGTTGGTCCCACAACCTTTAATTTGGCGTTATCCACGCGTTTTAAGTTAGTCGTGTACAAAAGAAAGGCCACCAAGGTCGTAATAATTGCACCTATTAATACTTTATGTTTCATTTATTTGCCTCAATCTTAGAAGAAATGGTGTCGCTTCATCAGAATTACTAGCCAGATCATCAAAACCGCCATCAATAGGATAATCAAAATCCAGTCAAACGAGGTTTTCAAGATTGGCAAAGAAACGTTCATCCCATAGAACCCAGTCAAAATAGTTGGAATCGTCAAAACCAATGACCACACAGTTAAGAACTGCATCGTGTCGTTCAGGTTATTGTTCATCATGTTGTTGGATGTTGCTGACAAAGTCTTCGTAACTTGTTGTGAAATCCTAACCATTTCTGCTGACTGGCTTGATTCAATTAACACGTCATCGAGTCGTTCTTTAGCTTCCTTAGTGAAGTTCAATTTACTGTGGTCCAAGCTGTGCAACATGATCAGATCAGTTTGAATAGAACTGGACAAATAAACCAAACTTTTTTCAATATTAGAAAGCTCGACCAAATCCTTGTTGTTAATGTTATCAGACAATTTTTGATCCAAGCTGTTACGCTCAACATCAAGCTGCGTAACGGCACGCTGGAAATATTGTGAAGAGTAAAGAAAGAACAGCATCAACAGTTCCGTTACATCCTTTGCTTCAGATAATCTTTCCCGCATATGTTCGTCGTTGAATTCGTCAAAAACATAACTGGTTGATTCGGTATGGAAAGTGAAGACATTTTCACCGACAACCAAGAATGTAATTGGGTGGGAAGTGAAGTGCTTAATCGTATTGGTGGGCCAGATTGGTACATCATAAACTAGCAAGTGACTCTTGGTATGCAAGTCATAGTCGTAGCGAGGACGTTCGTGACGGTCGGAAATATATGAAATAATATCCGGCGTAAAATTGAACTCACTTTGCAACTTATCGCTGTCTTCCTCGCTTAAATTGTTGATGTCGTACCATTTATATTTTGTTTCCACCGGGAAATTTTGTTGTCTTATCAACTGGCTCACCTCTGCATTTTTATTTACCTATAAATGTTACCATTTTTCCATAAAAAAAGCAGACCCAGCACGGTCTGCTTTTAACATTAATTGCTATTTAGTTTTATTGCTTCCAAGCAGCATCAAACTTTTGCTTACCAGCGTTAATTTGGCTGTTAACATTTTGACCCTTTTGTGCTGCGGACAAAATGTTTTGCATAATGCTGTTCAATTGTTGGTATGCAGCATTTGAGTTCTTTGAAACAGGAACACTGTACAAGTGCTTCATTGAGTCTTCAAGTTTAGCAGGAAGCTTGGTGCTCTTGTTGTTCTTGTATTCGCTTGAAGTTACAACGCTTTCGTTAACTGGAATGTAACCAGTAGCGTTAGCCCACTTAAGTTGACTTGACTTAGATACCAAGAACTTAATGTACTTAAATGCGGCTGCCTTTTGATCAGCAGTTGCGTGGTTGAACATGTAAATGTCAGTACCTTGTTGCATAGTGTACTTGCCAGGACGTGGAGCAACGTCGTAAGTGAACTTGTTGCCTACACCTTGCTTAACGAAACCTTCACCTGCTGAAGTACCGATGAACATAGCAACTTTTTCGTTAGCAAATGGACCTGAAAGGTAGTGTTCTGAACCAGCCACTCTGAAGTAACCCTTCTTGATACCATCTGCGTAGTAGTTAATAACTTTCTTTGAAGCAGCACCACTGAAGTTAACCTTGTCTGAGAAGTTAACACCTTCGTTCTTCAAGCCAAGAGTGTAGTAGTTCGAAAGTGAGTCAAAACCAGCACCTACAACCTTGTGGTTACTCTTCTTGTAAATAGTTTCTGACACTTGCTTAAGTTCTTCCATAGTGGTTGGAACTTTCTTAATGCCATACTTCTTGAACATGTCAGCGTTGTAAGTCAAAGTTTCGATTGACTTGTTAAATGGAATACCATATTGGGTACCCTTGATCTTAGCACCGTCAAGAAGTTCGGTTCTAATACCAGATGCCTTAGCGCTACCCCAACCAACATTCTTGTTGTTGATGTATGGAGTCATGTTTACAAGCATCTTGTTTTGTGCAGCATTCCAAAGCCAGCCTGGATATGCTTGGGTAATAGTTGGCAAGTTGTTTGGTGATTGCAAAGTTGAGTTGATCTTAGCTTGCAAATCATTGTAAGTACCTTGGTTTTCCAACTTAACGTTAATCTTAGGGTTCTTCTTTTCGAATTCGTTAGTCAATTGCTTCAAAGTAGAACCTTGTACACCAGGCATAGCGTTCCAAAAGACAACTGTAGTCTTCTTAGTAATCTTTGATGGAATCTTTTCTGATGAACTTGATGAAGAGTTGCTACCGCCATTTGAACAAGCAGCAGTTCCTACTAAGGCTAAAGCAGCAACGGCAGCCATAGCAAGTTTCTTACTAAACTTCATTTGGATAAATCCTCCTAAAAAATAAAGCTAAACAACAATAATCTTTAATTTTACTAAAGCGTGGCTGTTTGACCACGTTTAGGTAAAATACGTTCTCCAAATGGATTCTCTTCCAGCTCCGGATGCAATGTGTGCACCGGTACCAAAATAGCTGGCTGAATCCCACCAATTATTTCTTTGAGTTCTTTTTCATCGGCGTGGCCTGAGCAACGCAATGCAATGAACTCAATTTTATTTTTAGCGAATTGCTCTACAAATGGCTTGTAGGTAGGGTCGAAGTCACCCAATGGCTCGGCATTTGAATGGATGTAAAGACCGCCCATTTGAAGCTTATCATAATCGCTTACAGCTTGCCATAAGTATTTATGATTATCCGCCAAAAGCTCGTCGTAGCTGACTTCAAGCTCTGGATTCAAATCAGAATACTTCTTGTCTTCTGGCAAGTAGTAATATGGATAATCTTCGTTAAGACTGTCCTTAATCAAATGCGCACGCTTAGCATGCAAAACCACCTTACGTGGAGAATCAGAAACAATTCTAAGCAAACGCTCCACGTTAGTTGGGTAAGTGTTAAAGGTGATTTGGCGATCAGGGTTGGCGTTTTGCAAGCGCACGATTTCTTCAGTTAACTCCACTTCGTTCTTAGGACCAGTGAATTCTTCGCTGTTTTCATCGTGCTTTTCTTCTGGCCAAGAAACGCCAGTACCTTCAATGATCAACATATCGCTACCTTTGGCCGCTTGCATGAAGGCACGAACCAAATCTGGGTGGTAGCCATGCAAACGAATATCACCAGTGTAGGCGATTTGCTTGTCCGGTGTCTTAACTAGTAAGCCAGTTGCACCGTAAGCATCGTGGTCACTAGGATATATTTCCAGGGTAATATCTCCCACCTTGATCGGCTTCTTATACTCAGCCGCAATGATTGGACGAGTGTAGTTCTTCTCGTGCCCAGCGGCTGGTAAAAGAAAGTCGCCATTTTCATTCAAAGCAGGAAGTAAATGAGCAGTAATTGGACCTGCATAAAGTGGAATTTCAGGTGCAAGCAAGTTTAGGACCTTGCTGTGGTCCAAGTGTAAGTGTGAAATGTAAGCTGCAGAGTGTTCCCAGCGTTCAGTATCGATTGGCTTGCCCGTAATTTTTGGATCGTAAAAATCAGGCACATCCCCAATCAACTGATTTTTAATCAAAGTTTGGTAACTTTCATCTGGCAGCTTTAACTCAGGACGATATACTTCGCCTAAGTCAAACAGAACGTGTGACTTGTTATAAGCCACTTCGATCATTGGTCCACCAATTGTGGTTAAACCGTTATAAAAGGTAACGGTTGTTTTATCCTTTAAGGTCATTACGTACTACTCCTCGAATAATTTGCTTTCTAAAGATGAAGTATAAGATCAAGATTGGCAAAACGGTTAATGTAGCAGCTGCTAATTGCAATTGCGTTTCACTACCTGCATCTGAGGCAAATGAAGTTAAACCGTTGTTCAACAGTCTCATGCTGTCTTCATTGGTTACCAATAATGGCCATAGGAATGAATTCCAACCTGAAATGAAGCTCAAAAGCGCCACAGTGAACAAACCACCTTTAGACATTGGTACCAAAATTCTCCAGATGTATTCCCAGTCGCTAGCCCCGTCAATCATCGCAGCCTTGTAGATGGTTTGTGAGATTGAGCCGAAGTAGCTTTGTAAGTAGTACATGTAGAAAATTGAAGTCAAGAATGGTAATACCAAACCGATGTAGGTGTTAAGTAAGCCCATTCTGGCAATGGTGTTGTAGTTAGTGAAGATGATTGCTTCACCTGGCACCATCAAGAGTGACAAAAGAACGACTTGTACAACGCCCTTACCCTTGAACTTCAAGTTAACCATGGCAAAAGCACCAAGAAGTGCGTTAAACAAACTTACGATAGTCGTTACACTAGCCGTAATAAAGGTGTTTAAGAAGTAACGAGCAAATGGTGCTTGGGCAAAGACCTTAGCATAGTTTGACCATTCAAAGTGCTTAGGAATTAATGTTGGCGGAATCGTTGTCGTTTCTCTAAAACTCATTAGTCCGCCCAAAATCATGTAAACGAATGGAAAGACAGTAATAATCGCAAAGATTGCTAAAACGATGTAAGCAACCAAAGCACCCCAACGAATCTTCTTCATTTTTTACCGTCCCCCAATCTTTTTCATCATCTTACGTTGTAAGAAGGTTACGAACATAATGATGAGGAATAAAATTACCGTTGCGGCCATCGCTACACCTGGCGTACCTACAATTTGAAATTTGTTATAAATGTAGAACACTGCCGTTGTAGCTGAGTTTCCGACACCTGCTTGTCCGTTGAACAATGCATATACGGAAGTATAAATCTTGAATGCCGCAATAATGTTCATCGTCAATAAGAAGGCGATCGTTGGTACAAGTTGTGGCATAGTAATACGCCAGAACTTTTCAGTACCGGTTGCGCCGTACATATCGGCAATAGTGTAGTAGTTTGGATCAATGTTACGAAGAGCACCCATCAAGATAACGATGTTAAAGGCAAGTGATGTCCAAACACCAAAGATAATGATGGTTGTCAGTGACATTGATGGATCATCAATCCAGTTAGGAGCTGGCAAATGAAGTGCTCTTAATAGGAAGTTAAGCATCCCGTATTCACCATTAAAGATGTAACGGAACACGATACCAATCGCAATAGTTGAAGTAACGTAAGGCATAAAGAAAGTCGTTTCAAAGAATGACTTGTGCTTTACCTTACTGAAAATAAACCATGCGAGCATGATTGAAATAGCTAATGCTACAGGCACCGAAATTAGCGCATAAAGAATGGTGTTTCTAATTGCGCGCCAAAATTCGGGATCACTAAAGATGTATTGATAGTTGCTAAAGCCAGTCCAGTTCAAATTGATTAATGGACCGCTTTGGAAACTCATCACAAATGCCCGTAAAATTGGGTAAATACTAAAGAAAGTAACAAAGATAATTGTTGGCGCTAAAAAGAGCCAAGCTTTCTTTTGATTGCTCTTCATTAGTAGACACGCTCTCCTTCCTTAGTAAAGAGGAATACGCGATCTAGGCGCATCTTTAAGTTAACGGTGTTTCCCCTCTTAATTGGGGTTTCAAGATCAACAAGTGAACGAGCTTGAACGCCATCATGAGTAAATTTTAAAATACATTCACGGCCGATTAATTCAACATCGTCGATCTTAGCCGAAACGTGACCACTATCAGCTGGCAAAATATTTTCAGGGCGAACAGATAATGTGTATTCGCCATCAGTTAAATCATGTTTGAAACGACTTTGTTCTAAGTCATCTACGTTGATTTCAAAGTCCGAGCCGGTAATCTTGCCGTCTTTAACAGTAACTTTGAAATTATCAATTACAGGGTTACCAACGAAATTAGCAACGAAGTAGTTATTTGGTTCAAGATAGAAGTTTTGACCCATATCGTCTTGTTGGATCACACCATTGTTGAAGAGGATGATTTTATCACCAATGGATAAAGCTTCTTCTTGGTCGTGGGTAACGAATAAAGTAGTGATGCCCACTTTTTTAACCAAGTTACGGATTTCTTCACGAATCTTCAAACGAAGACGTGCATCAAGGTTACTCAAAGGTTCGTCCATGAGCAAGATCTTAGGTTGTTGCACCAAGGCACGAGCGATTGCGACACGCTGTTGTTGACCACCTGACAAGTTACCTGGCTTTTGGTCGGCAAGTTCGGTGATTTGCGTGGTTTCCATGTACTTTTCCGCAATCTCCTTAGCCTTATCTTTAGGCATTTTTTGCTTGCCCACAGTTAAAGGAAACATAACATTTTGAAGGACTGTCATGTGTGGGTATAAAGCATAGTTCTGGAAAACGTAGCCAATTTGACGATCTTTAGGTGCTACGTTAACGACAGACTTGCCATCAAAAAGAATATCGCCACTGGTTGGGTTAAGTAAACCAGCAAGCATGTTCAAAATGGTTGTCTTACCACAACCTGAAGGTCCAAGTAAACAAACAAGGTCGCCTTTCTTAACTGAGAAGCTAACGTCCTTGATTGCTTCGTGACCATTGTCGTAAACCTTTTTAAGGTTCTTTACTTCAACAAATTTATCATCATTCATAAGTTTCACACACCACTATATATTGATTTAAGTTTATAAATTTATCTATTAATTTTAAGCTAAAAAGACACAAAAAACAAATAATTCAGTAAAAAAATTCGTGGTTTCTCAGTGTTGGTGAAATAAACCTCTCTCAGTATTCGCGTTTTATTTGTATTCAAGCCTTTGCATAGTTGTATTTTGCTTTTTTGTTCGGGTTTGCTAAATATTGTGGTACGTACCCAAAAAATAGGTCATGAAATTAATTTTCATGACCTATTTTTTCTAAATTATTTATTTTTTTATAAATTGTCGCCGCGTTCAAATTGGTACTTAGAACTGTTCAAAGCTTGTCTTACCAATTTGCTCATTAATTCCTTGGTCTTCTTGGTAATTACGCCGGCAGTAACATCGTTGGCGTTAGTCAAATACTTGATTAATTCAGTACCGTCAAGCTCCTTGGCTTTTTCATCAATGGCATCGATACGACCGATACCGTAGCTTTGGCAATCGTCACGGTAAGCATTTACTTCATAAATGTATTGGTGGTAACGTGGTTCAACGATTACTTGCAAAGTCTTGTAAAGCCAGTAAGCACTGCTGTCTGGATCAACCATGTGCTCGGCAACCTTGTAGTTAAGTGGCGTATCTTCGATGTTGGTATAGAAAGGAACGTATGGTGAGTATGCGTAAAAGCCCATGTTGATCCATTGAATAGCAGCCATCTTAGTTGGAACATCGTTTCTGATTTGCAAGATGCTTGATTCTTGGTTTCTGTCTAATGCGATTGAACGGAACATCTTTTGTTCTTTTTCAGTGCCGGATGAGAAAGTATCCATTGGATCATATGGGGTGCCGTTGTAGTGACTAGTCAAAAATCTTTGCACGTCTTCAACGCCAATCTTCTTTTCAGGAACGCGAGTAAATGGCATTTCTTGGCTAGTTGGATCTTGTTCAATACTTGGGTTAAACAACTTTTGACCGTACCAAGTTCTTGGGGTGTTGTAGAAAGCATCAGCTTCATCCTTAGTACCAAAGATATCACGGAAGTTGAAACTACCATCGGTACTATTGTTCAAGTGGTTCTTTTCAACGAATTCTTGGAGGCCTTTGCTGTACATAAAGTTGTCTGGATCATTAAAGTCAACGTTTTGGATAACCATAATGTTAGGACAAATTGCGTATGAATCGTCAGGAACACGAGCAGCTACCCATTGGTGACCAGCGCCAGTTTCAAGGTACCAAACTTCCTTGTTGTCTGAAAATGCGATACCGTTGCTTTCACCAGTACCATATTTTTCAATCAAACGACCTAAACGCTTAACACCTTCACGTGCAGTCTTAACGAATGGCAAAGTGATGTAAACCATTGAATCTTCGTTAATACCGTCTTCAACGAGTGGGTCGTGACCTAGGCAGCGAGCGTTGGTTGCTTCAGTTTCGGTAGCTGACATAGCGACGTTATATTCGTTGATACCTTGTTCGTCCCAACGACCTTCTGAATCATCAGCAGTTGGAGCAGCAGTCCACTTGCAGCCATCACCTTCAAGGTGCATCTTGAAGCCGTTGTATTTTGAAACATAATCTTCATCGTAGTGGCGAGCCTTGTTTACGACAAACAGCTTTTCGTTAATGCCGCCGTAACCGTCTTCGTCACGAGCGATCATAGTTGAGCCATCGATTGAAGCATCTTTACCGACAAGCATTGCGGTACAGTTATCTTTTTTCATTAATATGTACTCCCTTTTAAAAATTTATATCTACATTTTACTCTTCATTGACCTGCATTTGGCGATCAACTTTAGCTCTACCATTATTATAGTTAAATTGATAGCCAGGTTGAATATTATACAGATAAACATTGAAGTCCAGCGTGCCATCAGTTGAAACGGCCTGCAGGTTAACTCCGCGCGCCATTAGTTCATTGCCTCTGAATACAGCAGTGGCTTGATAAATCACGCGTTTATTTTCTCTCAGAGCTTTTCTAACTTTAGCTTCAAAAATGGTTTGAATTCGTTGGTTAGAAAAAGCCGATTGGGTAAACAGGTTCTTAGGGTTGTTCTGGTCCCCGGATTGGTTGCTTGGATCGTAGTTACCGCTTTGGTCGATACCAGCGGAAACCGAATAAGCGATCAGGTGACCACGGTTATAAATCTGCGTGCCGTTTCTGTGGTTGTAATGCCAACCAGTCGGTTCTACGAACTGCCGCACACGCAAACTATCATTAGCCACGTTGCGCCGCTCCAAAAAGGCAGTATTGGAACGTGAAGTTCTATTCAGCGAATCAAGGTTTGAATAAATTACTCGGTTGATCTTCCAAGAGCTTTTAACTAAGGTCGAACGATTATGGTTCACTTCGGTATATGCCCTAGAGCCACTCTTGAAATTCAAATCAGCTAGCTTTTTATAATCGCTTTGCGATAGCCCGCCATAGACCTTATTGCTTTTTGAAGCACTCTTGATAGTATTGGTTACTTGGTCATTGCTATTGCCAGTTACATTTTTAATAAATTGGCTACCATTAGGATCGCTGCCAGCTTTAGTAAATACTCCCCAGGCAATAGCGATAATTACAATAATCGATGAAAAAACAGTACTCTGCTTTCTGCGTCGTCTTCTTCTTGCCATAAAAATCCTCTAACTTCGTGCCCAGTCATCAAGCATCCCTAAAAAGAAGCTTTCTGACAAACGCTTAATCTTGGCACCATCTTTAATCAAATCACGTGCCGTATTCAAATCTTCGTTGTCTTTTCTAAAGAAATCATGGTCACCCATAATCAGATAATTGGTCATTGGGTTAACCTTATCTTCGACCTTACCACCCATGTTGCCAATCATCTTGTCGGCGTCTTGTTCATCCATATGAATGTGACCTGATAAAACGATGTTTTTATTTTGGACCGGATTTCTAAAACCGAGATCAATGTAATCGACATCGTCGCCAGTTAAATCAACGTTCTTGATCTTGTTACGTGTCGCTTCAAGCAAATCATCGGTGAAGTGCGCACTAAAGTCGTTATAGACCTTGATCGTATCAAGCGAGTCGGCTAAACCGTGGTGCTCCTCTACTTGCGCGATACCAGCACGCTGCATGCAGTCAATCAAACGATTGTGGCGTTCGCGTGGATAGTACGCTCTGGCTAAGCGTAACACATCGACGTAATCATTATTTAAGATTGGCAACTTGTACTTTTGACTTAAATCATATAAAAAGTTCAGATCAAAGTTGACGTTATAACCAATGATAATGTCGTCATCGATGAACTCACGGAATTCCTTAATCGCTTGTTCAGCAGGAATCCCCTCATTAACGATTTGTTCTTCAGTAATGCCATTCAATTTGGTAATAAAAGCAGGCACCTTATTGTTCTTAGGGAACTTGATCAAATTAGTATATTGGTCAACGATTTGGCCGTTTCTGACCTTCACTGCACCAAGTTCTGTAATGCGGTCTCTGTATGGACTCAGGCCAGTCGTTTCAATATCCAGCATGGTGTAATTAGACAAAAAGTCAGGTATTTCTTGCCCTTTTTGCCGCAACTTATCTTGGGCACCGGGAACATGCAGAATCCCGTTTTTTACGTAAATACTCATTTCTCACCTATTTAGTTAATTTCATCATCATATCGTGTGAATCTGTGGCAAAACCAGCTGATCTCTTTTGAATATCGTCTGGTAAATCATTATCGGCTAAATCTGCAGCAACGTAATGCCAATTAGGGAACTGTTCAACTAGCTTAACCATTGGATCAAGCAGTTGTGGACTGGTTTCATCAACGCCGAGTTCTAAGACAACGACCTTCTTGTCTTCGTTACCGGTTAAGAACCAACGGAAGCGCGTATTGGCATCGGTGTCTGGGAAGAAATTGGCGTTAAGTGGCATGTGCAATTCCATTGGAGAATTACAATCCTCACACTTTGGCACTTCACCTTTTCCTTCTAAATACTTCTTAACGACTTCACGATCATCCTTTTGACCATGGTTCACGCCGCTAGAACATTGCATTCTGGTCCAGTCACCGAAGGCATTGAAGATGCGTTTTTCGTTAAAACCAGCATTTTCAAAGAAGTGACCGAAAGTGCTAGTAGCGATGAAGTATTGCTTATCTTTGAGCAGCTCCTTTAAAGCCAACATAGTTTCACTTGGCTCATATTCAAGCGAATATTCGTTGACCAGTTGACTCCAGAAAGCCCATTGTTCATCCCAAGTATCAAACTTCTTGTCGAGGGCATCCCCGATTGTATGCACATCGTACTTGTCAGCAACCTTGCCATATTCATCATCAAAGTTTTCCTCGCTTAAAATGTCGAGGCCTTCCTCTTTAGCCATGCCATTACCAGCAGTGACGATCACGGCACCAGCATCTTTCAGCCATTCTTTTACCTTAGTTAAATCTGTCATTATGATTCTCTTTTCCTAATTATTTTGTATAACCTGTAAAATGCAGTTTTCCATCAATGTATTCGCCTAAAAAGACATCATTAATATTATTATAACCTGCTTTTTCTACTTCATGCTCGAGCCAAGACTCGTCTTTGTGAATCAACTCCAGCACATCGACGTTGGACTGCCCATCGCTAATAATTGGGAAACGGATATTAGCCTCATCATTTTCAATAATAGTTAATTGCCCGTTTTGTTCAAAAATACAGTTCTTCACTTTTTCAACAGAATAAATTCCGCGGCTTCTGAGTTTAAACATCAATTCATTAGCGGAAATTCCTGCCTTCATACAGTTGCCGACTAAGACTTTACCATCCTTGATCACTTGAACGGGCTTGCCGTCAATAATGCCACGAATCCAGCTGTTGTGGTCGCGGCTGAATTTCAGGATGAAGGCAACTAGTGTCCAAACAATCAAAACTAGTAAAAATTGCAAAATACTAATGCTGGAATTGTAAATTAAACCACCGATGATTCCACCAAGAACATAGTTCTGTAGTTGGTCCAGTGCCGTAGTTGGAGCTAAGTTGCTTTTACCGAAAACGTTGATTTGAATAATTAAAGTTAAAATGCCGAGGGCAAATTTGATAAAAAGTTGAGTATAGTCTAGTTGCATATTAATTCTTCACATCCACCCTATGATCAATCACGTGTGCTTGAGTCAGCGTATAAGTATTGCGATCTTCATTCAGATTCAATTGATAATCCACATTTTTGGAATCGATGCGCACGATCATGCCATCTGTTAAGGTAGTAGAATTGACCAACACATCGGAGGTTTTAACATTTTCATCGCGGGCAACAGATTTGATAAAGGGAATGATCTGCGTTGCCTGGGACTTTTGCATGTTAATCTGTGTGTACTTCTCATACTGTGTCCCCACAAACATGAGTAAAAATAATAGGGCAATAATTCCTAGATCGCGGTATCTGGTGTTAAACCGATCGCGCAGATAAAGGACGGTAAAAATAATCATTGCCGATGCGGCGACTAACATCAGAATGTAGAAAATGGCCCGATCCGTATTCTGATTATTTTGGATGTAATTTAGGGTATAAAAGGTCATTAAGAGACTCCTTTCTAATTTGGTTCATTCTAACATACGCAAAAAAAGCAGTGCTTTCGCACTACTTTTCAAATCTACTTACCGTTCTTCTTATCTTTTCTGTTAACTTTTGCGCTAGCCTTACGTCTTCTTGAAGCGTCCAAGCCTGTGATACCCATTGTGGCTGCCAACGCTCCAAGAACTCCTGCAGCTTCAGCCTTCTTATCACCTGTTTCAGGTAAAGTCTCTTCATTTTGACTCTTTTCAGCTACTTCGGTTGATTCGTCTGAAATGCTCTCTGTGGTTGAAACTGTTTCTGGAGTTTGAGCTTCATCAGAAACCGTTGCAGCTTTGACTGGAGCTACCTTAGCCGTACCTGTACCCTTGTTTTCCTTATCTGGTTCTTCTTCTGGAAGAGGACCTGGAGTTGGTTCAGGTTCTGGATCAGGAGTAGGTGTTGGGTCTGGGGCTGGAGTTGGTTCAGGTTCTGGATCAGGAGTAGGTGTTGGGTCTGGGGCTGGAGTAGGGTCCGGATCAAGATCTGGAGTTGTAGTATTTGGTCTGTAGACCACAGTATCTTCTTTATCCAGATTATTTCCATAGTTAACATTGGTTACTATAATGTCGTATGGACCTACTTCTAGACGATCAGCTGTGTAGCCCTCAATTACAGGACTTACAACTGTTACAAATGTCTGTGTCTTTGTCCATTCACCGTCCCAAGTAATCTCTCCAGTTACTAAATCTTTAGTACCTGTTTGAACAAAGTGCAATGTTTTATTATAATCTTCGTGAGCAGTAGTACCGTCTTCATAAGTGTAGTGAATTACTTGGTTAACATCCATATGACGATGCTCTGTCTCAGTGTTATGAGTCAAGTAAACATAGTGGTGTTGTGGGTCATCCTTAATAGTACCCCTCAAAGCTTCAGGTACATACATTTCAGCCAAAACATAACCAGCACTCGCCCAATCCCACAATGTGTTTTGGTAGTCATCACCAATAGCCAAATATTCAATATGTTGAACATGCTCACCCAACTCAGTACCATGTCCTAGACTTACATGATCAAAGCCACTTGTTACACCATTTTGAATATCATTATATACATCAACGTAGTGAATATGTACACTAGAATTTTTATTTAATAATATTTGCTTCTTTTCAACTTCGATTTTTAACGTTGGTCTTTCAGGGGCCTTACCTGGATGCACTGCATCCAAAGTCATTTTAGGAATAGAAGTTGAATAAGTTGCCCAAGCTGAACCTGTATCTGTACTGAATCTAATCTTAATTTTCTTACCGTGAACTTTGAATAAGCCGGCACCAAAGATTGCTTTTTTATTATCGTTAGAGTTATCCCAATTAATATACTTATTAATAATGGCTCTATTAGTTTCAGTGTCTCCCCAAGCATTTATTGCTGCTTGAGTTTGTTTTCTTATGGTGTTATCGTTAACGTCTCCATAGATTACCAACACTTCATTGTTCTTCTCTGAATAAAGAACATCGCCACCATAAATTCCGGCACCCTCATGTACTTTTACCGTAGATTCAGGTAAAGCAAGACCGCTTCCGCCATACTCATTATGTTCTTTGTCATTAATAATTTCGGCTTTTTCAATGTACTTACTACCTGTACCCTTACTGTTCAAAGAGCCTGCCGTAATATATGCGGTGCCATCCTTCAAATCAATCGGATTATCTTTTTTATCGTACAAAGTAATATCTACGGTTACACCATCACTATGAACATACCAGAAACCATCCGTTAATTTATTGTTGAAATAAATACCTGATGGATCATATTTATCTCTTTCATAGTTTGGCTTCCAACCACTAAATGAAACTGAAATTTTTCCAATATCAACATTGCCATATTTTGAATTTTGAAAACCTGTATATTCAAGTCTAAGAAATTCACCAAGTGTTTCTTTATTAATTTTATAAAATTGATCTAGTACTACTTGAGTATCCGGATTAGTTCCTATAGTTTTATTACCAGTTCCTACTGTTACATTATCGCCTTTATACACTACAGTAACTTTTGAACTTTCATTTGGATCCAAAATTAAATCTTGCGATACTTTATCAATATCAACGTTATTTTCATCCCAAAGCCCATATTTTTTTAGTTCTTCAATATAGTCTGCTTTCTTTTGGTTATATTCAGCCAATTTTATCTCATATTCTGCAGATTCCTTATTGTATTTTTCAAGTTCGGTCCTATATTGTTCTAAAGCTTTATTAATCTTATCAAGTTGCTTTTGAATATGTTCCTCAAGTTTTCCTTCAGCATCCTTAATACCACTAACATTGGTTGTGATGTCTTCTCCATTTGCGACATCAACTTCTACGCCTTCGCCTTTGGCATTTTCAATAGCCTCATCTAACTTGCCATTATTTGTATTGTTGATGTTTTCAACTTCATTTTTAGCATCATCATAAGTTGGAGTTTTAGTCTTTTCCTTAGGAGTTTCCTCATTTGAAGTATCACCAGTTGCTGATACTTGCTCAGTAGTCGTCTCAGTACTTTGAGTTTCGAGCTGACTTGTGCCTTCAGTTGAAGTTGTATCAACAGTTGTGTCATTAGTTGCTACAGATTCAGGATTGGTAGATGCAGTTTCAGTTGATGTATCTGTTACTACATCATTTGAAGTTTCAGTACTTTCATCTGAAATCACTTCACCATTTTGATCTTCAGTACTATTAGTTCTTTGTTGCACGCTAATTCTTACCTTAGTCTTTTCAGAACTAAGAACATTTGCGCTTTCTACTTCAGCAATCTCATCTTCACGATATCCTGCAGCCTTAACAACATGAGTGTTTGCGCCTGTCATAATTCCAACACCCAAAAGTGCAGAAGCCGCACCAGCCGCAGCTTTCTTAGCTCTAGGGCTCATTTCCTTATGATCTTCGTGATTCTTGTGATATCTCTTCATCTTCTTTTTAAAATTTTTCTTAGATGTCATTTTCATGGCCTCCTATTGTGTATACGTATCAAATTAATTATACTTTTGATACGTATACATTATCATGAAACCGCTTTCATTAATAGTGACATATCGTCTCTTTTAAAATTTCTTAAAGCTTTTCAGAAAACACTTATGTACAAAAAAACGCCACCGAAATTCGATAACGTTTCCTTTTTATATTGAATTGATTCTTAGCTGATTACTAGTTTCTAATTTCCTTAAGTCCAGATTTACGACGGCCCATGTTGAACCATGGTGAAACAGTAAACGCCAAAACATCGTTAATGACGTAAATCAATGAGTTGATAGCCATTGCCAAGTTGGCATCCCCTTGCGCATAAGTGATACCCCAAAGAATCAATTGGAAAATACCACTTGCAGTCCACCAGAAGTATTGGTTGTTGTAACGCATGAAGCACATGATACCAGCAGTAAGTGAAATAGCAAAACTGATAGCGTCAACCCAAGGACGTGGGTCATTAGTGAACTTACCAATTAAGAAGCCTGATACCAAGTAAACGGCCAATGTACCAACGATGGCGATGACCCATTCTCTACCACCAAACTTTCTCAAGTGGTTCTTAGTATCATCATTCCATGATCTTACTGACAAGATAACTGGCAAATCCAAAGTTGCGATATAAGCAATTTGTTCAAAAATAGAAAGATAATTCTTGGCTGACCAACCAGCATAGATGAAACATGCTGCTGAAATCAATCCTAACCATCCATTAATTGCCTTAGTGGCATTAATTGCCAATACACAAAGCGTACCCAAAAGAGTACCAATAAAAGTGATCAAAGTTACGCTAGTAACCTTTGCTTGAATAAGTAACGCTAACTGAAAACCAAATGCGAAAAACCATAAACAATAGTTTTGTACTGGCCACCCCTTTAATTGATTAAACAGCCAAACAAAATAATTCTCATGTCTTTCCATATATACAAACTACTCCCTTTTTATTTTAGGTTCACAATATACTATATATTGTGCCTTATCCGCTCTTTTATTTAAAAAGCATCGCTATCTAGTATAGTGGACTCAAAATTAAATACAAGGATTGACATTTTTTTGATTTGCGTTAGTACCATAATTTTTTATTTGTTAAGTTTTTTAAAGCGCTTTTATTTTTATTTTCATAAATGACATCATGTCATATAATGTATACAAGAAAGGAAAAATAATATATTAATTATGTGCTACGGAGGTACTAAAAATGTTCAAGACAAAGAAAACGCAATTTGCTATTCGCAAATTGGCTAAGGGTGCTGTTGCAGTGTTATTAAGTTTCGGCATACTAGCTGGTCCTAGTGCGCCAATTGTCTCAGCAGCCTCTGAAGCAATTCAAAATGAAATGACTGATGATACAACTTCAAATGAAGTAACAAGTGATACAACTTCAGTAGTAGAAGAAAGTGTTCCTGTAGAAAATAATACAGCAGACACTTTAACTACTGATAATACTGAAGTTTCAGCTAATTACTCTGAAAATACTGATGATAGTACTACAACTACTGTGCAAACTGATACAGATGTATCTACTCAAGAAAAAACAGATCCAGAAACATCTGTTAATACTGAGCAACCAATTCAAACAGAAGAAGCTGAAAGTACTACTCCAGTTGAAGATATAAATTCAAAATCTGAAGAAAATGTATCTCAAAATAATAATATTAATACTTCTAAAGAAGGTACAAATAAAAAAGATAAACCAAATATCAATGAAATGACCAAGGAAGAATTGGCAGATCATATTAAAGATTTGGCAGATAAACATCCTTTAGGTATCGCTGGTATCTTCCATATTTTCGGTAATGAAGTGACCCAAAATGGTCATATTGCAGGTAATATTGCTGCAGATAAACTTTCTGGTACAAATTTTGGTACCAATTCAAATGCAACCAATAATTTAACCAACGGTGATATCCACTATGTTGGCAATCTCAATGGACTTAACAAAATCGATGGTGACAACAAAGTAGTCATCTTTGGACCAGACATTGAATACCGTTCATTTGAAAATGATGGAGCAATTGAAGTTAACTATGGAACTGCAGAAAAACCTGACTGGAGAAAAGTAGATATTCCTTATAACCACATTGTTCAAGCCGATCAAAAAATTGATATTCAAGGCGAACTAGATAAATTAAGTCAAAAGTCAGATAACTGGGCTAGTCAAGCACAGACTGAAGGAGTTAAAGCCGATTTTAATGATCTCAACAATAGTTGGACCGATGTTTCTGAGGCTATAAAGAATGCTGGCGACAGTAAGGAACCTATTTATGTAACAATTGATGCCGCACACCTTTCAGGCGACAAACGTAATATTACGATCAAAGGTATTCCTGCTGGTGCTGAAGCTCCAATGATTATTTTAAATGTAATTAATATTCAAGGTGGAGATTTAACAGTTCAAACTCACCTTGTACTGGAATATGCTGATGGTAATAATATTGGCGGTTCTTCTGAAACTCCAAATCAATTTAATAAATTGCTCTGGAACTTCGGTACAGATGTTAATAAATTACATTTTGCTGGAGACTACCATTTGGGAAGTGTTCTAGCAACCAACGCTCATATTACAAATGCTGTTAACATTGACGGTAATATTATTGGTAACAAAGTTACTGTTAGTGGTGAAACACACCGTTGGGACTTAACACCACCATTCGTAGAATTTGAAGAACCTGAAAAGCCTAAGCCGGAGCCTGAACCTGAACCTGAACCAGAGCCGGAGCCTAAACCTGAACCTGAAAAGCCTAAGCCGGAGCCTAAACCTGAACCTGAACCAGAGCCGGCGCCTGAAAATCCAACTCCAGATACTCCTGCTCCACAACCTAAAACAGAGGAAACTCCTGACAATACAGAAGATTTTACTCCTCCATTAACTGTAGATGTATCGGATCTAGATGGTACAGATGAAAATGAAACACCAGCTGGAGAAGAATCAACAGAAGAAGCTATTGCTCCACTTCCTGAAAATGTAATCGAAAAAAATCAAAAAGAAGTAACTTCTTCCAAGTTTATGGTAACTCCTACTGCTGTAACCGAGAAATCTAATGAAACAACAACTAAACCGAAAGCAGAAGTAGAAAATCAAAATGTAACTGAAACCTCAAAAGAAGTTGGACTTCCAGAAACCGGTGAAGATAAGACTAACCTCATTACTACAGGCATTGTTTTAGCAAGTATTGCTGCAACAATCACGGCATTAGGCTCATTCATCAACAAGAAAAATTAACTAAAAATTACTGTTACTATAGATTTAAATGTAACCGCATTAATAAAGTGGAGGCTTTAATATGCTAAAAAGCGAACAAAATTCTTCTATTACTAAAAATATTAATTCAGCTAACTGTTTAGAGATTAATTATTACGATCCCTATGGTAATAAAGTTGGTGCATATTATTCTGCACCAGCTAATGCTGCAATATTTATTAGCAACAAAAGATTAAAAGAAATTATCGATGCAAATATTCCTGAAAATCATCAAATAGTTCCTTACTTTGCATATCCACAGCACGACATCACTAGCGATAACACTACTGAAGAAATAATGATTGCAGTAAAATAAATCAATCCTATTAATTAACAAAAAACTCATCAATGATTCTAAAATTGAGTCAATTGATGAGTTTTTCTATTGATAAATATTAATGTTGTGAAGCACCTGTTGTAGTATCTGGTTCTTCTGTTTTTTTAGTTTTTTCTACCTTTTCAGCCTTAGTTGAAGCACCACTTACAGCATCAGGATCTGAATTTCTACGATAAGTTGCACCAGTTGTGGTATCATCATCTACTACCAACTTTTGACCAGTAGTTTCACAGAAATACTTAACGAGTGGATACAAATCTTGAACCCATTCGTAAATACCTGCGTAATCTCCATTATCATCTTCAACACGCTTATAGTAGTGCAAAACAAGTTTCTTCAAATTACCAGTTGGAACAGGCATATAGACATCATCATGTCCATCTTGCTTAGTACGTAAAGCATGAACTACTTTTTTAGCATTAGGAATAACATCACGCACATCGGGGTGAATTGCCTTCATAGTATCACCGACTTGATCTGGTGTACGTTTAGCAAGCATCTTATAATTTGGATCAGTTGGACGATTGTACCATAGAAATTCATTATTATCGTCAACAAAAGTCATTTCCCCAATTGTATTTCTAAGCATCCAATTAAGTTGGTTAACAGTAAGTAACCCCGCATCCAGCTTCACATAATCGTCACCTTCTGCAGCATGGACCTTCTTAGCTGCCTTATCCAGCCATTCAGGATCATTTTTATCGATTCCTTCAACTGTATATTTAGATTTACCCTTAGCTTCAAAATCTTCTTTTAAGTATTCATCAGGATTCATATCCTTAAGCCATTTAGGTTCTGCCATAATTTTTTCCTCCTACTAATAAAGAATCTTCTTAATTTTAATTATAATTTGTAAGCGGTTTTAATTCAATTGGATTGATATAAATTTAGCAATATTTTTCCAGACTCTATTATATAAAATTTTATATATTTTATTTTTTTAAAAAGTACCACTTACAAAGTAGTACTTTTCCTATTAATTTCACTACATCTTTGTTTCAACGGTATGCTTATCCAAATGAATAATCACATCAAACATTGCTTTTTCCTCAGGTGAGATTTTGTGGGCTACTTCTATTACCGCAACATTAGGATTCTCAAGTAATGTTTTATGAATATCTAGTGACAATTTAGGATCAAGCGCACTCGTTGCTTCATCAGCCAACAAGATTGGTCTGCCCGATAATAAAGCACGAGCAATTTCTACTCTTTGAATCTGCCCACCAGACAATTCACTACCATTTTCACCCACTTGCTTATCTAGGCCTTGGCTCTTAACCAAATTATCAAGTCCAGCTTCATGGATTACTTGCTTCAGCTTTTCATCGCTCACCTTCCGGCCAAGCGTAATGTTAAAACGTAACGTATCGTCAAACATGAACGGCTTTTGATTAACATAGGAGAAATAATTATGCGCTGCATCCCAATTACCAGTTACATCTTTGCCATTAAGCAAAATCTTCCCATCTTTAGGTCTTTTTGATCCCAAAAGAAGGCGCAACAACGTTGTTTTCCCCCAGCCACTTGGCGCCATAAGCAATACTTTTTCACCAGGTTTAACTTCTAAATTAACTCCATCAAAAATTCGCTTATGATCAGAACTTGTTACATAAGACAAATCATCAATTTTCATTCCTTCAAAATGATCGATCTTTTGCTTGTCATCTTTCATCACATGTTTCAAAGCTTCTTGAGTCTTTTCCCACATCGGTACGGTTGACTTAACTTGGTTAAATTCGTTAAACAATGTAACAACTGGCGTGATAAAATTCATTGCCAAATCAACCATCATTACCAAAGTACCTACTTTTAAGTTGCCTTGCATCATCAAGATCCCACCTACGGTACATGGAATGATGAAACAGAAAAGCTCAGCTGCAGAATAAATTAATTCTAGTGCCCATGCCTGCGTCAAAGTCATATTTCTTAACGCGTTTTCCATTTGCTGGGCAGCATTTGCCGCACGCGTTACAATATTTGTTCGCACGTTATAAAGCTTGGTAGCCTGAGCACCATTTAATGAATCTGAAACATGCTGCGTATAATTAGCATTAGTTTTTGCCCAAATCTTTGACTTTTTAGTAATAATTGGACTAGTGATCATCTGCACTACAGCAGGTGCAATCGTTGCTATTACAAATACTAAAGTCATTTGCCAAGAACTATAAAAAGCAAAGCTAATGGCACCAATAAATGACAACCCCTGGAAAATCATATCTAGTTGAGCGGTCACACGATTAGTTTCAATTTGTTTTAAATCATTAGTCATCAGCGACAAACCGCTTTTTATATCCGGATCGCCTTGATCAACTAGATACCGAAGATTGGCCTTTTTTAATGTCATGTTTACGTCACGAATAATTCCCATCTTAACCGTTTCGTAAACAAAGTTGCTGGCCATAAAGCACAATTGACCTAATGCAGTTAATAAAGCCAATCTAATTAAGTGCATGTAGTCATGAGAGCCAGAAGAAGCAACGTTCAACATGACTTGAATCATATAAGCTACAAAGACGATGTTGCAGGCTTTAATTGCCGCCAAAATGGTAAAGCTAATTATTTGGCTTTTTTTAGCATATTTAAGACTCATAAACTCTCCTTTTTTATATACTTGAACCATTATACTCGCATACTTGTCTTTTTCTCAATCTGATACGATAATTAATGTAATACATTCTATTTTTAATAAAGGCTGAAAGGAAATTCTATGAAAACTGGTACTAAAATTATTACTTTAGACAACGGTTATCACTTATGGACCAACACTCAAGGTGAAGGCGATATTCATTTATTAGCTCTTCACGGCGGTCCTGGCGGCAACCACGAATACTGGGAAGACACTGCTGAACAATTGAAGAAGCAAGGTCTTAACGTTCAAGTTACCATGTACGATCAATTGGGTTCTCTTTATTCAGATCAACCTGATTATTCTGATCCTGAAATCGCTAAAAAATATTTGACTTATGAATACTTCTTAGACGAAGTTGATGAAGTGCGTGAAAAGCTTGGCCTCGATAACTTTTATTTAATCGGTCAATCTTGGGGCGGACTTCTTGTTCAAGAATATGCAGTTAAATATGGTCAACATTTAAAGGGCGCCATCATTTCATCCATGGTTGATGAAATCGATGAATACGTTGCTTCAGTTAATAGAAGAAGACAAGAAGTTCTACCACAGACTGAAATTGACTTTATGCATGAATGTGAAAAGAACAATGATTACGACAACAAGCGTTACCAAGATGACGTTCAAATCTTGAATATTAACTTCGTTGACCGTAAGCAACCTTCTAAGCTTTACCACTTAAAGGACATTGGTGGCAGCGCCGTTTATCACGCATTCCAAGGTGACAACGAATTCGTTATCACCGGTAAGTTAAAGGACTGGCACTTCAGAGATCAATTACACAAGATCAATGTTCCAACTTTGCTTACTTTTGGTGAAAACGAAACTATGCCTATTTCAACTGCTAAGATTATGCAAAAGGAAATTCCTAACTCACGTTTAGTTACTACTCCAGATGGTGGACACCACCACATGGTTGATAATCCTGCAGTTTACTACAAACACTTGGCTGACTTCATTCGTGAAGTAGAAAACGGCACCTTCAAAGGTCAAAATTAATTAACAAAACGGTTGGAATTTTCCAGCCGTTTTTTTCTAGAGGTAAATGATATGGATGAAAAAGATGTCAAAATTCTGCTAGTTGAAGATGAAGAAGCAGTGGCTAGCTTTGTGAAAACAGAGCTGGGATTTGAAGGCTACCAGGTAATTTGGGCACAAGATGGTAAGGAGGCACTCGAGCTTTTTCAAAAAGAAGATCCTACCTTAATCCTGCTTGATTGGATGCTGCCAGTTTATGACGGCATCACTGTATTGCGTAGAATCCGCAAACAAAGCGATGTGCCAATCATTATGTTAACGGCGAAAAATTCCGCTTCTGACATTAGTTCTGCTCTTGATCAAGGCTTAGATGACTACATTACCAAACCTTTTGAAATTGAGGAACTTTTTGCCAGAATTCGGGTTATTTTGCGTCGCTTAAAAAAGACCCAAGAACAAAATGCAGCCCCTACTTCCACCTTTACTTTTGGTCCATTAAAAATCGACTTGGTAAAGCACGAATTCTACTGCAATGACGAAAAGATTTATTTAACGCCAAAAGAATTCGCCTTAATGACCGAACTGATGCAGGATCCCGAAAAAGTAAAAAGCCGTGATGAACTGCTCGACGTCGTCTGGGGCTATGACTTCGTGGGCCAAACCAACACGGTTGATGTCTACATTAGAACCATCCGCAACAAGTTGGGCGAACCATATAAGAAGCTCATCAAAACGGTGCGCGGCCTCGGCTATTGTTTAAGAGAAGACGATTAACATGCAAAATAAAGCTAAAACTACCACTAGCCAATTAACCAAATTATTCGTCAGTCTATTCGTGGCTATTTTGGTTCTCGTCAATATCGCCTTTTTAGTTATTTCTTCTGGCTACATTTATTACAGTGCCAAAAGTCAGAGTGAACAGCTTATTACCGCCGTAGAAGAAAATCTGGAACCGCAATACGACTGGTCGGCACTACTTGATGCCTATTTAGCAAAGCAAGACGACGATGCAATTATTTTAACTACGCCGCAGGGCCGAACCTATTATTCTGAAGATGCACACGAGACTTTTAAGGATATTAACCATAAACGCCATTATCAAAACTTTGTTGTTTCACACAAGCATATCTATTTTTTAGCACGTGAAGGACACCATGGCTATCGCATTCACGTTGCCTTAAATGTCGACGAACTCTTCAATCTAATCACCTGGCTTCTACTTACGATGCTAGGCATCAACCTAGTAGCTATCTTGATCAGCATCCTGCTCATTCGCCGTTTTGCTCATAAATGGAGCAGGCCGATTCAAACGATGAACGCGGAAATCCAGGATATTCGCAAGAATAAAACGCCTGAGAGAAAGGTCACTATTCCCGATAATCCACTTGAAATCAGGAACCTGGCGCAGTCATTTAACAATCTGCTGAGTTTTCAAAATAATGCGTTAAAGCGCGAGCAACAATTCGTCAGCGATGCTTCACACGAATTAAAGACGCCAATTGCGGCCATTCGCGGCCACGTTAATTTGATCAAACGTCGCGGGCAAAGCAACCCAGAGATTATTTCTACTTCATTAGACTATATTGATTCAGAATCGAAGAAGATGCAGTTGATCGTTAACGAGCTGCTTACTTTGGGTAGAATCGATCAGAATAACGACGACGTAACGCCAATTGATTTGGTTAAAATTGTTTCTGATGTAGTAAATGAAGTGCAGACTGTTTATCCGCAAAAAATTATTTCTAACTTGCCTGAACAACTGCTCTTCCCGATCAAGCCAACCGATTTTCGCAATATCGCCCACAACTTGGTAGAAAATGCGGCTAAATATTCACCTGCAGATAGCGAAATTAACGTCGTTTTGAAAAAACAAGCTGACAAATTACTCTTCCAAGTCGCAGACCACGGTATTGGCATTTCCCAGGAAAACCGTGAAAAGATCTTCAAACGTTTTTACCGCGAAGATAAGTCGCACTCCAGCAAAGTCGGTGGTTATGGCCTAGGCTTGGCCATCGTCAAAGCCGAAGTCGACAAGTATCACGGCCAAATCACGGTGGAAGACAACACTCCTCAAGGGACGATCTTTTCCGTTTATCTGCCCAAAGAAAAATGAAGAAATCTTCATTTAAACTCCATCTAATTTTGGTTTTTCTAACGTCCTTTCTTAGTAAGATAAATATATCAAGTCAAGCAATTAGGAATTAAGAAAACCAAAGGAGAACTATTATGAAGACTATCAACTTAAAGAAATTCGCCATCGCAGGTGCAGCTTTAATTGGCTTAGGCACTGCAGCTATCACTACTGTTAACAAAAATACGGAACCTACTACTGTTCAAGCAGCTTCCAGCAAAATTAAGGTTTCACAAAGTACAGCAGTTAAGAAATTCAGAGCCAAATATCCAAGTGCTAAGATTGACTTCATCAACTTAGAAAAAGAAAATGGTCGCTACGTTTACGAAATTGAAGGTTTTACTTCAACCAGAGAATACGACATGAGGATTAACGCTTCGACTGGTAAAGTGATTTCCGCTCATTCAGAAGCTGAAAAAAACCGCAACAAGAAGGCAATCAACTTGTCAAAAGTAATTTCACGCTCAACTGCCACTAAGATTGCTCAAAAGAAAGTTCCTGACAGCAAGGCTATCGAATGGAGCTTAGACCGTGACGGTTCAAGAACTGTTTGGGAAGTAACTGTCTCAAAGAGCGGCAAAAAGAGCGAAGTAAAGATCAATGCTTTAACTAAAAAAGTAATCAGCGTAGAACGCGACTAATTTTTGAAAGAGGTATAAGATATGAAACTCACTAAATTAACTAGTGCAATTTTATTAGGTGCAACATTATTAACTGGAACCGTGGCTTGTTCAAAGCAGGATAACAGCACTGCTCAAACTAGCCAAACCACATCACACAAGTCTACTGCAGCTAAAAGCAGCGACAACAGTCAAAGTAGTCAAACAAGCGATTCCTCCACAGAGACTACTAACAGTGTTAAGACCGAAATTAGCAAGATCAAATTAAGCCAACAAGAAGCCATTGATAAATTCCATAGCCAATTTTCTGGCAAGCAAATTAAGAGCATCGATTTATCTCTTGAAGGCAAGCAATACGTTTACGAAATCGAAGGCTTCGATAGTACCCATGAATACTCTGCCGAAATCAACGCAGAAACTGGTCATGCCAGCAGCGTTCACTCAGAGCGCTTAGATCACGATGACCGCAATGAAGCTTTGAACCTTGACGGCATTATCAGCCGCGATGAAGCTAGCGTAATCGCAGAAGAACATGCTAAAGGCACTAGCCAAGAATGGAAGCTGGACCAAGAACACGGTAAGACTTACTGGGAAGTTGAAGTAGTCAATGGTCACCAATCTACTGAGGTGAAGATTGACGCTCACAGTAAGAAAATTCTTGAAACTGAACACGATGATTAATAACTAAATGCAAACAAAAATGGTGAAGAGAAATTCTCCTCACCATTTTTTTGTTTACAATTTTTTAAGTAAAAGCCAGTCAATTTGCAGATCATCACCAACTTGGAAGACGTGTTGACCTACCCGTTTAAAACCATGACGCTTGTAAAAGTGCTGCGCGTTGATGTTCTTTTCATACACGCCAAGCCACATGTAGTCCTTCTTTTCATCTCTAGCAATCTTTTCCGCATAATCAAACAAGACGTTGCCTAGTCCCTTATGCTGGAAGTTAGAACGCAAATAAATTCTTTGCAATTCAAGAGCATTTTCCTTCAGATGCTCTTTTTGTGCATCCCCCACATTGAATTTCAAATAGCCAGCGATTTTATCTCCCACCAGTAAAAAGAAGAAACGGCTATTTGGATTTTCAATCTCGCTAATCAAGACATCGGTCGCATAATCTTCGTCCAAAAAGTGTGCCATGTCATCTGGAGCCGTAAAAGGATCAAAAGTTACTTTAAATGTTTCACGTGAAATCTTTTGTAATTCTGCTACGTCGTCAGTGGTGACTGGTCTAATTGTGTAATCCATTAATACTCCCTCTTCCCGCCATTTTTAACAAAGTGCCAATTCTCACTCGCATTATCTTCTACTTGTTGCAAAAGTTTGGCCAATTCTTGTCTTTGTTTCTCATTCAAACCGGTTAGAACTAGCTCATTTGAATAAGTATTTTCTTTTTCAATTTTTTCAGCTAATTCGTCACCTTTTTTAGTTACAAACAGGTGCTTAATCTTCTTATTTTGTTGATCATTTTTTCTTTCGATCAAGCCATTATCTTCTAGCTTTTTAATACTCCGTGCCGTCGTCGTGCGATCTACATTGAGCATCCCTGCCAAATGATCAGAGATAATACCAGGATTTTCTTTGATTCTAACCAAATATAAATACTGACCGCGATTCAGCTGCATCTCTTTGAATTCAATGTTAGCAATTGAATCGAGTGCCCGCGCAATCGTGCTAATTTGTCTTAAAATACCTTCTTTCATGTTTTTCACCTAAAATTATTATATTGATTATTGTTGCAAATGCAACAATAATTTTATTAAAAATAAAAACCACGATCATTACAATCATGGCTTTATTTTCTACTTCACATAAGCATACTTGTATGACCATTGCGTACCAGCAGTATTATGAATCAAACCATGAACGCGTGGCTTTTGCAAATATGCCGTAGTTTGTTGGTAAATTGGCGTAATTGCTTGGTTCTTGTTCACGATCTTAGCGGCAGAAACCAAATCGTTCCAGCGCGTTGCAGGATCGTTAGCATCCTGATTGCCAGCTTTTCTAACCAAATTATCGTAGTTAGCATCTGACCACTTACCATAGTTGTATGAAGTGCCAGTCATCGGAATTTGCATGAAGGTCATTGGATCGTTGAAGTCACCGCCCCAGTGTGACAAGTAAATATCGAAGTTACCTTCTTGTGCACGACTATCCGAAGATTTTTCTGGCACATTTGTAATATTAACCTTGATGCCACGCAATTCCTTGGTCCATTGTGATTGCAAGTATTGCGTTAATTGATCACTATCAGACTCATCGTTTGAAGCCAAAATGTTAAAGGTTAAGCTGCTTTCACCGATTTCTTTCAAGCCTTGTTTCCAGTACTTCTTAGCCAAAGCAGGATTGTAATCAACGGTATTCTTTACCGCTTGTTCCTTAGCAAAGTCCTGGCCATTTGTTGGATTCTTAGCTAAATCAGTTGCGACAAAACCTGTTGGCAAGGTTGAGCCATTGCCTAAAACCTTCTTAGTCACAATGTCACGGTCAATTGAAAGTGACAAGGCCAAGCGAATATTTTTATTATTCAAAGCCTTACGGTTAACTGCGTTCTTGTCCTTGAAGTTATAAAGCAAGAATCTAACCAATGAGTATGGGTATTGAGTAAAGTCCTTATTGCTCTTCAAATTCTTCACTTGCTCGCTTGAAAGTGGGATTAAATCCAGCTTGCCTTGTTGATACATCTGGTAGCCGGTGTTGTTAGACTTCACTACTTGGTAGTTAATCTTGTCTAACTTAACCACCTTTTTATCCCAATAATCATTATTTTTAACAAAGGACCAAGTATCATTGGTACCGTTCCAGCCCTTAATCTTGAATGGACCTGAGTAAACCTGGTATTGTGCCTTAGTCGCATATTTCTTGCCGTACTTGTTAACGACCTTTTCGTTTTGTGGTCCAAACAATGGATAAGCCATCAGAACCTTGAAGTAAGCGATCGGTCTGTTCAGCTTAACGACTACAGTTTGCTTATTTGGTGCAGAAATACCAACTGCACTTGGCTTCATCTTGCCTTTTGCAACCGCATCCGCATTCTTTACGCCGCTAAAAAGATATGAATATGGTGAAGCGGTCTTAGGATTCAAGCTTCTGCGCCATGAGTAAACAAAATCTTGCGCGGTAATTGGATCACCGTTTGACCACTTGGCATCCCTCAACTTAAAAGTCCAAGTTTTGCCATCTTTTGATACACTACCGCTCTTAGCAAGACCCGCAGTAGGCTTACCGTTTTTGCCCAAACGATAAAAGCTTTCAAAGACATTGCCCGTTTGACCAAAACCGGTAGACTTGCTGATGTCAATGGTGTCCAGTGGTGCTGTAGTGCTTAAATTCAATGTGTTCTTTTCTGCTGTCGAAGCATTGTTATTGCCACAAGCAGCAAGAAGCAATCCTACTGAAACTGTGACAATACCTGCTAAAACTACCTTTAATTTCGACATGATTTTTCCTTTCTTTTGCAACAAAAAATGGGATGTACTCCAACGCGGAATACATCCCAAAAAGAACCACAACTTGATAACTAGTTATTCAGTAATAGTCTTTGATGATCACACATTAGAGCACGACAAATAGATGTTGTTAATACAACAACATTGGCAGTTTTGACATTGCATTTGACGTGCTAATAACATGTGATTCATCTCCTTCTTACTTTTAATAAGCCTATCTTAACTTGAGAGTTTACAGCTGTCAACATTTTATTTTGCAAAATCCTTTTTTCAGGTATAATTATTAACGAAAAAAGGAGGAGAAAAAATGAATGTAATTGCTGCTGTATTAACGTTTCTCGTAGGGATTGAACATATCGGAATTTGTTTTCTAGAAATTTTTGGTAAACCAGAAATGCAAGCTAAGGCTTTCGACATGGACCTTGATTTTGTAAAGCAGCCTGCTGCCAGAATTTCTATGGCAAATCAAGGCATCTACAACGGGATGCTCGGCCTATTATTGATATTGGTCTACTTCGTTTTTAAGGCTTCAATTGCTTTCACTGTTTGGCAATTATTGCTTACTTTGATCGTCGTAGTCGCAATTTTTGGTGGTTTTACCGCAACTAAAAAGATCTTCTTGGTGCAAATGTTACCAGCTCTACTTGCCTTGATTTTCGTAACATTACAGAAATAAGACAAATTCAATAATAATTTATTGACAATATGTCACTATCTAAAATATAGTTTATAATTAAGTATAAACTAAAACACAACTATATTTTTACAGGTAGGTGACTAATGAAAAAAATCTTTTTGGCCATATTAAATATTGGCATTGGTATAGGCTTAGGTATCTTTATTGCAAAGAATTACATGACGCAACTTGAGCCCCAAACAAACAACGTAACTGTTAGCGTAGGTGACTTTTTAAACAAGACACAAAAGGTCAGCTATTCTAGCGATAAATTGCCTGCAATCCAAACCAGTCAAGCCGCCGCCATCCGTAAATTCAAATCACTTTATTCT
This sequence comes from Lactobacillus sp. OTU4228, assembly GCF_001006945.1. Lineage (NCBI taxonomy): Bacteria > Bacillati > Bacillota > Bacilli > Lactobacillales > Lactobacillaceae > Lactobacillus > Lactobacillus sp. OTU4228. The sequence goes on from NZ_CDLD01000038.1 coordinate 40,891, forward strand.
AGTGCCGAAATTAAATCCATTTCCTTAGTGCCAGACAACGGCATCTATGTCTACAACATTATCGGCTACGATAACTACAAGGACTGCATGATTCAAGTCGACGCTACCAATAATCAAATCATCGGGCAATCAACCCAGGTACTCGACTACAACTATGATAAAGAATCTTCACTGAACTTAAAGAAAACTATTTCTCGTAAAGAAGCTACTTCCATTGCCTTGCGCGAAGTTCCTGGTGCTACGCCATTATCATGGGAACTAAAAGACGACAATGATCAAGCTATTTGGAAGATCAATCTGGTCGAAAACAGTCAAAAACGTGTCGTAAAAATTAATGCCGTCACTAAACATGTGATGTGAAAAATAAGCATTACCCTGAGGTAATGCTTATTTTTTCGCAATTTTTAATTATCTTGCTTGGCTGTTGGCACGTGACTTGTAATCACCGTTTTCAGTACCGATCACAAGCTTTTCGCCTTCGTTGATAAAGTCAGGAACTTGAACAACCAAACCAGTTTCCATAGTAGCTGGCTTACCACCACCTGCAACAGTGGCACCCTTGATACCTGGTTGAGTTTCCTTAACAGTCAATTCAACAGTTGCTGGTAATTCAATACCGATTATCTTGTTGTCATCAGTGAAGTCCATGTCAACGACAGTGTTAGGAATCAAGAACTTAACGTCGTCACCTAATTGATCAGCTGAAACTTCGTATTGGTCGTAAGTTTCAGTATCCATAAAGGTGTAAGTGTCGCCTTCGCTGTACAAGTATTGTGCGTTCTTCTTAGTTACTTCAACTAAGTCTACCTTTTCAGTTGGACGCATAGTCTTATGAACAACGGCACCACTCTTAACATCACGCAAGTCCATTTGCATAACGGTGTTACCCTTACCTGGCTTGTGGTGGTTAGCCTTCAAAACCTTGATCAACTTGCCGTCTTGACTAAAAATCATACCTTTTTTCAAATTAATTGCTTGTACCATTTGCTTTTTCTCCCTTAATTTTCTTCAATCTCTTTTTTTAATTTTTGCGTTTTTCTCTTTTTTAACACGCTGGGGGCAAAGCAAATTTTTTAATTAATAATAAATAAATCGTATTCATAATTTACAGTATACCAAATTAAATATGTCTTAGGTAAATTCGATCGATTAAATGTCCATTTGTTTTATGCAAAATCAAACTAGCTCGTTTCTTTGTTGGCGCAATATATTCACGCAGGTTGACCAAGTTGACCATTTGCCAGGTCTCTTCAGCTAGCTTTAAAGCATCATCTAGCGGACCGTTAGCCATTTCATAGTAGAAATTATTTGGCTTATCTTTGTTTAGTTTCAAGACCTTCTTGAAGCGTTGCATGTACCATTTTTCAATCAAATCTTCGTCAGCGTCGATGTAAATAGAGAAATCGAAGAAGTCGCTCGTTACGACTTGGCCGCTTTCCGGCAGCTGCAAAGTGTTGATGCCTTCGATAATCAAAACATCAGGATTCTTCACATGACCATATTTTCCAGGGACAATGTCGCTCAATTCCTGTGAATACAGTGGATACACGATGTCTTTTTTCCCGCTTAACACGTCGCTCAAGAAATCGCTGAGCATCGTCATGTTGTAACTCTCAGGGAATCCCTTGCGTGGCATGAGGTCACGACGTTTCAATTCCTCATTGGGATATAGAAAGCCATCAGTGGTCATCAAATGCACTTTTAAGTCCGGGTACATTCTTTTAAGAAGTAACTGCAATAAACGAGCCGTCGTCGATTTTCCTACCGCAACGGAGCCAGAAATACCGATAATAAATGGAGCCGGCTTAAAATCCTTATGTAAAAATTCAATCTGAGCCTTTTGTTCATTCTTTTTTTGTTGATAAACTAAGTGTAAGTAGCTAATCAAACTAGTGTAAATTTCGTGGACGTCGGTTAAATCAACTACATCGCCTAAAGACTTAATGTTAGCTAGTTCTTCTTTAGTGATGTTTACTTTATTTTTGGGCGCAAGTTTTGCCCATTCATTTCTTTCAAAGCTTGTATAATTCTTCATATCCTGTTCCTCTAACTTACTTATTATAACGGAAAGGCTGAAACTATGAAAAAAATAATTTTATTTGGCGATTCAATTTTCAACGGTTATCGTGACGGCTGTGACACCAATCTTGTAACTAATTTGTTTAAAAAACAGCTTAAAAATTATGCACAGGTGGAAAACATCTCTAAAAGTGGTGCAACTACCATCGAAGGCGTTGATTATTTAGTGCAGATTCCTGCAGAAAAAGATTTAACTGTTGTTGAATACGGTAATAACGACGCCGCAACGGCATGGGGCATTAGTCCTGAAAACTATGAAAGAAATCTAGATCAAATCCTTGATGCTGTAGGTAAAAGCGTCGTTGTGGGACTTTGTTATCCCGATCCCACAAATAGCGAAATCAATCAATTTTATGGTGATGAGCGCCTCGATTTGTTTAACTCGATCGCCAAAAAAGTTGCTTTTGAGCACAAATCACCATTTGTGGATATTCTTCCGGCCATGAGAAAGCTCAAACACATATCGACATATTACCAAGCAGATGGCCAGCATTTAACTGATAAAGGTAACGGATTTCTGGTTAACCAGATTGTGCCCACAATTAAAAAAGAACTCGATTAGTTCAAGTCCTTTTTCATCATGATGTGCTGAATGCCAGCTTCTTCAAATGGCTCGCCGATTTCTTGATAGCCTAATTTGGCATAAAACGGTTCAACCCGCATTTGGGCATGGCAGTATAACGCCGCTACGCCCTTTTCGCGTAAGTATTCTTGTACCGCTTCAACCATCTTGCTGCCGAGGTGCATCCCTCTAGCCGCCTTTGACACCGCAACGCGGCCCAACATCCACTTGCCATCTTCTTCAAAAATCCGACAAGTAGCCAGCGCATTCGTTTGATCATCGTTCAAACGGTACGCTTGAATTGCGATCAAATCTTGGTCATCAAGTTCAGGCAAAGTAATCTTTTGCTCGGTCACAAACGTTTCTTCACGCAATCTTTCCGTGCAAAACAGCTCACGGCCGCTCATTTCATCAATCTTTTTCAGGGTAAAATCATTTATCTGCTTCATTGCTATCTACCTAAATAATTGCTTTCCTTGCCAAACCACTTTTTATTCAACTTAGCTAGTGTACCATTTTTTTGCAAGCGAACTAAGCCGGCATTGACCTTTTTACGCAAAGTCTTGTCACCCTTACGCATTCCGACCGCAAACAAATCCTTTGGCACATTATCATTTTGAATCACCTTGTAGTCCTTGCTCTTAGTCATGTGGGCAATGTAGTAGTTGGCATAAACTTCATCTAATAAAATACCCTGAATCCGACCGGCATTCAAATCTAAGAACGAATTAGAGATCGTGTCATAGAGCACGGTCTTTTTTGCGTGCAAAACATTTTGCTTAGTTTCATACCACTGCTCGGCAGTTGAACCGGTTTGCATCCCTAATTCATACTTTTTCATCTGCTTAAACGAATTAATGCCGCTGTCCTTCTTAACGACCAGTACCTGTCTGTTGCGCAAATATGGTCGACTAAAGGCCACTTTTTTCTTACGTTCAGGCGTAATACTGTAGCCGTTCCATAACAAGTCGATTGTGCCGTTACGCAATTCTGTGACGTTCATCGACCAGTCGATCGTTTGAAAACTAACGTGGATGCCATATTGTTTAAACACAGCCTTAGCTAAATCAATGTCATAACCAGTTAGCTGCCCATTCTTTTTCTCAAAACCCATGGGCACGAAACTGTCATCAAGACCCACCACAACCTGATTTTTCTGTGCGATCTTACTCCAAGTGTCTTGCGTATTTGCGCGTTCCTGCACGCTTTCACAACCAGTTAGCACTAGCATTAAAGTAGCTAATAAAACGAAAATCCATCTTTTCTTCATAGGCTACGCCTCACTTAATGGCTGGACCTTAAGCATCTGATCGGCCACGTTCTTAGCGAAGGTTAAATCGTGCGTGATGATCAATTGCGTTAAGCCTGACTTCTTCAAATCCAAGATCATCTTTTCCACTTCTTTACGCAAATTAGGATCAAGGGCGGAAGTTGGTTCGTCGTAGCACAAAATTCTTGGATTCATGGCCAAAGCTCTAGCAATTGCCACCCGCTGCTTTTGCCCACCTGATAATTGGTACGGGTACTGTTTTTCTCGACCATTCATCTGCAATTGGTCCAGCAGCTTTTGGGCGTTTTGTTCCGCTTCAGCCTTGGATTCCTTAAGCACCATCGTTGGTGCTAGCGTAATGTTTTGCAGTACGTTTAAATTAGGGAAAAGGTTGAAATCCTGAAAAACGACGCCGACATTGCCGGGATCATATGGCTTGCCATCGATTAAAATTTCGCCGCTATCCTTAGTTTCAAGGCCCGCGATAATTCTAAGCAAAGTGGTTTTACCGGCGCCAGATGGGCCCACGATCGTCATAATCTCGCCATCTTTTAAAGTGAAAGAAATATCCTTCAAAATCGGACGGTTGTTAAATTCCTTGCATAAGTTCTTTACTTCTAACATTTGTTTTCACCTGACCCTACTTGTAATAAGAAAAGTGCTTTTCAAGCCGCTTAAGAATAAAGGCGCAAATACTGATCAAGAACAAGTAGATGACGCCGACTAGTACTAGTGGCACTAAGGTTACATCCCTTGCCATCGCAACGTTACCTGCTCTAAGCAAGTCGCCCAAACCAATTACGTAAACCAATGATGAATCCTTAACCAAATTGATGACTTCGTTACCGATTGATGGCAACACGATTTTGATCACCTGGGGAATAACGATCTTGGTCATTGTCTGCCAGCGATTCAAGTGCAAAACTTGTGCCGCCTCAAATTGACCTTGATCAATCGATTGAAAACCGCCCCGGAAAATTTCAGCAAAATAAGCAGCATAGTTTAAGACGAAGGCAAATAAGGCAGCTTGGTAACGTGGAAAGACAATATGAATGATTGGCAAACCATAAAAGACAAAAATTAATTGTAAAAGCAGCGGCGTCCCTCTCATGATCCAGACATAAAAGTTAACGATCCACTTCAGCGGCTTGATCTTGCTCATTTCTCCCAATGAAACTAAAATTCCCAGCGGCGTAGCCAAAATTAAAGTCCAAAAGAAGATGCTTAACGTCATTCCCGCTCCACTAAATAAAGCTGGCAATATTTCTGTAATGTATTTCAGCGACATACTCTCACCCATTTTCCTAATAAAAAAGTCCTCTTAGGACTAGCCTAAGAGGACGACTGTATCGTGGTTCCACCTCATGTTTGCACTTGCTCACGCAAAATGCCTCACTAGGTTGATGATCGAAAAGAAAAAGCCCCCATAGCCTAATTGGCTACGAGGGCGAATGAAATCGCGGTTCCACCTCATGTTCACAAACTGCTCACGCAGTCTGCCTCAATAAGTTCGATAATCAACCTTTAGTTGTAACGGGCTAACCCCGGGTTCTCCTACTTGTTTCAGAAAATCAACTCGCAGATGTGACTTCATACCAGCGTATGTTTCATTTCCACCATCAGAAACTCTCTATTACTGCGATAGGTACTACTGCTTCTGTTCTAAGTTGTTTTTAATATTGATTAAGATAATAAACGACAAAAATTGATTTGTCAATTATTTTTCTTCGTAGGTACTCTTGTCTGCATCGAGTAATGGACTCTTTTCACCGGTGTAAATAATGTCCAGCTTGTACATAGCACGTGAAGTAATTGTGTAAACCAATTGCGTTTCATCGACGCGGTGGTAGTTTTCTTTTGAAGCGCCCCACATGATGACAGCGTCGAATTCTAGCCCCTTAGCCAAGTATGATGGAATAATCAAAGTCCCATCAACCAAACGCTGGTTAGCGGTCGCAATTAAAGTAGCCTTTTCACCGCGGTCAGCTAACATCTTGTGAACAAATTCAGCACTAGCTAAATCCTTGGTGATGACTGCAGTTGTCATCTTATGCTTTTCATTATCACGCAAAACATTGCTCAAAACGGCGACGGCTTCTTCGTCAGTCTTTCTGCCCCAGATAACTGGCTTAGGTCCCTTTCTGTTAAAGGCTTCGATCTTCTCACCTTGACGCAAAATTTGCTTGGTGAAGTTGGTCAATTCCTTAGTTGAACGGTATGACTTAGTAAGCTGCACTACGTCGGTCTTTTCTGGATCAAACAAACCAGAAATCTGCTTAAGCAAGCTGCGGCTTTCGTCCTTGGTAAAAATAGCCTGGTTTAAGTCACCCAACATGGTGAACTTAGCCCGTGGGAAGTTGTACTTCAGGTAAGCCAATTGGAATGGCGTGTAGTCTTGAATTTCATCGATAAAGGCATAACGCATCTCGTAGTCGGTTCTGCGGCCAGTAACTAAGTCGTAGAGGTACAAGTATGCGGAAACGTCGCTCATCGCAATATCATGACTCTTGAAGTTGTTCTTTACCTCTTCAACGTGCTTCATCCATTCGTCTTCGTCGATGTCCCACTTGCTTAAATCAACCATCTTAGGCACGGCACGCAAAAAGCTCAGGTATTGTGCACGCATGTTAAAGAAGTGGTTGTGCAAAATACGCTTGTGTACGCCCTTTAAAGCGGCTAAAACAATCTTTCTACCCAAGAAGGCCTCTTCTTTGGCTTCAGATTCGAATTCTTGGTCAGGACGATCGTACAAGTCGTTCAATTCTTGTTGGCTCATCCCTTCAATGGTGTGAGCTACCCAAGCCTTCTTAGTTTCAGGCGTAATCTTGCGGTTAAGTATCTTGATCAATTCTTCACGCGTAGCATCGATACGGTTAGCCAAATTATAATTTTCATTGAATGAGTAGTAGATTTCTTTGATCTTGTCTTTATCAAAGTATGGCTTCTTCTTGTCGCGGAAGTAGATGTTTTTAAAGATCACGCCGCGCTTATTAAGGCGTTTTGCATAACGGGTAAGCAAGTTAAAGAAGTTAACTGAATCCTTGAACTTGCTGATGTTGGTATCGGCAGTTTGATCTTCGAATTGCTTGAACAAGTTCTCAACGTTCATCCCTGGCAAACGACGAGCCACAAATTGCCAGTAGGTCATTTGAACCATGTTTTGTTCACCCATTTCAGGCAAAACGTTCTTGATGTAGTCGTTAAACAATTGGTTTGGACTAAACATGATGACGTCGCTTGAAGTCAGGTTGCCACGGTAACGGTACAAAAGAAAGGCAATTCTTTGCAAAATAGCACTAGTCTTACCAGAACCAGCTGCACCTTGAACAAACAACAAGTCAGCACTCGTATTTCTAATGATCTTGTTTTGTTCACGTTGAATCGTCGTTACAATCGACTTCATCTTCGTACTGGATTTTTCAGATAAAACAGACAAAAGCATTTGGTCGCCGATTGATTCGTTGGTGTCAAACATGTTGATGATCTTGCCGTCTTCAATCATGAATTGACGTTTCTTGGTCATATCAACGGTGATTTCGCCTTCTGGCGAATTATAAGTAACCTTGCCTAGTTTTCCATCATAATAAATTGAAGAAATAGGTGCACGCCAATCGTAAATCAAGAAATGATCATCTTTATCTGCAAAGGAACCTAAGCCAATATAGATGGTTTCAGGCTTTTCTTCGCCGTTTTCCTTGAAATCTACACGTGCAAAGTATGGCCGCTTCTCAAGGCGTTCTACCGTGTCGAGCTGCTTAGCTGAATGTTGCCAGGCATGTTCACGTTCACTTAATAATTGTTGCTGTTGGTGAATTGACAAGGCAGTTTCCATTGAAGTGGAATAGCCATCGTAGTCCAATTTCACATCGTCAAAAAAGTGTGAATTAAGCTCTCTTGCTTCGCCTTCAGCTGATTTGATAGATTTCTTTAAGGACTTTTCGCGTTCCTTGATTTGTTCCATTATGTTATCAAGGTGCTTTTGTTCAAGTTCTTTTTCATTATTTTCAGTTTTGGCTGTAGCCATTTAATCACCTTTCCCATAAAAATTTGCTATCTATTTTACCATAAATAGCGCTTTCATGATAGTTTTCATGCTCGTAACCAAAATATAAGTAAAAATCAGTGAAAATTTAAGTTCTAAAGATTATAATTTCAGCATTGGAGTTGAAAATAAAGTATGAGAACATTTTTTAGATTTATTCGAAATATTTTCTTGCTTGCTCTTCTCGCCTTTGGTGTTTGGACTTATAAAAATAATCCTGACTTCCAAATAGCAACCAATGATTCCTTAGTGACACTCAGCTATCGCATCAACCAGTTGCTCACGACGGGAACGGCAACAGCGCCCAAAAATGGCATTAATTCAAATACAAAAACTAATACTGATAAAACTGAAAATGATAATTCTTCTGAGACTCGTGTTTGGTCAAAGCCTGAAGCCAATGTCTATGTTGATATTAAAAACAACCTCCAGTTGCGTTCGGCCGCAATCGATGCGATGAACGCCTGGAACAGAACGGGTGCTTTCACTTTCTACCAAACTGATGATAAAAGTCGCGCCCAGATCGTGATCAGCACGGTTGACGACAGCGATACCAATGCAGCCGGTGAAACGGCAACGACTTATAACCCATCAACGGGTCATTTGTTAAAAGCCGACGTACACTTGAACCGCTACTACTTGCAAAACGAGTGGTACGGCTACAGCAACAAACGCATCGTCAACACGGCTGAACACGAATTGGGCCACGCAATTGGTTTAAACCACACCAATTCCGTGTCAGTCATGTATCCTAAAGGTTCGATCTACACAATTCAACCACAAGATATTCAGAACGTCAGAAAAATTTATCATGAAAAATAATTAGCTTTATCTGCTCACCTTTTTTAAATAAAATAAACGGTGAGTTTTTTATTTTTATAAGGAGACAGAAATGAAGAGAATTTACGTCGTTCGACATGGTCAAACTTATATTAACCGTTACAACAAGATGCAAGGTTGGTGCGATACTCCATTAACTGAACCAGGCATTGAAGGTGCTGAAAAGGCCGGTGAAGCTTTAAAGGACGTCCCATTCGATATTGCTTTGTCTAGTGACTTAAAGAGAGCTAGCGATACCTGTGAAATCATCATGAAGCACAACGTCAACAAGGATGAATTGCAACACCTTGCTAGCCCATTCTTTAGAGAACAATTCTATGGCTACTTCGAAGGCCTCGATTCTGAAATGGCCTGGCGCATGATCGGTGGCAGCCACGGCTACGCAACTAGACAAGAACTATTTGCCCACGAAAGTATCGATACGATCAAGGACTGGATTAAGGATGCCGACCCATACCACGATGCAGAAAACGCTGAAGAATATTGGGCACGTCTTGATAAAGGTTTTAAGTTGATCAGCCAACTTGATGGTGCCGAAAATATTTTGCTTGTAACACACGGCTTTACTATTAGAAGTTTGTGGTACCGCTACGGTGATAACATCCCTCTTGTACCGGGTCCTAGAAACGCTTCAATCACCATTATGACAATGAGTGCCAAGGGCGAGATTAAGATCCCTAGCTGGAACAAGATGCATTTATAGCCAAAAAGAAAGCAGATTTCCAATTGGAAAACTGCTTTTTTTATTTTTATCTATTTTTGCAAAACAAGGTTTTCATACAGTTTAACTGTAACGGCATAGTAGATGAAGTAGAGAACAATGAAGATTGAGAATGGTACCCAGAAGCCCATGTATGGATGTGGCAAAAGTGCTGTAAATAATCTGAGTCCAAACAAGACGTCGATCACACCGAGGATCCCAGGAAGAAGGAATAACACGCCAATTTCGTGTCTAATGGATTGCTTGAGCCCCTTTCTTCTAGTACCAATCTTATAAAGCATTTCGTAGCGCATCTTGTCGCTGGCGGCGCCGCTCAAAACTTTGAACATCAATGTGGATGCAAGCATGGTGAGGAATGCGATTCCCAGGAAGAACCCCATGAATTCGAAACCACTGGTAAAACCCAAAATCATTTGGTATGAGAATGGTTTGGTTCGTGACAAAGCTTGAGCCATGGCTGGATTAGATGCCAGTTGCACCTTCTCCAATTTCATCAAAGTTAGGTAATCCTTAACAAAGTCTTTTACTGTAATTAAAGTAATAAACTTCTTTTGTCCTTGGATATTCTTTAACTGATTGGATGAAACTAATTTGACTGTCTTACCTAAAGTATTAGTTTGAATTCTCAAAACATTGCCAGCGTAACTGTCTTTCATAGTGAGTTCGCTAGTTTTAAGCGTAACTGGTTTATAAATCGGGAAGTTATTACCGTTTTGTTTAAACTTAACGTCTCTTAATGGTGTCTTTTCAAATTCACTTTTATCGAAGTAAACGTCTTTTTTAGTTTCAACATAGTGATATGTCGATCTGGTTTTGATGTCTATTTTATCCACATTCTTTTGAACAGCCGGACTGTTTTCAATGATTGTTGCGTCATAGTATGTGCTTTTTACAGCTTGGTCATTCAAAGAGTTGAAGTTAAGACCAACAGTAATGGCACCAAGTGCTAATGCGAAAAGTAGTGAGATAACTGAAAGAATACGGGTGTAATCGCGAATTCTGAATTTTAATTGACCTAGAGTGAAGATACGAATACCGCGGTAAGCGAAGTTCTTTCTTTTAAGTAGGAAATTAATAATGAGAGTGAAAAGAGAGTCGAAAGTGAAGTAGGTACCAGCAACAATAGTGATTAAAGCAGCTGGAATGATGAAGAAAATTGCGCTAGCTGGCATCCTCATGATGTAGTAACCAGCTGCTAAAAGTACAATACCTAAAATTGCCTCAAAAACTCTTAAACCATTTTTACGGCTAAGTTTAATTGGCTTTTGACTTTCGTGAAGCAAGTCAATGACTTTACTTCTAACGAGTTTATGCGCGTTTCTTAAAGCAGCAAGGAAGAAAATTGCAACAAAGAAGATCAAGGTCCAAATAATCGCACTAGGCAAAATTACTTGGAAGTGTGTAATTTTAAGACCAAGGTTAGCAATTAATAATTTAGAAATAAGTGCAGTTAAGCCAAACCCAATAAAAATACCAAGTACGGCTGCAATAATTCCTGTAAGCAAAGTTTCACAGAAGATCAATAAACCGATCCTGGAACTCTTTGCCCCCAGCATCATAAACATGCCGTAGTCGTGCTGACGCATGCTCAGCAAAAACGAATTGGCGTAAACCAGATAAACAAATGTGATAATTGCGAGCAGGACAATACCAAAGCCGAAAATAAAGCTTAAGTAATTTCCCGGTGCGTTAACGTCGTGACTCATAAAACCGGGATTAATGGCCAAAGACAAGAACATGTAGAAAATCATGCTGGCTACAACTAGCCCTGAAAACAGCACCGTGTAGTCTTTTAACCGGCTTTTAATCCCAGTTAAGGATAGCTTCCAAATCATGCTTCTCACCTCCTATTCTTCGGTTCCTAAGTGAGCAATTAATTCATGGTAGAAATCAGTTCTGCTCTTGTTACCCTTTACCATTTGCTCACCGATCTTACCGTCTTTGATAAATAAAATGCGGTTGGCAAAGCTGGCGGAAAATGGATCGTGGGTAACCATCAAAGTAGTTACGCCATCGTTTTTGTTTAAGTTTTCCATTGTATTTAAAAGTTCACGGGCACTCTTAGAGTCCAGCGCACCGGTTGGTTCATCGGCTAACAGCATGGCTGGTTCGTGAACAAGTGCGCGAGCTGAAGCAACACGCTGCTTTTGACCACCAGAAATTTCAGCTGGATATTTGTCCAAAATTTCTTTAATCCCCAACTTAACTGCAATTTTATCCACAAGTGGATTAATGCGATTAGTTGAAATACCGCGCAAGCTGAGTGGCAACGCAATATTTTCACGGTTGGTCAAATTTTCCAATAAGTTGAAGTCTTGGAAGATAAATCCAATTTCCTTACTACGGAAGTCAGCCATTTGGTTGGCATTTAAATTGCTGATGTCTTTACCGTTGATAAAAACTTGGCCGGTAGTTGGCTTATCAAGCGTTGAAAGAATGTTTAACAAGGTAGTCTTACCAGAGCCTGAAGCACCCATGATTGCGACGAATTCGCCTGAGGTGACCTTGAAGTTGATGCCTTTCAAAGCTTGGTATTGTTTTTCGCTTTTTTTCCCGTAAGTCTTGGTGATATTGTCCACCACAAGAATTTCATTCATTTTAAAAACCTCATTTTTCTGCTTTTTGTTTTACTGTATTATTCAATTAATACAGTAATATGATATTACAATTTTGTCAATCTGTTTTTGGCACAAAAAAAGCTTTCCCACTTTTTAACAAGTGGAAAAGCCTATAACATCAAGCTTTAATTGCTAGTTTTTGTTTTGATTAATCTGCACTTTCCTAAAGTTTGAATCTCTTGTTGACCATCGACTTGATGGAAAATAGCGTTCTGGTATGACAACTTCTCTTTCTTTTTGCTCTTGTCCTTAAACTTTCTGATAAAGGTTACTTCATAGTTCACATTGCTGTAATTGCGTTCGCCTGGCAAGACTGAGATTACCTTCACCTTCACGCTGTACTTCTTAAGATTCTTTTTCTTCTTCCAAGCCTTAACTTGCTTAGCAATCTTCTTGTAGTCGGCATTATCTTCACCATTTTCAAAGGCTTCGGCGTCTGGCTCCTTGAAGTTGTTGTAGAGCATTCTAGCGGCATCCCCCGCCTGAATCAAACCAGGCCAGATCGGATTGACAATGTAGTCGCCTTCCTCATCTTGGTAGACGTCCTTTTCGCTGTTGCCTTGGTAAGTATCTGCGGTATTGTCGTAGTCGGTCACATCATCTTCACTATCGCTAAATTCTGAGCTGATTGATTGTGACAAGTCTCTAACCGTTTCGGACTTGATCTTCTTGCCGTTAACGGTGCTTTGGATGTAGATTTCCATGCGCTTAGCAATTGGATAGTCTTTAAAAGTATAATTACCGTACTTGTTGAGCTTACCTACCTTACGGTCGTTGACGTAGATGACGCCGTTAGGCACGCTGCGGATTTGGAACGTAGCCGTCTTGATATTCATATCGACGGTCTTGTTGGACCAAATATTGACGATTGAATCGGCATCAAGCTTGCGGCCGTTAACCGTTGATTTAACTGAAATGTGGTAGCGTCCTGGGAAAACCATGCCTAAATCTTGGTAGTAGTTCTGGTTGCCACCTTCCATTTGACCATAATTTTTGTGGTTAATCATCAAAGTTGAACCAGCGTGGTTGGTCTTAATCTGCGGACGATAGACTTGCACACGCAGCGTGTATTTTGGAAAGAACAGGAAGTATCTGCCGGATTCTACCAACTGAATTTCGCCGCTATCACGGTTGTGACGCAAGTTATAAGCTAAACGGTTAGCAGCTTGCTTGTGCTCTTTAAAATAGCTTTGGAGCGGTTTTAAACTGCTATCGGTGACGTTCATATCTGGCGTTGAAGCTGTTACGTATTTTGCCATTCCAGTTTTTGGATTGCGTAAATTCGTTACAATACGGTTAATTTGCCGATCTTTTGTATAATAAAAATTACCAGCGGCAGCGAGAATACCGATTAAGACAATAATGATCCCCGTTGCCCAAGTTTTTTTATGTTTTTTCATGTTTACACCCTATTTGAAAATACCTTTTTTTACTAGGGTACCAAGTTGAGCTAAAATAGCAAATATCTTTTTTGAATTAATCAAAGGGAAACATAATGGAAATTAATTTTGATTTTTTAAAAGACAGCAAGTACTTCAATGAACAATATCCTGCTGCAGAAAAAATTTATAAGTTATATACGATCGATGACTATCGCGATGTTATCAGTAATGCACGCCTGCTGCTTGAAACGATCGTGAAGAAGATTTTTAAGCTAGAAAATTTAAACCAGTATTATCCGATCCGCGATGGCGAATACCGCAATTTGCGAAACGATACACATTACTTACGCTCAGAGGTCAATTATCCGCTTAGCATCATGGATTTATTCGACGAAGTCCGCCGTATGGGTAACGCCGCCATTCATGATAGCAAGTTAGAACCTGATAAAAAGCAGGCCTGGCACTGCATTTGCGACCTGCATGATATTTTGGTCTTCTTGATCAACAGCTATGAAAGTAGGGATCTTTACTACATCAGACCTGATATTGCAATGGAAGCTCAGACCGATGAAAAGCATTATTTCAATCGAAAATCAAAGAGCATAACCACCCAGCATATTCGCTTATCTGATCATAAAAGTACTAAGAAAAAGACTAATCATCATCAAAATAAGAATCTAAAAAAGGCTAAATATTATTCTTCTACTAAACAAGAAAATAAGGAGAATAATACTCAACCTACTAACATTGATGATTCTAATCAAAAACCAGAAAATATCTTCACTAAAATCAAACACTTTTTTGCAAAAAAATAGACGGTAGAAATACCGTCTTTTCTTTATGCCAATTGCATTTTATCAACTTCGATGTCGCCGCGACCAACTTGGATGGCTCTTCTTGCGACATCATCTAAATTAGCGCTAATTAAATTGTGGCCTAATTCCAAAACCATTGGCAAGTTAGCACCACTAACCACTCTTACGCTGTCCGGGTGAGCTTCTTCATATTCCTTAGCTACCAAGTGTGGCGTACCATTTCTTAAATCAGTCAAAATCAAAACTTGACCTGATTGATGTCTGTCCATCAATTCAGCAAAACGTCTGCGGAAGTCTCTGATGCCGCTGTCGTTAAGTTCAATTGTCATAATTTGATCGTTTTTGCCTACCAGCATGTCATGTGCAGAAACAAGGCCTGAAGCAAGGCCCTCATGAGTTGCAATTAAAAGTTCCATAATTTTTACCTCTTTTTTGTATTAAATGTAAGCGATTTCTATACTTACATTTTAACACAGAAGCTCACGCAGTACCTGTTTCAGGCCGTTTTATAATTTTTTTCCAATTAAACTCTTAGTCAAGCTTTTCGATGTCTTCAAGCAAAGATTCTTGTTCTGGAGTCAAACGATTTTCCTTCTTGCGCAATTCCAAAACCTTGTGGCAAGTGTGTAAAATTGGCTTAGCCTTTTCCACAACATCTTTGCCGTTCATGTCTGGGGTTACATTGCTGAGCAAATCGTCCATATCCTTAGCAGTCACTGCAAAAACATCATTCTCACCACCGTGTTCAAGTGGCATGCGGTTAAGCATTTCTTCAATCATTTGCAAATTGTTTCTAACTTCTTCAAAATTATCCAATTCATTCACGTCCATTTCATGTTTTTCTTTATTATATAAAAAACAGCCACTTGCGTGACTGAATTAATTTACTTTTTACTAATTATTGCGTTGGAAAAGTTTGATGCATTAGACTCGATTAGCTTGTTGGAATTATTGATAAAAAGGGAAACGCCAATACCTAATGCTGCCAGAATAATCCATATTTTTTCTAAAACTTTACTCTTCATCCGGGCACCGCTCCTTTTATCTCTATATTATACACGGAGCTTGCCATCGCGGGAATGGGTACGCTTACATTTAACCGAATTGTAACAATTTTTAAACTTACTTAAGAGTTACTTCGCCAGCGACATTAGTATTGAAGAAATCATCGATTTCGTGGACATCCATGCCTTGGCCTAAAGCCCACATCAACTTAGTGATCGCACTCTCAGACGTCATATCGCAGGCGCTGATCGCACCTTCAAGCAAGGCCTCACGTCCTACTTCGTACTTGGTTAAATCGCTACGTTCATATAAACATTGGCTGCTGGCGACGACGGGGATGCCGCGACGGATTAACTTACCGATTGCGGCTACCATATTGCGGCGAATAAAGTTCATCCCACCCAAACCATAGGCCTCAATAACGATCCCGCGACAGCCGCTATTTACCATCGCAAACAGTAAATTCGGATCAAAACCAGGGAACAATTTGACCAAAGAAACGTGTGAATTGATCTTGGTATTCAAAACCGGCTCGCCATCGTGCTTCTTTTGAAAATGGTCGTCAGTATTGAAGACCAAACCATCAGAAGAAACAGTGGCTACAGGTGGCACATTCACACTTTCGAAGGCATCGAAGTTGGTTGTCCGCACCTTCACTGAGCGACAACCCAACATTACCTTGTTGTGGAAGGCCAAATAAATATCAGGCGGACAAGTAGCGGCAGCCGCAAAGGCCAAACGCAAATTGTCGTGGGCGTCACTTAAGACGATGTTAATTGGCACCTGACTCCCCGTTAAAACGACCGGGATATTAATATTCTTCAACATAAAAGACAGCATTGAAGCGGTATATGCCATCGTATCCGTACCGTGTGAAACGACGATGCCATCATAATCATTGCGGTATTTATAGATATTTTGTGCGATAAACTTCCATTCTTCCGGCTGAATGTTGGATGAATCCAGCTGCAAGATATCCTCGACGTGAATGTCATAAGGCAATTTACCCAGCATCTTGATTAACTCTTCGCCAGTTTCCTTAGGTACCAAACCAGCGTTAGATGCTACAGAAGCAATCGTGCCCCCTGTTGATAGCAATAATAATTTCTTCATAATCCATATCCTCTATTTTTTACAAACCGCAATGCTTGCCGTACTCATTCATCAACAAATCGATCAAAACATAGGCTGAGCTGAACGTGACCGCATTCTGATTGCTAAACTGAAATGGCGTCGTTTTAAAGAAAAAGCTGTAATTACTCAGTGAGGCAATCTTTCCTGGCTGCCAACTAGTCAAAGAAACCAGCTTCAATTGGTTATTGACCGCATCGATTTTCTTTAGCTCTTCCAGAATCGTCTTGTTAAAGCCGCCAAACGAAATCACAAACAGCATGTCGTTGGTTTTCACCGACCGCCCAAGCATCGAAACTTCGTCGCGCGCACTCGGCAGAATAATCGCTTTTTTACCAATCAAGAAAAAGGAATGGGCCAAATATTCCGCAATGATTTGCTGCTGCCAACCGGTTGAATAAATATAAATTGTTTCAGCGCGATCCAAATCATTGAACAAATCAGTCAGATTCAAACCCTTAATATACTTAACGGTCTCTTCCAGAATCTTTTGCAAATTAGCGTCAAAATTCAAACCTTGCGCATACTTTTCGCGCTGCGCCTTTTTAGCCGTTAATTCAGACAATTCAAACTTCAACTCGCTAAAACCACTCAACCCCAGCTTTTTACTTAAACGAAAAATAGCGGACTTAGAAACATACAGCTTCTGTGCAAGTTCCATCAGACTCAACTTGCTGGCAGCTTCAGGATATTGCAACAAGTAGCTCACAATCGCCTTATCAGTCTCGTTAAAACCTTCTTTGTTCTTCATGACTGCTGCTTCTAAATCCATCTTTTTTTCCTTTCTTTCCTATATTTTGTCTTTACCAAAAGAATATCATGTTAGACGCAAAAAGGATAGCCGCCACATAGACGGTTATCCTTTCATTTTTTGTTTTAAAGGTGTGCAGTTTAACTGGATTATTTCAATTCTGGCCAGTATGGAGCGTTAACTGGAATCATGTCATCCAAAATCTTCTTAGCAACTGAAGCGTCTGGTACAGTTTTGTTCAAAGCGAAGGCTTGAAGCATCTTTTGGTAAGAATGTTCAACGTAGGCATCAACAACCAACTTTTCACAAGTTTGTTGTTCCATCATCAAACCTCTTTGGAAGCGGCCGGCCTTACCAGTTGCCATAGGTTGAATACCATCAGCACCGAATAATGCAGGAACTTCAACGATTGAATCTGGATCCATGTTAGAAATGGCACCATTATTAGGGCAGTTAGCCAAGAACTTTTCGTGAGTGTTAAAAGCAATAGCGTGAATAATATCAACGATATATTCTGAGTGCAAACCTGAGATGTCCCAAATGTTGTCCTTAGCGGTACCAGCCTTAACGATACGTTCACATTCACCGAAGACAATCTTTTGACGGTGTTCACGAATTTCATCGGTACGAGTGTGCTTTGGATCAGCGTTTGCTACTTCATATTGTGGGAAGTAGTAGTATTGCATATAATTGTTTGGCAAGGTTTCTGGATCCATCTTGTAGTCGTCGGCGACCTTCTTGAATGTTGCTTCCCATGAAGCTTCAGTATTCTTGTCGTATTCACCGCCTACCCAATAGCCATGGTCCTTAACGTATTCCTTAAGTTTAGGCATCAAGTCTTCGCCGGTCTTCTTGTTTCTAACTTCTTTCCACCAGCCGAAGTGGTTCAAGCCGTAGTAGTTGAAGTCAATGTCATGCCAGCTGTTAAGACCGCAGATAGCTGCCATTCTGTCCATGTCATCAATAGGCATGTCACAGATGTTGATAACTTTTGCGTTTGGACGAAGACGACGGCAAGCTTCAGCAACGATCGCAATGGTGTTGGAGTAGTTGATCATCCAAGCATTTGGTGAGTATTCTTGCATCCAGTCAATGATTTGAATGATGGCAGGAATTGAACGAAGACCGTAAGCCATTCCTCCGGGTCCGGTAGTTTCTTGACCATTTACGCCGTATTTCAATGGGATCTTTTCATCCAAGCTTCTCATGTGGTATTTACCAACACGAATTGAACCCATTACGAAGTCAACGTCGGTGAAAGCTTCCTTTGGATCAGTGGTGTATGAGAACTTAATTTGTGGAGCTCTTTCCTTCATGATGATCTTAACAGCTTCACCAATCTTCTTTTGACGTTCTGCATCGTTATCGTAGAACTTCAATTGTCTCATTGGGAACTTGTCTTGACTCTTGATTAAGTCGAGGACAAATCCTGGTGTAAAAGTACTACCACCACCGGCAATAACTACTGAATATTTCTTACCGTTCATCTTATTTCTCTCCTTTGAATAAGTTTTTATCTCTTCTTTTGTTCCGTTTCATTTACCTTACGGTTATATTTATATCATCATTTTTTGAAAATGTATTCGTTTTCATTGCCTTCAGACTTTGTTTCGCGGCTTGGAACTCGTTTCGACCCATGAAATATTTTTTATACCATATACGGAATAGCTATCCTGTTACTTTAACCGAGAGAAATTAGTCAACTACCCTAGACTGAAGTCTAGGGTAGTTGACCTTAATAAAGTTCCTAATCCAAGGGTTCAAATGGTTTGGTCATCTGTTTGAACTCTTTTAATTTGCCCCACGATTTTCATACAGCCTGCTCCTTTTTGTATCTTCCATTAGATAAGATTAATGATTAACTATATAGCTACAAATCCCGGTATTAAAGCATTCTTGAGTAAGAATGTTGTTAAATCAACGTTTTCAGCGATTACGCATGATTATTGTTCATTTACAGTAGTCATGTTTTTTTATTTTACAAAAATTTTTTTGCATTACCTGTAAGCACATTAAGCGCGTGGATCATGCTTACATCAAGCTATAAACAAATTATTATAAAAAAAGACTATTGCTATATTATTCCACTCCTGATATATTTTATAACCATGAAGTGAGTGAGAAAGTTAGAGATAGGTGTAATTTAATTAAGTACTATATAAAGGGGAATTATGTATGAATAGAAATATAGCAATTAGAATTTTAAAAGAGGAATTAGCTACTACATTATTAAAGACATATTCTGTAACGCAATTTTGTGATGCACTCGGTATCACGCGTAGCGTTTTCTACAGTAGATACTCAAGCATGCCGGACTTGTTTTCTGATGCGATTCAACATGAGATTCATCAGCACTTTTTAGATTACCGCGACTACGACACCGAACAGATTATTTATGCTTATCTCAAGCAAATCGATCGCACTCGCCTGTTCTACATTAATGTTTATCATTTGGCATCAAAAAATGCATCCCGTCACATCTGCCAAGACATCAGCAACGCCTTTTTCAAAGAAATGCAAACACACTTGTTTAACAGCGATTATTCAAATAACCACATCAAAGGCTTCACTTCTGTGCTGTTCTCGCACGTTACTGATTGGCTGGCTCATGGACATAAGAAGAATGCATTGGATATCTACAATGAAGTAAGATTTATGTTGCCATCAAATGCGTAAAAAAAGGGATGCCTCTCGCATCCCTTTTGCCGTTAAATATGTTTGATCATGTGGTCGTAAATACGATCGCCAATGGTCATTGACTTCTCTACTTCGTAACCTTTATGAACATAGAGCTTTTGTGCACGTGGATTTTCTTTATCCACATTTAAACTGATGATGTTATAGCCATGATCCTTGGCAATCTTTTCAGCTTCATCCATCAAGCTGCTGGCGATTCCTTCACCCCAGTGGTCGGGATGAACAGCTAAGGAATCGATATACCACTCATGTGGCCAAGCTTCTTGATCATCAAAAATCACAGTTGAAATCGGCAAGCCAGTTTTAGCATAATTGTGACGCAAAACAACATCGATGATCTTTTGGTCCTTGTATGGATACATGTCGAGAATACCAACGACTCTGCCCTCTCTTTCGTCTACCCAAACACGGCGGTAAGAATAACGATAGTCTTCAGAAATAAAGCCGAGCTTCATCAAACTATAGAATTGGTCTTCTGGCAATGATTCGATCGACTTCATCTGCATTTCGTCAAAAATCTGCTTAAGAATAGGATATACAAATGGAAAATCTGTTTTTCTTGCTTGTCTAATCATTTCTACCTCTAAAAATAATAATTACTATATTGTCTATATCTAATGTAACATGTTTTAACTCTTTTTGCCCTTTCTAGAATTAAAATGCTACAAAATTCGGCGATTTTATGATATATTAAGGATAAATAAGGTAAGCGCTTACTTTATGATAAAAATTCATAACCCAGATTTATAGAAATGAGGTGCTGTTGTGATATTGAATTTTGAAGAAGACTATTATTCTTTCAATCGAAATATAAAAAATACCACATATCGAGACACCCATCAGGCCTGGAGCCTCTAGCATAGACAGGCGCTTGATCTGTGTTCTGGATATTAAAGGCGAGGATTGCAATGTTTGCAGTCCTCGCTTTTTTATTGCATAAAAAGAGCCGGAATTGATCCGACTCTCCCTTTTTGAATTTCATTTTTTAACCTCCAAAAATAAAAATTTCCCTCACTGAAATAATAATAAAACTATTTATTTTTAGCTAGATAAAAATAGAAATTAGTTTAGGCAATAATTCGTATTTGGTAAAGCTTCACCGATTCTTATATCAAAAATAAGTTGCATTTCAGTAATTTTCATTTCTATGCAAAAAAGCATCCCTAAATTTAAAGATGCTTTCTATTATAAATCTTGCGTTTTTTATTAATTGTTATCACTTAAAATACTTTCATCAATCTCCATAGTTTGCAGCAAATATTGCTTATCTTGAGGATATAACTTCAAATAATCTTTTAGTGCAAGTTCTATATTAACCAATAAGGTTATATATGCTTCTTTATTTTCAAAGAGATTCAATCCTTTTAATAGAACTCCCAGCCTACTTTGACCTTTACCCAAGCTATACTCTTCTTGCGTTACTTTAAAATATCTAGAATATAGCGATCCTCTATATGGAAGTTTATGTTTTTCAGAATAATGATTATATATTCTTCCACCATGTGCTGCAGTATTTCTATAATCAAGCAATAAAGATAAAAAATCTCCAAAAATTTCTCTTAATTCTTCATTATTTTGAACTATTTCTATTGGAAGACCACACATTTTTGAAATTACTTCAGCTTTTTCTGTGTTTTTTAAAAGTTTTGTCCACCAAATTAAATTACCTAAGGAAAGACGTTTAACTACGATCCAAGGAGGAACATTTCCATGATCATTGCGATAGTGTTTAAATGGTTGATCATTACGTTCGGTAATTTTTCGTAAAGTATGCATCAATTTATCTACAGGATATTGATATTCATTAGGATGTCTAAAGCGTCGTCCATGACTATAATTTCTTCTATTTATATAAATATTTTGATCACAAGATATATTTTTTGATACTGTGTATGCAACTACTTGTCTTAAATTAGCCTCAAAATATTCGAGTGCTTCTATTGTTCCTGCTCTCAATTGCTGATCAACATTAAACAACTGATATATATGATCGAAACTCACATTATCTTTAAACCCTTTTTTATCATCAGAAGGATCAATCATAAAATTATCTTTATAACCATTTATTATTTCATAGTATCCATATCTTTCTAAATTTTTAGTAGCCGTTTCTTTATTATGAAATAACAAATTTCTACTTTGTAATATAGAAATTTGTTGATCTATTGTTTTAAAAGGTTTATCAATTCTATTATTCATAAAAACTCCTGTAAACAAAAATAGGATATACCCGAAGGCATACCCCACTTTGCGATCGCATAGCAATCAATAAACTAGATTAATGATATTTTACTGTTTTTATTAGTAAATGTCAATCTAGATTGATCCGTTTTCGCTTACTATTTAACCTTCAGCAGGCAAACAAGATCTGAATCTACGCCTTCATCATTGCATTTGCCAGATCTGTTTCAGCCAGCCTTTATCATTTTTTACTCTCTTCAATATCAAGCAATCTCTGCATAACCAAAAAAGTTTCATTCATATAAAAACGCAAATCTTTTTCACTTAATCCAGTTGGCTCTCCATGTTTGAATTTTTCATTAGAAATATGTGTTATGGGGGTAATTATATTAATCAAAAAAGTTATGTTTATTTTATTTATTTCTTTACTTGAAAGATATTTTCCTAAATTTGACTTTAATAACTCTTTACCCGATCCCTTTACCTGCTGTTTTATAGAAGTCCCATTTTTAAGTATATCTCTTAATAAAAACTCTAACGATTTTCTTATATCATTTCCAGCTTCCGAGTAATAACGTGATCTAAATAAATCTATACTTTTATTCCACTCTTCTAAAGCTTTAGAATGTGCAGCACCCAATCTAGCTGAGAACTCCTGTTGTGCTTTTATCGCATCAGAAGAAAACTTCGCTAATTGATTAAATATTTCTTGTTGAGCATCTTCATTACACAAAAAATTTGACAGTTTCGATTTTTTGTTATTCTGCTTAAAATTACTATTATATCTTTACACTTAATAAATATTTTTTTCATTTTAATTACTCTCACAAAAATGAAGTATTAAAAATCATATCGATTTTATGTACTATTTTTCTACAATGATTTTTCTTAAAATCATATCCTAATTCTTTCATGATGAAACATTGAATTAAAATTTGAAAAATATTTACTTGAACAATCAATTCATTAATATCAGTAAATCTCGCTTTTCTTTCTGTTCCATGTGTTAAAAAGACTCGCGTATTTCTTAATTTCTTCAACCATTCATCAATACTGCCAACATATTCGGTTATTTTATATAAAATCTCTGAAGGCAAACTGTGAATTAACCTTTTCATTGCTTGGAACAAAGTAATATTATTTTTTCTATAAAAAGATTCTATACCCTCAATTAAATTAATTAACTTATTTTCAATAGTTTCGCTATAACTTACAGTTATTGCATAATTATCAGTCAACAGTTTCAATTCATCGGACATGCTAAACCAATTAGAAAATAGTCGTTCAAGCTCAAAATCTTTACCTTCAAAAATAATATTAGTATTATTTTCGTTTATTGGGTAATTAGATGGACAATACACATCAGAAATATATGATTTTTCACCTCTTAAACTAATTAAAGATGAACTCACTGGAGATGAACATATTATCGTGAATAATCTATTTAGTTTGCTATCAATTTCCAAAGCTTTCTCAGCTGTAATCTCTTCTTTAGAAGCTATTCGTAAAAATGAATCGTTTATTATATTAATTTGTCTGCCCCTAGCAATAGCATCTTGATTTACATTTCCTGTAAAAAACATTTCGAATTTTTGATTATTATAATTAAAATTCCCTAATAATTGACTTTCACTTTTATAAATTCTTATTCCAAAACTATCATCCTCATCAAATGGTCTCATTTTTTGCAGTGGCTTTAACCATTCGTTTAAAAATGTAGATCCAATTATTAATGTTTTCATCCTCACAGACTTTACTGGAAAATAATTAGAAACTGTGAAATAAGAAACATTTATCTTTTGAGTATGCACAGGCAAAAGATCAGCAAAAACAGGAATAGATAATTCACTATTATTTACTGCATGTATATAATAACTAGTCATATCAGCTATTCTTCCATAAATATCTGGATATCTTTGTGGTTCCTCATTAAAACACATCTTTTTTTCATCTTTTGAAGGAAAGCCTTGAAACAGTGTTAGATTAATGTCATTCGAAGTATATTTTAAAGTTCCGTATTTATATTTATCTACCACATTTATATCCTTAGAATCTGTTACCCAACCGCCTTTAATTTCAAACTTATTTAAAATACTTTTCTTTAATAAAGAATATGGATATTTTTTATTCATATAATGCATCTCTCTTCACAACCTATCTTCTACAATACTTCAGCTTACCTTTATATATTTGTTCACATACTTCTCGGTTGCTTTCTTGCCTTATTAATCTTGCTTTTAAGCTCAACACTTTACACACTAATCAATTTTTGACACAAAAAAACCTTCGCGATAGGACGTATCCATTAAGCGAAGGGATTGATCTCTCTATGTTCAGAATAAATGAATATATCATCAAATACAAATAATTTATCTATATTTTTCTGGATTTAGCATATTCACCACATATAACAAAAAAAGAGAGCTAGACGAATCCAGCTCCCTTAAGTATGCTCCGTAGACACATACCGCTATTCACTATTAGTGTACATTATCTATTATTAGCTTTCAAGTATTAGTTCTCAATATAATTTTTTATTCCATTAATTTTACGATTATAATCATTATGAAAAATCTTAGAAAAAATCTCATTAGAAATTGAAGATTTCAATTTATTAACCGAATTTTCAAAGTCTGAAACAAAATTTTTCAGTTCTATTTTAGAAATCGATAAATGTTTAGCTACATATACAATTAATATTACATAATCAATAACTGTATCAAACTGTATATCTACAATATTAGTATCATTTTCTAAGGCATGTTTCAAATGATTATTTATTCTATTACTCTGAAATCGATTATCAAATACAACATCATTATGTGCAATTGCATTTCTTAAGTCTTTAATTGCAAAAATCAACTGCTGTGGTAGTGATGCTGATGTATCGTCGTTCTGTCTAATTTTTAATGCTTCAGATATTTTAGTCCTACTATTTTGATTCATACATGAAACAAAATATCCAAAATCCCCCAAAGTAAGTAACTCAAAAATGCCCCAAATTGGAATGTTTTGTCCATTTTCTAAAAAATGGCAAGCTATTCTATTATTTTGTATATATTCTCTTGTTTGAGTTTTATATATTGTATTTCTTAAGTTCAAACGCCGTTTTATTTGATTTTTAAATTCTCGTTCTGCTCTTGTTCTTTCTCTACCTGTTCTGTATCTTCTACCGGATGTACTAAAATCTCTATAATTATCCAAAATTTTAGTATAAATTATTGAAAAATCTCCCGTTCCAGCTAATTTCAAAACTATGTCCAATACATGATTTTTCAATGCAGTTTCGATAAACATAACTTTAGGATAAAATATGGTTTTTAATTCTATATCAAATTGATATACGGCATACAGTTCTTTAAAATCATGATATGTTACTTGGTTTTGGGGTGAATTAATGTAACGATAACCTTTATATGCATGATAATATCCCATATTTAACAATTGCTTTTTTTGATTAGAGCCTTTAATTAAAATATGCTTTCTTTCGCGTAGATATTTCATCAATCCATTAGTTGTCTTAGGTCTATTCCGTGTCATCACAAATTCCCTTTAAATAATATTTTCAATTTATTATATCAATAATATCCTTTCATAAAAATGGATTTTATCCCAGCACCATCACTGCCGATAGACTATGTTGAACAAACGCAAATAAAATATATTAAAATTTATATTTATCTTTATACCCTAAAGTGGTTTACAAAATATGCATCCTCTTTTAGATACTATAATGTAGGCTAATTCAACTGAAATTTTTATTAAGTAAATGCGGCCACAATCGCACTATACATATCAGCAGTCTTCTTTCTTAATTGCTAAGTTTTCAATCTTTAAGTTCATGTCAAAAGAAAGGCACTCCCCATTACCACCTGTTTGATACCCACTAATATTAGGTTTAATACATACCTTTCTCGAATAATAAATACCTTCTTGATCTTGATATTGAATATCATACATAAACTTTGGAAGACAATAATAAGGATCACCATCTATTTTGTCCTCATCAAATAATTTACAACAATAGTCTTTCAAAGCATACAAATAAACTTTAGGTAGTTCAATATTTTTATCAGAATCCTTCGAGAATAAATATCCTCCACTTATTGGTTCAAAATAATCACTAACTGTTTTTCCACAACAGTCTGTATAATATAAACTATCCTTTACATCTCCTATTTTCTGAGTCTGGTCTTTGAACCAAGAAATATCTTGACATAATTTATTATAATTACTATCAGAATATGCTTTTACTCTAATGTCTTTGGCTGTACCAACACCTAAATTAATAATGGTAAAAGTCACTTTGTCATCGCAAAAATCATTTTGAGAATTATCATACTGTATGCTTATAATATTAGTATTAAAACATACATCTGGTTTATACGCCTCTTCTCGCTTCTTTTGCATCTCTTCTATAGTCGTATCAAATTGTAATTCTGTTTCACGTCTTCTATTTTGTGCTTCTTCATCCGAATCTTTTATTTGTTGCCATGTAAACACTACCGCTAAAGTAGTTCCTGCTGCACCACAAAAATCAGCTGGTGTTCCTACATCTGGCAAACAATTTATCATATATCCTTTGCATTCGTAAAAAATCGAATAAATTAATCCAGCTAATGAAAAAGTCACCAAAATTATTAATAAAACTAATAATACTATATTAATAACTTTTTTCATTTCATACATTTTTCCTATCAAAACCATATTTTAATTAAAATTAAAAATATGGGAGCTACAAATTTCATATCATTCAGTATATTTTTCAGCAATAGTTAAAAACACAATTCATATATAAATTAATATTTCATATTTTCTCCAATAATAGGAGTATCATTTAATTGTGTTAGTTTAGACTGATTTATTTTTAACGGGACATCTCTCATTAAGTTTACACTTGATAAAAGTGCCTCTCCTGTACCTAATTTGGAAATCAAATTAAAACTATCTTTTTCAAGGAAATTACTTATTGCAGCAATCTCTTCTTGACCTACAAGTCTATGAATTAATAGTGTTCCTACTTGATTTAATATTATTTTAGGTACATCTTTAGGACTTTGTGTTGTCAAAAATAAAAATATTCCATATTTTCGTCCTTCTCTTGCTAGGTTAATTAATTGAGAAAGATAATTTCCATCTTCATCTTTCTCCATAGCATATCTATGTACTTCATCAATAAATAAGATAATAGGCTGAAAAGACATATTTCCATTCTTTTCTGCTTCTTCTATTCTAATTTGAAGTAATTTTCTACTTATTAAATCTAAAATCATCTTTCCAGAATCATCAGAAATTCCTATCTTTGAAGCATTTATATACAAATTATCTTGACTTTCATCTAAAGCTGTTTTTTCTAATTCTTTTATTAAGCTACAAGATGAAGAATCAGGTGAAAAAAACTGTGCTAACTTTGTTTTACTTAAGACGAAATCAACCTGCTTTATTAGCCATTCATAATTATTCTTTTTAAATTTACTAAATTTATATAGATTCTCATAGCTTTTGCTACTAGCTTCAACTTCATCAGCCAAAATTTGTTTTTTAATATTATTTATATTAAAATCTTGTTTTTCAGGTACTGAAGCCATCTCTATTCTATCCACATCATCTATTCTTTCACCGTTCTTTCTCACTATATCATCTTGGTGTCCTAGGCTAGCTTGATATTTTAGATCATGGATTGCCGATAACAATTCCGAAATCTGAGTCTCAGTATTTAGATTAAATATCATTCTCCACTCTTCGTTCGATAATTCACCGGTTTCAATATGCGTATTAACACCTAATACTAATTTTTTAACGTCCTTAGTTTCATCTTTTTTATCTTGGATTTCATATTCCTTAAATGAATTTCTATATTCTCCAGTAGGATCAATCAAAACAAATTTAACTTTAGATTTGTGCAATTGCTCTAATATTGATAATGCACTAGTTGATTTTCCGGAATTAGTTGCACCTATTACTAGAAAATGATTTTTTAATAAATTGTTAGCAGTAATTCTAAACGGAATTATTTTATTACTGGAAGATACTACATTGGCAAATTGTAATTTTTTTAAACTTGTAGCTGTATTCGAATTTATCTCAAGAGATTTAATATAAATATTTTGTATAACTTTATTTGCTATATAAACTTTATCTCCTAACCCTATATTCTTTATACCTGACAACTTAAACAGTTGATTTTCTTCATCAAGATATCCTAAAACCTTAATACTTATTGATGGATATAACTTATTCTCATTATTATTAACAAGACTATCATGTATTGACTCTCCACCATTTAATTCATTATGCTTAACTTCACCTAAATAAATTCCACTATAGCTGTTTATTACAACTAAAAAATTTATAGTATTAGGAACTAAAATATCATTTCTATTAATCCTATCTTTCAGTAAAGACATATTCTCAGTCTGAAGTATGCTTCGATCTACTGATACCTGCGTAATTTTTCCTAAATAATATTCATTCTCACTTCTTTGGAATGAATTCTTATCACAAATATATCTTTTACCATCAAATCTATTCCAAGAATAAAGTTCACTTACATTAACCATACTTACCTCAGATAGTAATCCAAATTATGCTCTTTACCATTCATAGTTGCTTTGAGAAAAACAACTGGAAAGCTATTTTTTCGCATTTCATCTAATTCTTTCCAGTTTTTATTTTTTGGCGCAATACTATAATCTGTTACTAAAATCTTTAACCCTTGTTTATTCTTCAAAGAATCTAATATCATCCTTGATATATGATCATCTGCAAAACTAAATCCAGCAGTAATTAATAATGTATTTTCTTTATGTAATAAGTTTTGAAATCTACTTAGTAATTCAAAATAAGGTTTATCATAACTTTGTTTATACTTATTAGAACTTGGAAAAATCATTACCCTTTCATTACTTTTTCTTACATTGGCATATTTAGATATTCTACGGACTTTATTATTTTTATTAATCCAATTTATTGACCCATGTATTTTCAATAGATTTATAACGTTAGAATTATATGATATTTCCTTAGTATTCATTCCCTCTATTTGCTTAGTCAGGTTCCAGTCAAATAAACTATCATCAAATGCTGCTTCTGGAGAAAATGAAAAGCCATCAAACACCACTATATTGCCAGTTTCTGCTGCTTTTTCTACTAACATATCATAATTAGTAGTAATAACATTCAGCTTAGAATGCCCCTGTTTTTTAGCGATAATATCTTTTATAGTTGCTAAATGAGAAAAGCCATCTTCATTATTGAATTTTATATTTTTATATTGAACATATTTAATAATTTTCTCTTTTATAAAAATATCCGTAGCTTTAGCTCGTTCTAATAAGGATTTATCAGCATCTGTTAGGAAAGCAGACTGGTTCCCTATTAAATCCACCATTTCATCCAAAACTGATATAAAATCTTCTAAACTAAAATTAATGTTAGGTCCTTTACCTAAAAGTCCTTTCTTTAAAAATTTACATAGATCTCCTCTTTTAAGACCAGCAATATTTTCAAATTCATTCGGTGTTAAAATATCCTCTTTTTGTGGACTTAAATTCCAATTTTTATTTTCTTTATCTGTATCTTTCGAATCTGTTTTATTAGTTTTCGTTAACAAGAATTTTTTTGGATTTTTGTCATCAAAATCGCGTATATATAACATGCCTAGAATTAAACACGCAATTTGTCCCATTGTTTTACCGTACTTCCAATTTTCACCTTTAACAGAAGCTCCAGCTCCTAAAAATAAAATCACATTCTCAAAATTTTTAGGTAAATAACCATTAAGTTGATCTTTTAATTTACTATAAAAGCATTCTTTCCATTGCTTATCAGATATTTCATCAATATTTTGATCTAAAGGAAATATAGATTTATATGCTTCTCTATATTTTTCTTCTTCAGGAAGTTTTAACTCAGTCGTACCTTTAAATAAAAATTCATTGGTAAAAATTTTTTCTTCATTATTCTTCATATAAATTCCCTACTTTATTAAAATATTACGTATCTATTTCTATATCATCTAAAATTAGATTTTACTCTAGAACCTAATAGACTTTTAACATAATCTATAATAACAGTTAGAAATTAAATATATAACAAAATTCCTTAGCTTAAGACAACTATAGAATTTTTTGGTTATTTTAAATTAATAAAAGTTATCATGTTCTGCTAAACTTATTACTTACCTATTTATTCAATATTAATCCATACTTAAGCCTATTAATTTGGAAGCTCCTTCCCTATCTAAGTTTAAATTAATTCTTTTTCAAAAAATATCTTGAGATAGCCTATACTGATACGAATTTGATCTTTCTGTTAAATCATTATTATCTAAATTAACATTATCAAACTACATAACTTTTTTATCCTTCTTCCTACAATGATTTCAGCTCCATTCAATCTGCATTATCCATCAATCTCATATAACAAACAACAAGATAAACACAAATTAAATCTCAAACCTAGTGCTTAAGCTCTAGGTTTTTATTTACACTCATCTAATATTCCCACAGCAAAAAAGCAGGTCTATGCATAACCTGCTTCTTGCTATACATTCATCAGCCCTACCTTCGCACCATACCACCAAAAAAAGAGCCGGACAAATCCGGCTCTCTTCATATTAAAACCAA
Source organism: Lactobacillus sp. OTU4228 (assembly GCF_001006945.1). Lineage (NCBI taxonomy): Bacteria > Bacillati > Bacillota > Bacilli > Lactobacillales > Lactobacillaceae > Lactobacillus > Lactobacillus sp. OTU4228. The sequence goes on from NZ_CDLD01000038.1 coordinate 71,612, forward strand.
TAAGCGCTTATCTAGAGGGAGAAATATTTTTAATTAGTTGCATCGCTAATCTTACCAATTGGTGTGTTTCTGTTTGCTACATTATAAGTCTTATTATTCAAAATCTTATCAGGTTGAGTCAGCACTACTATTACAGTTGGGTCTTTACCATTCTTCTTGATCATTTCAATATTCATGTCTACTAAAAGTTGACCCTTCTTAACTTCTTGGCCTTCCTTAACTTTCACATCAAACGGTAATCCGTTCAAATCAACAGCATCTAATCCCACATGAATCAAGATTTCTGTACCATTCTTGGTTGTTAGTCGATTGCATGTTTAGTTTTTGCAATCATTGTGATTTTACCATCAACTGGTATAAACTGCTCTATTAATTGGTTCTACTACAAAGCCATCACCTACTTCAGGTGACAGCTTAAGTTTTAATATAAAAGATTGTTATGGATTAATATCATATTATAATGTCTTGCCTAATTCCTTAATATACTTGCGTAAAGCATCGCGTGTTTCTGGATGCTTCAAACCATATTGAATGGAAGTTTCAAGATAGCCTTCCTTATTACCAACATCGAAACGTTGACCTTTAAAGACTTGAGCAAATACACGTTGTGTCTTATTCATTGTATCAATGGCGTCAGTTAATTGAACTTCACCACCACGACCTGGCTTTTGATATTCCAAAACATCAAAAATTTCAGGCGTTAATAAGTAACGACCGATTATTGCAAGATCACTTGGAGCTTTATCAACATCTGGCTTTTCTACAAAGCTCTTTACATTGTACAAATCATCAGCGATCTTACCATCTGGTGCAATCACACCATACTTAGAAACTTCCTTGTGTGGCACCTTCATAACGGCAATGGTTGATGCATGAGTCTTGTCGTAATCGTTAATTAACTGCTTAGTCAAAGGAACTTTATCCTTCATTAAATCATCGCCAAGCATAATTACAAATGGTTCACCAGCAACGAAACTACGGGCACGATAAACAGCATCCCCCAAGCCAGCTGGGTGTGGTTGACGAGTGTAGTACAAGTTTACGCCCAAATCAGTAATTTCTTGTGTTAACTTGAGCAAACCAGACTTACCGGTCTTTTCCAAGTCTTGCTCCAATTCAGGATTAGAGTCGAAGTGGTTTTCAATCGCACGCTTGTTTTTACCGGTAACGATCAAGATATCTTCGATTCCTGAAGCCTTAGCTTCTTCCACGATAAATTGAATCGTTGGCTTGTCAACAATAGGTAACATTTCCTTAGGTAAAGCCTTAGTTGCTGGTAAAAATCTAGTACCTAAACCAGCTGCTGGAATGACTGCTTTTCTTACTTTCATACTTTCTATACCTTCTCCAAAGATTATAATTAAATATATTTTAAAATATTCTTTAAAATTTTGTTCGTTTTCTGCAGATTTGCAGATTTGCAAATTAGAATACCACTGAATTTTATTTTTTATTAGTTTGCATTCCTACACTCAAAGGTATATTAAAAAGCCTCAGTTGATTATCAACCAACGTAAGCGTAAAAAACTGAAGTATCTTTCTTAGCTTCCATTTTTCGGCTATTCTTAGCTCATAAACTTAAGGAGGCAAAGAACATGCTTGAAAAACAACAGCCTATTGTGGCTCTAGATCATCCACAAAAGCCTAAAAAGACACGTCCACCACGCAATAACTTGATGCTCAGCTTATCTTGAACTCAATCTATATAGTTCCCTTGATCCTGATATGTGGTCGAACTGACATGAGGCGCGGAATCGATGGCCTGGCTGCCATAGTTAAAGATAAATTTGATTTAGATCCAGAAAAATATCTAAAATATTTGCTCTATAAATTACCCAATGAATCAACTCTGACAGACAAAGCAAGTGCAGGCAAGCTGCAGATACATTTTGAATATAATTAACCTCATCTTAGCACAAGCCAAGGTGGGGTTTTAAGATACTTCAGTTTTTTACGCTTACGCTCAAGCAATCGAAGAATATATCGAATACTATAACAAAGAAAGGATAAAGAGCAGATTAAAAGGCTTAACTCCGAAAGAATATCGGAATCAAGCCTCTATTAATCCTGTATTTTAAACTGTCTAATTTTTAGGTCTCACTTCACTTTAATAAGATACACTTTATTACTTATAAAGTGATATTTTCTTTTTATAATACTTTAAAAGCATCTTTGCATTTTCAGTAGTATCATAGCCCTTTTCCTTTAGCTTTTGACAGTATGAATTTGATCTTAGTTCACGGTTGTTAGCTATAGGTATTTTTATCTTTTGGACCCAATCTTTAGGAGAATCTAGTCTTTCAAAAGAAATGTTACTTACAAGATCATTTTCTGAAGAAATTGTATTAGATACTACAGCATCTAATCCGGACGCTGTCGCCTCTATTAAAGTATAAGGCTGCCCTTCATATAAAGATGGAAGAAGAAATAAATCCATTGCATTCAGCCATCCCGAAGTATCACTTACTGCACCAGTGAAGAATATATGTTTACGCAAAAACACATCACTATCGACACGTTTCTTTATTTTTTCAAAATTCACGCCACTTCCAACTAAGACTAAATAATAATTATCGCCTAGCTGTTTAATCAGATCTAGCAAAACAACCTGATTTTTTTGTCTATTAAATCTTCCCACATTTCCCAGCAAAATATCGTCTTTATTAAGTTTAAGTGTTTTTCGATAGTTTTCTCGCAGACTTTCATCAAAATGAAAATGTGACAAATTTATTCCATTTCTTATAACTAAAAATTTTTTCTGATGAAATAGCCACTTGCCCGCAGCAATGTTACATGCTACACGTCCATTGACTGTCAAATTAAAGATAGGACGTAATAATTTATTTATCTTCGTATGATCGGCAATTGTATTATGGCTATGAGCTATACGAACTTTTATACCTGCAAACCATGCAGCTAAAAGTTCAATTGACATTGTAGTACTGTTACCATTTACATGAACAATATCATATTTTTCTTTTTTTAAAACTTTTATTAATTTCCAGAAGTATATTTGTGGCGAATTATCTCGCATGGGAAGTTCGATTAGTCTTATTCCTTTTGAAATTATTCTCTTTTTAAGGGCTTTTTTCACTTTATTAGGAGCAATAATAGCTACGTCTTCTCCCCACTTAGAAAAAAGATAACTATTATTTAAGATGAATGTAGATATACCATTTTCTTCTAGATTAACAGTATTAATTAGTGCAATCTTCATTTTTCACCTAAAGTTTAAAATCTACGAGATCATGTCGAGTTACCCGTTGATCCTTAGGAGGCAACTCTCTCCAATTACCATAATCATTTACTAGCATTTGTTCATAATATTTAGAAATCAAGAAATTGTGATTTTCAAATTTATGATCCTCAACTTCATCAAAAAACTTTCTGCAATACACATTTTTTTTAACGTATGGACCTGGAAAAATTCTAACATTTTTAGTTTTTTCTTTATCATACTTACACATTATGTCAAAGGCCTTATTCCTAATCTTTTTAGTATTATTTGGAATAAGATATTTAATCAGACCAGCAATTATTTTCTTTTTTCCTTTTCGTGCTTTAACAGATAAATACTTAGCCATAAACATATGTCTTAAGAAAATAAAACTATTAAATTGTTTTTTAGCCTCTTTTTTATTATCACTTACATTATCAACAGGAAATATATCTATAAAAACTCCATGATTAATATTGTACTCAGCCAAATATGACTCCTTAAATAAGGTATTGTTAATTCGAATCTTATCAAACAAATATAAATACTCTGGATCAGTACTCATATCTTGATAAAAATACTTGGAAGGTAATTCTGTTTTACAAATTAATTTAAACTTCTCCAAGTCATCCCTTAGCATTGCTATATCCACATCATCATCCCAAGGAATAAATCCATTATGGCGAATCGCTCCCAATAATGATCCATCAATTAAAGTATATTTAATAGAGTGTCTTCTGCAAATCTGATCAATTACTGTCAGTGCTTCTAATTCTAAAGAGTGTATAGCTTTTAATTCATTACTTGATAACGATTTTTTTGACATAAAAATCCTGAATCCTTTTAAAACTAAATTTTATTTTTTATGATATTTATTGCATTTTTCAACATTGAAATGGCAATTTTATTCTTCAACAAAACCAAAATTGCTCCGTACATAGGGACAGATAATATTACTGAAAAAACAGTTTTCCAAATCATAGAATCCCATCCCCATTGACATAGTAGACAAACAATTACTATTCCAATACAACCGATAATCGATTCTAAAAGATTTTTTAAGGTTTCCTTCTTAAATATAATCGGTTTAATAATATCTTTGCATGAATATCCATTCATTATCATTACACTCAGTTCTGCCAATACTGTGCTTAATGAAGTACCATCATATGACATTGTAGGTATTAAAATGAAATTCAAAACTATATTAATTACTGCTGTAATCAATGTGTTTTGTAAAACTCTCTTTTCTCTTTTAGCAGGAATCAACACACAATCTGAAAATATCCAACTAAAAATTGAGAAAATAATAGCCCACGTAATAATTCGAAGTGAATTTACAGATGGTAAAAATTTGGGACCAGCAATTATTAAAACAACTTCTCGACTTAGCATTAATAGGCCAACCGATGCAGGCAATACTAATACACCTAAAGTGTTAATTACTCTAGTCAATACGTCATTATACTCTCTTCTCCTTCTTTGCCCCCATAGCATAGCTAACCGAGGTATTGTTACTGTTAAAACAGCAGAAAGTAGACTTTGTGCTATCTGATATATTTTTACAGACGTACTATAAATCCCAACTGCATAATCATTCTTCATCAATCCAAGAATAGTATTATCTGAATAAACATATATAGTTACGGCAACCGAAGAGGCAAAAATAGTCAATATTGGTTTTAAATGATATTTCCATCTAGTATTCAAAGTTAAACGAATATGAATAAAACTTCGAGCATGTACAAAATTAAGAAAATTTGAACCAACACTAGCCAACACGGTTATAGCAGCATATATAAGATAATCTGACGGTCTTTTTACAAAAATAAATAATAAAATTATCGATAGGATTTTAAAAATTATACTTCTGATAGTAATGTAGGTATAATCTTCATAAATCGTATAAATCCATTCAGTCCCTAAAGTAGTAAATAAAATTTGGATACTAAAAATCAATATACAAGCTACATAATTATTTAGATTTTTAAATATTACTAAGCTCAATAATAATAATATGTATGCAATTACGGTAGCTAATATATTGATACTAAAAACTTCGCTCGAAAACTCTTCAATTTGTTCCTTATTATCTCTATACTTTGCACCCTCACGAACTGCATACGTAGCAATTCCTAATCCGGCAATCAATATAAAATAGCCAATATACGTATTAGAAAAATTATATATCCCAATACCATTAACAGATAAAACACGAGATATATACGGAAAAGTAATTAATGGAAAGATTAAATTTAATACACTTCTTAATCCATTTAAAAAAGCATTTAAACCCAATGTTTTTTTTTCATTACTTTTCTTCCTTAACATAATTTCTAATTTTTCTCGAAATTTTACCGATTCTTCCAATAATTACAAATATTGGATAACACTTTTTAAAAGATAAACATTCAATTTTATATCTGATATCATAGTTAGTTATCTTAATATTCTGAGTTAAAAATTCAATTAAATCGGGATACAAAAGAATTTGTTCTTTATTTAATCTATGAAATAAAGAAATTACATTAATCATTGTATTTCTTTCTAATTTAATAGCTAACGTAGGATAATTTTCTTTAAAGAAACTATACATTTCATAATGTGATAAAGCTGCATCTTTTATTTTTTTAGTAGACAGATTATGTGTCAAACTATCATTTCTTATTCTATAAAAATAAAATGGAGCGCTTTGAAAATATATGCTGCTAGCTTTATCATACAATTTATACATAATTGATAAATCTTCTGTATAAATACGATCTTCTGGAAATTTAATTTTATCAAAAAGACTTTTTTTAAAGATTTTATTCCAAGGAAAAGCAGCTATATTGTTATCTAAAAGACTTTTCATTGCTTGAAATTTAGAAATCGCTTTAGCTTCATTAGGAATTTTTATATCATTTATCTTTGATACATCACTATTTCTTTTAAATTTTAAATATTTAAAAACCAGAATATCAAATTTATTATTTCTATCTGATATCTCTTTTTTAATGTATTTTAAACTCCCTTGATTAATTGCATCATCACTATCGATAAACCATACCCAGTCTCCCTTACTTTTCATTAGCCCATAATTTCGAGCACTAGAAACTCCTTCATTTTTCTTATCATAAACTCGAATTTGAGAATATTCAGACTGATACTTTTCCATAATAGCTCTACTACTATCAGTAGAGCCATCATTTACTATAAGTATTTCAACATCTGATATATCATTTTTAATTACACTATTAATACAAAATTTAATATACTTTTCTACATTATACATTGGAATTATAATGCTTAATAATGGCTTATATGGTTCGTCTGGTTTCATTTTTTATTTTTATTTATATTTTCTCCTATATTTAATATATAAATTAAGTGTGCTTATCATTTAAGCAGGTTTTATTATCCTCATTTTTTTCGTTAATAGATACTAACGAAAATGGCAACAATAAAAATATGTTATATTCTAAGGAATAAAGGTGTTGATCTATTAAACTATCTAAAACTATAACAAGTAAAATAAACGGAATTATGTATTCATGTATTTTTAAACATTTATTAACTACATATCTATAACCTATTCCCACAAGGACTAATAATGCCAATCCATACGATAATAAAAACACATAGAAACTATTATCAATATAGAACCAGCCTTTGAAAAAAGAAGAAATATTAGTATAAATATCTTGCCCCCAGATAGAATATCCAAAAAATTCAATCCCCATTCTATTATTTGTTAATCTAGCCGAAGTAATTTGATTAATAAATTCAAGCACCGAATTATTTGGATATCTGATAAAAAGTTCCGTTACTAAATACGATAATAATGCACCTATAAAAAAGAGATTTTTAAGAATTGATTGTGTAAATTTAGAAATTTGAAAATCAGATTTAAAAATTTTTCTTTTTAGGAAGATAGTATACGGTATAAGTAAAAGTAATGTGAGACTTCCTAGTCTAGAATTACTTTCCACTAAAGTTATTATTGCTATAACAAATATTAATAAGTATAAGGAAGTATTATTACGTCCTTTCATCAAATTTAAATAGATCTTGGATAAAGTAATATATACTATCAGCTGAACTAAATCCGTTGGCATTCTATATCCAAACGTCTTTCTTCCTTGAAGTACCTGTCCATCTCCAATCAAACCTAGAATATAAGCTAATAACATTATTAGCAACACACTACAGGCAACCACAAAAAAAGTCTTCAATATTTTCTCAAAGTGTATATGATATGCACTTAAAATAAATATGATATTAACAAGTAAAACATAGTTATGATTGCGCTTAAAAGAAACTATAGAAATAACTGTTAAAAGAATAATAAAAATAAGAATTATTATTTTTATTAGCGTCAGCCTATTCACTGCATAATATAATTCATTAAAGTCCAAAATAACAAAGCTAAATATAGAAATAAGAAGCCCCAAAAATATAAATGAATATCTTATATATGGGGGAACAGGTAACAATGTATGACCCAGTAATTGCCCAACCAAAAATAAGGCTAATCCTAAACAATATACACTTTCTCTGCCAAGTTTTATTTTCATTTAGAAAACACCATTTCTTGCTTATTACAATAATTTAAGAAATCCTTATAGGATGAAAATTTTGTATGATAAGTACTAAGTTTTTTAAGAGTCTCATGATAATTTTCCATTAATTCAAGTTGGCTTCGATATTTTGTATATATGCGCGAAGGCTTAAACAGAAAGAAATACTCATCCATCTTTTCTTCTGGCGGATATGTCTTAAATCTTTTCTTGTACTCTAAAACGTATTCTACTGCCTCTTTTAATTGGCGTTTCTCTCTTTTATCTCTATATTCTTCAATAGTCATTAGTTTTCGAGCGGGATTTCCTGCATATACAGAATTAGAATCAACATTTCCACTTACAACACTATTGGCACCAATTATTACATTATCACCAATATGTGATCCACCTAGAATTGTAGCGCCCCCTCCTATAAATACGTTATTGCCTATTACAGTTTTACGTTGATTTCCATAAATAATTCCATATTTTTTCTTCAACACAGACCAACTGTAATCATGCGTTAATATAGTTACCGGACCCGTTATTTGAACATCATTTCCAATTGTCAAAAGATGCGGATTTTGTACATCAATTGTTGTATTGAATGGGCGAAAAATTTTAACATTTTCACCTACCTTAACACCTTTACTCCGTGAATATTTTATGTAAGTCTCCGCCGTTGCTCGATATCCCAATATTAAATATTTTATTTTTTTTTAGGCTCATTTTTACCTCACTTTAATTAATTGTTTTTTTGAAAATCTCTTCACAAATATTCTAAATCAAGTAAATTTTTATTAAAATAGCCAAAATGAGACTTAATTTGTACTTAATTAGATATATAAATATGCGTTGCTTAATATGTAACTTATTGACTGGATAATTATCGATTACACTAATTAAAGTTTCATCATTACAAATTTGATCAATTTGTTTTAATTTTTCTTTAAAATCCAGATGTTTTAACTGAATTAATGAAACTCGCACATTAATAAATAGATTTTTAGCTAATCGAAACTTAGCATCAGTATATAATCTTCCTAACCTTGCCAGATTTAATTTATCTACCATATATTCAAAAAAATATATATTTTTTTGAAATCTATCCGGCTGATACTTTTTAGTCAATGAAGTAGGGTTAGATCTATAATAATACTCTGTCGAATTAATTATCTTTGCACTTTTAGCATATTTATAGTAATCAGAATCCCATACAATGTCTTCTGAAATTAATTCTCGTTCAGAAACAAAATGTAGTTTATTTTCTTCAATAATCTTTTTTGAGTATATTACATTCCATACAGAAGGACGAATAGAATCATGTTTATTAGGACTACTTCCTAACATACTAATAAAAAGTTTTTTATAAACATTTTCATTTCTAAAGATTGATTCAGTATATTCACGAGTATAAAGAACATCGCCGTTATCCTTTACTTTAGAATATCCTCCGATTACTGTATCTATACTTTTACCATCTAAACCGGCAACTAGTCTTTTTATTGCATCCTTTCCTAAATAATCATCACTATCTACAAAAGTTACATACTCTCCATTTATTCTTTCTAATCCATAGTTTCTAGTGAATCCCAATCCCGAATTCGCTTTATGGAAAGAATAAACGAATGAATATCTTTTAGCATAATCATCACATATTTTCCCGCTATTATCGGTAGAACCATCATCTACCAATAAAATCTCAATATTTTGATATGTTTGATCGATTAATGAGTCTATACATTTCTTTAAATATTTTTCGACATTATAAACCGGAACCACAATTGAAACTAATGGATTCATTTAATTTTCCTTTCAGATTATTTCACCAATCCATCCACAATTTTCTCTAACTTCTCATTAAATTGCTTATTATTACTGCTTTCACCAGCATTTTTAGTTTTAGCAATTTGATCATAATTATCAATTGTCATTTTTAAATCATCAATATCGTATACAGGAATGATATTATTCATTCTCTCTGCAATTAACTTGGTAAAGTCAACTTGATGATTATTTACATGTTCATGAAACTTTTCTTGTCTAGGTACTACAATTGGAACCTTTCCAAATTGCAAAGCTTCAACAAAGCTGGAAGGTCCACCATGAGTAATTACAATTCGGGCATCCCTTAATGTCTGTTGCATTTCCTCAAATGACATCATCTTATGGGCTTCACAGTATTCAGGAATATAAGTACTGAAACCTGTTTGTACGATGACCTTTTCTTTAATAATTAAATCGTCTACTTTTTTAATAAGACGATTTAATGGTTGCTCATGTGTCCCCACTGTAACAAAAATCATTTTTTCATCTCCAAGCTAATATAATTGTAGATTTTATTAATGATATTTTTATCTATTCGTTCATCAAATTTTCTTGCAAAGAATGCACTAGTAGTAACTAATTTATCAAAATCACTTATTCGCCAAACATACGGATGAGCTGAATTTTTATTCCATCTTATTTTACGTTTGTTTGTATCAGCTAATCTTTTGACAAATAAAGAAGAAGTTGCAATGGTACTTTGAATAAAAATCTCATCAACTAGCCAACTTCTACAGTAATTATGATAAATTTCATCTTTTTTATCTAAAATATATTTAACACTATCATATGGCAAACTAAACCATTGTGATCCATACCTTAAGATAATATGATTTTTTCTAACTAAGTCGATTCCTATTGTTTCTTGTAATTGAGCATACACTTTATTTAGAAACCTTGCTAAATATTGCACAACAACGTGTTTATCACGCACATAATCTATCAAAATGTGTTTAACAGAAACTCTTTGGTATACTTTTTTATCCCACTTATTAGAATTTGATAATTTTCTAAATTCTATAAACAACTTATCCGATTTATCAAAATAAGAAATCAAATCAGATACAGGTTTCATTAATAGATCTTGTCCACTTATTAAATGAAAATATGAGTATTGCGAATATTTTGATGCTGCTTCTAACAATAATAATTCAACTTTAACTTGTGAAAAGCTTGCCCAATATACACTAAGTCGCGGTTTAACATAAATTATCGTGGAATATTTGACAAGCGATTTATAGAAGTTGTATTTAAAATCGGAGCATTTTTTATCTACATGTATAAAAATATCAATATACGGAGAATCTAATAATTGTAGGTTCTTCTCTAATACATAGGTATTCTTATGTACAATTATTAAGACAGCTTGTTTTAACATTAAAAAATACTTCCCAAATTAATAGCCTTAGGATAAACTTTCTTCATTTCTTCCCATTCAACAATAAATTTATCGGTTATTGGGTAAACCAATTTTCCAGTAAGAGTAGGCTTATCATAACGATCAAATACTTCAATATAAATTGTTTTTGCTCCCATTAGTTTGCCGATATAAAAAAATGGAACTGCTACTGCAGCTCCACTTGAAATAATTAAATCAGGTTTTTCTTTACGGAGTACTTTAATAGCTAAGAAAGTATTTTTAATTAGATTCTTCAGATTACGATTAGTAGGATAATGACATCCATACATCTTTTCACCTTTAAGTTTGCTTCGAGCATCTTCCTTGTCAAAAGTTACCCAAAACCGATCTTTATTTTGCCAAAAAGGTTTTAACATGTATAAATGCGTTAAGTGTCCACCACTAGACCCAACTAAACAAACTTTCATAAAAGATGTACTCCTTAATATGCTCCATTAGGATGAATAACCACCCCAATAGTCTTAATAATCAACTTCAAATCTTCCAATATTCCAGAATGGTTGATATACACGATATCAAGCCAAACCATTTCATCAAAGTCAGCTTCATTACGCTTGGTAACTTGCCATAGCCCTGTACATCCCGGCATCACAAGCAATCTCTGCTTATCATAATCGGTATACTCTTCTACTTCTGATGGTAGAGGTGGACGTGGTCCAACAAGAGACATATCACCGATTAACACATTCCAGAGCTGTGGCAACTCATCAAGACTATATTTTCTAATAGTATGCCCAATCTTTGTAATTCTTGGATCATCCTTAATCTTGAACATTGCACCATTAATTTCGTTCTGATCTTCCAGTTGATCAATCATCTGATCGGCATTAACCACCATGGAACGAAATTTCCACATTTTGAATGACTTTTCATTCTTTCCAATTCGTTCTTGCGAATAAAAGGCTGGTCCACCATCTTCATGTCTTATTTTATTTGTACCTTCTTTAGAAGTATTAATATTATTATTTTGAGATACATTTTCTTCAGATTTTGAATTTACATCTTCAACTGGAGTAGTACTTTCAGCTTCTTCTGTTTGAATTGGTTGCTCAGTATTAACAGATGTTTCTGGATCTGTTTTTTCTTGAGTAGATACATCTGTATCAGTTTGCACAGTAGTTGTAGTACTATCCATCAGTATTTTCAGAGTAATTAGCTGAAACTTCAGTATTATCAGTAGTTAAAGTGCCTGCTGTATTATTTTCTACAGGAACACTTTCTTCTACTACTGAAGTTGTATCATCAGTCATTTAATTTTGAATTGCTTCAGAGGCTGCTGAGACAATTGGCGCACTAGGACCAGCTAGTATGCCGAAACTTAATAACACTGCAAAGCACCCTTAGCCAATTTGCGAATAGCAAATTGCGTTTTCTTTGTCTTGAACATTTTTAGTACCTCCGTAGCACATAATTAATATATTCTTTTTCTTTTTGTATGCATTATATGACATAGTGTCACTTATTATATGACATAGTGTCACTTATGAAAATAAAAATAAAAGCACTTTAAAAAAACTTAACAAATAAAAAATTATGGTACTAACGCAAATCAAAAAAATGTCAATCCTTGTATTTAATTTTGAGTCCACTATACTAGATAACGATGCTTTTTAAATAACGGCTGCTTAGAAGGCTTCAATCGCAAGATCAAGCAAATTGAACGAACTGCTTTCGGCTACTCCAACTTCACCAATCTTCTAACTCGAATCAGATTGGAAGAAAACAAGATAAAGCAAAAAGTGTCTGGGAAAAAAGTCCATTTTTAGCTAATTTTAGACTTTTACTCAAAAGAAAAATCCTATTAAATCAAGGTTTATTAATACCAAGATTTAGTAGGATTTCTTAATTTCTGAGTTTTTTCCCAGACACTTTTCATTTACTCTTCATCAACAGGATTGACAAAGAGCCCAAAAAATCCATCACCCACTTCAGGTGATAGATTAAGTTTTAATATAAAAGATTGTTATGGATTAATATCATATTATAATGTCTTGCTTAATTCCTTAATGTACTTGCGTAAAGCGTCGCGTGTTTCTGGATGCTTCAAACCATATTGAATGGAAGTTTCAAGATAGCCTTCCTTATTACCAACATCAAAACGTTGACCTTTAAAGACTTGAGCAAATACACGTTGTGTCTTATTCATTGTATCAATGGCGTCAGTTAATTGAACTTCACCACCACGACCTGGCTTTTGGTGTTCCAAAATGTCAAATATCTCAGGTGTTAACAAGTAACGGCCAATAATTGCAAGATCACTCGGAGCCTTATCAACATCTGGCTTTTCTACAAAGCTCTTTACATTGTACAAGTCATCGGCAATCTTACCATCCGGTGCAATTACACCATACTTAGAAACTTCCTTGTGTGGTACTTTCATAACGGCAATAGTTGAAGCATGAGTCTTGTCGTAATCGTTAATTAACTGCTTAGTCAAAGGAACTTTATCCTTCATTAAATCATCGCTAAGCATAATTACAAATGGTTCACCAGCAACGAAACTACGGGCACGATAAACTGCATCCCCTAAACCTGCTGGATGCGGTTGACGTGTGTAGTATAAGTTCACGCCTAAATTCGTAATTCCTTGTGTTAACTTTAACAGTTCTGACTTGCCAGTCTTTTCCAAATCTTGTTCAAGTTCAGGATTTGAATCAAAATGATTTTCAATTGCTTGTTTATTCTTACCAGTAACAATTAAGATATCTTCGATTCCTGAAGCCTTAGCTTCTTCCACGATAAATTGAATCGTTGGCTTGTCAACAATTGGCAACATTTCCTTAGGCAATGCCTTAGTTGCTGGCAAAAATCTAGTGCCTAAACCAGCTGCTGGAATGACTGCTTTTCTTACTTTCATAGTTTCTATACCTTCTCCAAAGATTATAATTAAACATCTATATTTTAAAATATTCTTTAAAATTTTGCTCGTTTTCTGCAGATTTGCAAATTAGAATACCACTGAATTTTATTTTTTATTAGTTTGCATTCCTACACTCAAAGGTATAATAAAAATCCTCAGCTGATTATCAACCAACTAAGGAATAAAAGCTTTATGCGATTTTACTGTCTACTTAACAGGTAATGTATCAAATCCAAGTGCGTGGTAACTTCTTTCTTATTCACATAAAAAGAATCTCCGCCACCATCATGTGCATATAGCTTTGTCATGTACTCCTCCTATGTTGTAATAAATCGTTTTAATGTCATTTTTACCAAAGAATCAAAAAAGCACCCCAAAGGGATGCTTCCTTAAAATCTTACTTATTCAATTCATCAAAGAAACCTTGCTTCTTCAAGATCTCTAAATAGCGGTGAACCGCATCTGTCCACACCGGCAATGGCTTAAAACCATTCTTCACCAGCTTGCTCTTATCTAAACGTGAGTTGAATGGACGAACTGCTTTGGACAAACCATATTCGGCAGTGGTAACTGGCGTTACCTTGGTGTCGTAACCAGCTTGACGGTAGATTTCCTTGGTAAAGTCGTACCAAGAAATGTAGCCGGTCTTAGTGCCATTTTCATCATAACCGCTTTCGGTTGCTGGTAATTCAGAATTGGTTGCGTGGTAATAACCGTACTTGTCAGTTTCGATCATGTCGACGAGCAAGCGAGCTAAGTCAAAGGTGTAAGTTGGCGTACCGATTTGATCATCAACAACCTTAACTTCATCATGGTTAGAACCAACCTTGAGCATAGTCTTGATAAAGTTATGACCGTTAACACCGAATACCCAAGCGATACGCACGATAAAGTATTTGTCTAAAGTATCGGCAACAGCCTTTTCGCCGCCTAACTTAGTTTCACCATAAACGTTCAATGGCTTGTAACCCTTGAAGTCAGGTTCCCATGGCTTAGTGCCTTGACCGTCAAATACATAATCGGTTGAAAGGTAAACCATTGGTACGTCTAACTTCTTGGCAACATTAGCAATGTTTTGCGTACCGCCAACGTTAACCATCCGGACAGCTTCAACCTTGTCATCATCTTCAGCCATATCAACAGCAGTCCAAGCAGCACAGTGAACAATCACATCTGGATTTACTTCAGTGATTACCTTGTCAACTGCATCTGCATCGGTGATGTCTAAAGAAACGTATGGCATCTTGGTAACAGCACTTCCGTCTTCAACGCCACTGTATTCAGGAGCAAGGTCTGAGCCTACACCTTCATAGCCACGCTTCGCCAGTTCATTCATTACGTCATGGCCAAGTTGACCATTAACTCCAGTTACAAAAACTTTCATTAAACTACCTCACTAATTAAAACTTGAAGGTATCTTTCAAACCTTTCCATTCTTGGTCACGTTCTGCCATGTTCAACTTAGTACCATCGTCTAAAGTGTAACCACTAGCATCTGCGCTACCTGGATAGTCACCCTTAAGATGTGGCCATTCAATACCAATTTCAGGATCGTTCCAAGCCATACCACCTTCATCGTTTGGGTGCCAGAAGTCGTTAACCTTGTAGCAGAATTCAGCAACATCACTCAATACAAGAAAGCCATGTGCAAAACCTTGTGGGATCAAGAATTGCTTCTTGTTTTCTGCAGTTAATTCAACACCGTACCACTTGCCGTAGGTCTTTGAGTTACTTCTAAGGTCAACGGCAACATCAAATACGCTACCACGAACGGCACGAACCAACTTAATTTGTGGGTAATGCTTTTGGAAGTGTAAACCACGAAGAACACCCTTAGTTGAACTTGATTGGTTGTCTTGAACGAAGTTAATGCTAAAGCCGGCTTCCATCATGTCTCTTTGGTTAAAAGTTTCCATGAAGTAACCACGATCATCACCGTGAACAGTTGGGGTGATAACTGCTAAACCTTCAATACCGCCGACATTCTTTTCAACTTTAATTTGTCCCATTATAATTTCTCCCTATTAAAAAACTAATAACGTAATTTGCCTTCGGCAACAGACTTCAAGTGTTTTCCATATGGACTCTTGCCGTAATGCTTTGCAGCTTCAAGCAACTTGTCCTTGTCAATCCAGCCGTGAATATAGGCAATTTCTTCAGGAGCTGAGATTGAAACGCCTTGACGTTCCTCAACCATCTTAACGTAGTTGGATGCATCAACTAAACTTTGCATCGTACCAGTATCAAGCCAGGCATAGCCACGGCCAAGAAGTTGAACATCCAAGTTGCCTTCTTGAAGGTACATATCGTTCAAACTGGTAATTTCAACTTCGCCACGTGCACTTGGCTTAACCTGAGCGGCCTTTTCACTAACACCAGCTGGGTAGAAGTACAAGCCAGTAACAGCGTAATTGCTCTTAGGATGTTCTGGCTTTTCTTCGATTGAAATTGCCTTGCCGTTTTTGTCAAAATCAACCACGCCAAAACGTTCTGGATCGTTGACATAATAACCAAAGACCGTTGCTCTGCCATTACGTGCATCATCAGCAGCTTGCTTAAGCAACTGTGTAAAACCATTACCGTAGAAAATGTTGTCGCCCAAAATCATGGCACAAGGTTCGCCGTTGATGAAGTCCTTGCCCAAAGTAAAGGCTTGAGCCAAACCATCTGGACTAGGTTGCACCTTGTATGACAGCTTAATGCCAAATTGTGAGCCATCGCCGAGCAACTTTTCAAAACGTGGCGTGTCTGCTGGCGTAGAAATGATCAAAATATCCTTAATCCCTGCAAGCATCAAGGTTGATAGAGGGTAATAGATCATCGGCTTATCATAGACAGGCAATAATTGCTTACTGGTTACTAAAGTTAATGGATAAAGACGAGTGCCTGAACCACCCGCTAAAATAATGCCCTTCATAAATTTAGTCCTTGTCTAAAACCTTTCTGTTACCATACATTTCTTCGTAGTAGTTTTGGTAGTCGCCAGAGATGATGTTTTCCCACCATTCTTTGTTGTCGAGATACCATTGAATGGTCTTCTTGATACCATCTTTGAACATGGTTTCTGGAAGCCAGCCGAGTTCCTTGTGGATCTTATCTGGATCGATGGCGTAACGACGATCGTGACCCTTACGGTCGGTAACGTGTTCAATTAATGAGTATGGCTTATCCAAGTAATCACAGATGAGCTTAACGATGTCGATGTTATGCATTTCGTTGTGGCCACCGATGTTGTAGATTTCGCCTGGCTTACCCTTTTCCAAAATCAGGTCGATTGCCTTGCAGTGATCTTCAACGTAGAGCCAGTCACGGACGTTTTCACCGTCACCGTAAACTGGAAGTTTTTCGTTGTTCAAAGCTCTTTGAATCATCAATGGAATCAATTTTTCTGGGAATTGATATGGTCCATAGTTGTTAGAACAACGTGAAATAGTTACTGGCAAGCCATAGGTTCTGCCGTACGCACCGACAAGCAAATCGGCACTAGCCTTACTTGATGAGTATGGACTTGAAGTGTGAAGTGGTGTGTCTTCGTGGAAGAAAAGATCTGGACGATCAAGTGGCAAATCACCGTAAACTTCGTCAGTTGATACTTGGTGGAAACGTTTGATGCCGTACTTACGACATGCATCCATCAAGACTGAAGTACCAATAATGTTGGTCTCAAGGAAAATTTCTGGATTTTCGATTGAACGGTCAACGTGGCTTTCTGCAGCGAAGTTAACGACTACATCTGGCTTTTCTTCTTCGAATAACTTGTAAACACCGTCACGGTCGCGGATGTCTAACTTAACGAACTTGAAGTGAGGATTGTCCATCACGCTCTTCAAAGTAGACAAGTTACCTGCGTAAGTTAAACTATCCAAACAAATAATGTCATAATCAGGATGCTTCTTCATCATATAGAAGATGAAGTTAGAACCGATAAAACCGGCTCCCCCAGTAACAATAACCTTCATAGAATTCCTCCGACTTAATACTTAATTCATATCGATTGTACAACCTTACGTTACGTAACTTTCAAGGGCAAAAAGAAAAAACACTCATAAAAAATGAGTGTTTAGGGACCATTGTCCCGCGTAAATTTTCTAAAGAAGCTTTTCTCCCAGTAACTATTATTATGTTACAGATTTAATTAAATCAGGAAAATATCTGCATCCCTCAAAATTTGACATTTATACTCAACCAACTAGAATAAACGATAAGATAAAAACAATTGCTCTTTAGCAATGACTGCTTTATCATGTGCAAAAAGTCTCTCATTACTCTTTAGTAGTGTTGAGACTTTTTTAGTATCATTAGAATACAAATCCAACATAAGTAAAAGAAAGAGAAAAGAAAGAAATACTATTATATCAACGATTCACGCAGTTCATTTTCTCGAATAAAAAGAAAGAGAAAAGAATTGACATTTTATATGATTTGTGCAGCTTAATAGTTAGCTTTCATAATATATATTAGTGATCTGATTATTTTCTAGCAGTGAAAAAGCCGGCATCTTTAGTGATGCTAAAGCCACCACTAACCTTCTGCTCAACATATTGTTTGAATTCTTGGTAGTGGTTGAGCAGGATCTCGTTCTGGTTGCCGTGACAGGACAAGATGTATGAAATAATCGGCGTTGCTTCGGAGATTTCGATGGCATCGTGGTACTTCTTGCAGGTGACGTCACTGAAAAACTTGCTCAAGATCTGCTTGCCGTTGTCTAAGCCGAAGCGTTCGTACAAATTGGTGGATGATAAAACGATGTTGGAATTGAAGCTCTGGACTAGATCCGTGATCTCGCGCATGTGGCGCTTGGAGTATGTGCTGCATACGAGGGAGGCACCAGGCTTGAGCACGCGACGGATCTCGGACAATGCCTTAGAAATGTCATCACAGTAAAACAGCATATGATTGGCAATCACCAAGTCAAAAGTATCATCAGCAAAAGGAATCTTCTGCGCATCAATCACGGCATATTGAAATTCAGGCTTATCACCGATCTCATTCTTGGCATCAGCTAACATTCCTTCAGAGATATCTGACAAAATAATATTCACACCAGCTGGCACCTTATCGATATTCTGTGACCATAACGCACCATTACCTGCACCAAGTTCAAGGACCTTCATTCCTGACTTAAGATGTAAGTTACTAAATAGCCATGGGAACCAGCCTTCCTTATTAACAGAATAATCACGGTGCAGACGAATGCGGGCAGAAATATTCGTAGCGTTCTTATACTGCATACTGAGCGATTGATTCATTGAAGTTAAATGAATTAAGTTAAGCATCTTCGACCAATCAACTTGATTATCGCGATCTAGTGCCTGGCTAGTTGAGTCAATGGCATTCACCACATTCTTCATCTCTTCCAGCCGTTCTTCGGCAAGACGCTTTTGAATCTGGAGTGAATTGCGGAGTAATTGCTTATCCCCTGATCCAATCGTCATTTCACGAATATCGCTGAGGGAAAAACCAAGATATTTTAATAGTAGAATCTGTTGTAACTTGGCAAAATCTTGGTCTGTATACAGCCGTGCACCACCTTTAGTATGCGTTGCTGGCTTTAATAAATTCTTCTGATCATAATAGCGAATTGTGCGAATCGAAACATGCGCTTTCTTCGCAAATTCGCCACTTGTGTAGTATTGGGACATGGTAAAAATCACCTCATCTCAAAAGACTTTTCTTAACTTATTTCCAATTCCACTTTATATCCCAATCGATATTTTGTTTACATTCTAAAAATTTATCTTTTAAATCATCATAATCCGTAAACTGCAATCGAATTAAGACAAGTGGATCCACATCATAACCGGTAAAATCACGCTTTAAACTAGCTGCTATACAAGCAAAATAAACAATTCCCATATAAGTATACTCATCATTATCACCTTCGTGAGTATATACATAATGAGAATAGCTTGACAATATTTTCACTGTTTCATCTGAGCCATACAACGTCGTTTTTTCTTTCAATTCTTTAAAAGCTTTATCGTCATATTTTTTGCTTGCTTCCTCCAAATTAATTAATAAATCTACCCAAGATATATAAATTTTTCTTTGATCTTCACCACCTTGTTGTTTAAAATAAGACTCTATTTGCATTCTTCTTGTACTTGAATTATTAATCTTATCTCTATTAATGCTTAATTTGTTCTTTATCCATAAGAAAGTAACATAGGCTAGTAAAATTAACAAGATGGCACCTGGAGTAACTTTTCCACCTGTTAGCCAGTTTATTATGTTTTCCAGCATTTTTATCCTCCATATAATATTAAATATAAATTATTTATTCTAACTATTAAAAAAGGTGGATAAAAACATAATTATGTTTCTATCCACCTTTACTATATTTTTACAGTATAACACTATTCATGACATAAATTGTTCTATAGTAGAAAAAATCCCATATGATACAAATATGACAATCAGGGCAGCAACATAAAGTATTGATGATTTAATCGTCAACTCATCGCTATTTTGTATAACATTAATCACTATACCTAATAATGTTGAATCTATTACCAACTTAAACAACTCTATGGCTGCTGTAAACTTCATATTTAATAAAAAATTTGGCGTAATTATAAATACTAAGATAATGGAAAGTATCAAACTAATTATTAAAATTATAAAAAAGCGATTTATCTTTTTTTGTCTTCTTATAGTCCTAGCCTTTCTTTTGTTAGGATGTTTAAATTTGATGTTTGTCTTTGAATAATTGTTTTCAATATAAAATAGATCAATCACAAATAATAAATTAATTAACAAATAGGCTACTAAACCATTGTGATCGTCTGCAAAAGAAGCTACAGTTGATAGATCAAAAATTACAATTACCCAAAAAAGCAATTTAATCCAATTATCCCATGTAATTTTATTAATCAATTTTTTTATTTTTCTTTTTTTAAAAAAGCAATTTATAAATTTAATTAATATATCTATTATTTTTCTCTTGAGTATCCAATTTTTTATCAATGAAAAATCAATTTTCATCTTAAACAAAAGAATGCATATTAACGAGATTAAATTAACACCTATAACCACCCAAGCAAACATGTACAGATTTATCTCCTTATTTATATAATCCTACTTCAAAACTATAAATTTTCATTTGTGGATCAATATACAGTACAGCTAATTTATCTTTAGAGATATCGACTTTAAGCTTATCCTCTATTTTTTCCTTGGCTTTATCCAAAATCTCTCCTACACTATTAGATTCTATTGTACTGAATACTTTAGGATCATTAGGATATAACATTCCCGCAAAATTCAGACTATGATGATTATCCGTTTGGCCTGCATCAGTCGAATCATAGCAAATAAGATTCAGTAAATTAAAATCTTCCATAGAATTCAAATTACCTTTTTCCACTAAGGAAACTATATTATTAATATCTTCTACTTTGCATATTCCCAAATAACGGTATATGCCACTGGCCAGTCCTATATTAACCGGAACAATATGCAAGTAAATATCATCGTCTGTCTTGGCATTCCCAGCTTTCACATTCTTGTCTTGCTCAAGAACCAAGTCTTCTTTCCAATTAGCATAAACTTTTAATTCGGATCTATGTTCTTCATTAAACTGTCTTTTTGAATCAATTATTTTCTTATATGCGAATATTAAAGCTCCAAGGGTTCCTAGCCCACTTACCCAATCAGCAACGCTCCCATGATCGTTCCATAATCAATAATTAAACCCCGAGTTACTTCTCATAAGTGCTATTACTGATAAAAAAATTAACCACACTGTAATTATTACTAACGCAATAATTATACTTTTCAACTTATTTCTTTTAATCCAGTCTCTCATTATCTTTACCACACAAAAAACTCCAGTAACCTCTAACATCGAGATTACTGGAGCTAAAACTTAACAACATCTAAATTATATCAGTTTCACATCAACATAAAGATAAGCAAAATCAAAAAGACTCAAAAGTTAGACAACTCTTGAGTCTCGTCTCATTACTCTTCTTACTTAGCCCTATTAAACATAATCATTCCACCATGTTGATAGAAGAGAATCAATTTCTTGCCTCTTTTTACGAAGGAATTATCTTGACCAAATGGACCATGGCCTTTCAATATACCATTAGAATTTGACATTCTTAATACATATTTCTTATGGTTATATCCCATTCCCTTAGGAAGATACCCAACAAACTGCCAAGTAGCTCTTTTAGCAGTTACTCTCATATCCATTGCTGGAATTGCTATCCACTTGTTAATATGCTTCTTTCCATCAGTATATGTTGGCTTGGACTTCCAATGACCACGCATATTCTTAGGAAAACTTATGCTATTTGCTTGAACGGTATTAGTCAAATTAGTTGTTGAATCAATTGCAACAAATGCCAAAAACATAGCAGCAATTAAGCTTAGTACCAAAATTAATTTCTTTGTCTTTTTCATTATACTGTAAGCGTCTAAAAACAAAGTATATTGAAAAGGCAGCCTTGTTCTGATCATCGATTGATCAGCTAAGCTGCCTTTCTTTGTTCTATTCGTGTTTTACATTTTTCCTGAACTTCTTTTGTCCATGGCAAATAAGCCGACAGATGCTCTTGGTCTGTCAGATTCTCTTCATTTGGTAATTTATCCAGCAGATACTCAATGTATTTCTCTGGATCTAGATTGTTTCTCTTGGCTGTTTCAATCAAACTCAAAATAATCGCAGAAGATTGTGCACCTTCGAAACTTTGCGAAAATAACCAATTCTTTCGGCCAATTACCAAAGTCTTGATTGCTTGTTCTGCGAGATTGTTGGATAAAACTAATTTACCATCAAGTAAAACATTCTTGAAAGTATCTTCATGATTAAGTGCGTAAGCAATGGCTCTTCCAAGTTTGGATCCTGGTAAAACCAAAGGCTGATTTGTTCTACACCATTTAAAGAATTCATCAAATAGTGGCTTTAGTTTCTCTTGGCGTTTTTGATGGCGTTCTTCATTAGAAAGGTTTTCCCAAGATTTCTCTAGAGTAAACATCTGATTGCAGTAGTGAACGCCTTGCTTTGATAAGGATTTTCCTTTAGTAGTGGGTGGCACTGCTTCTTTGAACTTTCTTCTAACATGAGCCCAACAACCCACTAGTGTTGCTTCAGGTAATTGTTTGTAGGCTTGCCACATATCGCAGTGCAAATATCCTGAATAATTGCCTAGGAAGTCAGTCGCAACTTGGCTGCTACGATGAGGATCATGATGATAAAAAGTTATTGGTTTCTTCTCTTGTTTACCTGATAAAAAAGTCCAGTAGTAAGTCTTCTGAGTATCGCTCTCAAGGACGCGGTAACTCGTTTCATCGGCGTGAAGGACCGCTTGAGTTAACAATATTTCTTTAAGTAGACTGTAAACAGGCTTGAAGTAATAGTCTGTGACCTTCATATGCCAGTTAATCAAGTCTTGGCGATGGATAGGAAGTCCTAGCTTTTGCCAATCGTTTTCTTGTCTGTAAGCCGGCACCTTCAACTCATATTTTTGATAAATTGTATGAGCAATAATTGACGAAGAGCCGTAACTATGTGCTAGCGCTGCCTTAGGAACAGGAGCTTTAATGATCTTATCTGTTTCACTATTTAAACTGCAATGTTCACACTTATAAGCATGCTGGATGTGATCTAATCTCTTAAGTTGAGCTGGAATAAAGACTAGTTCCTTACGCGCAGGCCATGAACCGATCTCTTTGAGCTTTTCATGACAATCTGAACAATATTGCTCTTTCTCTGATAACTCATGATGAACTTCTTCAGACGGGAAAACTGCCAGAACATCTTGTCTTTTGGCCTTATGCTTGCGGCGCTTATAGGTAATAATGTCTTCTGGGGATTCTTCTCCTGGGAAGATCTCCGTCTTCATCAGTATTTTCTTCTTCAAACAGACTTGTCTGACCGGACATAGCCGTTTGTTCAGATGACTTGCCGTATCTCTTTTGCGTTAAGTACGCTACTTGTTCTCTGAGGAGGGAGCTTTCTTCGGTTAAGTTACGAATAGTTGTAGCTTGTTCTTGGATGATCTTTTCTAATGTTGTTTCTGACATGATGAAATAGCCTCCTCGTTTTTCGATAGTTATAAGAATACGAAAAACTGCACGTAAAATCAATAGAAATTACGTGCAGTTGCTTCACTAATTTTTGGTTCAATTGAGAAGCCCTTCATTAACCAGTCAACTTGCTCGGGGCTAAGTTCTCTAACTTCATCCTGGTTTTTGGGCCAATTCATCTTACCGTTCTCGAATCTTTTATAGAGTAACCAGTATCCTTGACCGTCCCAATACAAAGCTTTGAATCTATCTTGGCTACCGCCACAAAATAAGAATACCTGACCAGAAAAAGGATCAAGATTGAACTTGTCTTTTACCATACTAGCTAAAGTATCGATCCCGCGTCTCATGTCAGTCTTACCGCAAACAATGTAAACCTGACCTAAATCTGATAATTTGATCATGATAGTATCCGATCCACGATATCTTGTAAGACCATTGGATCCAGTGAAGTATAAGCCTTGAATTCAAGATCGTTTCTTTTCAAAGATAAGAGAAGCTGGCTATCTTGAACTGGTTCAATAGGAACAATTTCATGTTTTTCAGTCATAACTAACAACCTCCAAAATAAGTGATGAAGTCAGTATATGACAGAAATTGTAGTTAAGATAGGTACTTGGTTTTTAGACGCTTACGAATCTATACCAGATTCTAGATTTTTAAATCATCTTTGCTTTCTTTAAGATGCTAAGTGCTACTTTATTGTTCAACAATACTAAAATAGCCCCATAGATAATTACCGATAATACTACAGAGAAAACTGTCTTTAATAACATAGATTGCCATCCAATGTTACATAACAAGCAAACGATAACTATTCCTACACAACCAACTATTGATGTAACAAAGTTGTTCAACAACTCTTTAGATCTAAATACATCATTAACTATATCTTTTGAATAATGATAATTCATAATAAACATACACATTTCTGCCAATACGGTAGAAATAGCTGTCGCATTTTCATCCCAAAATGGTATTAATACTATATTAAAAACAATATTTAATACTGCACTAGCAGTCATACTAACTAAAACTTTTTTTTCCCTTTTTGCTGGGATTAAAACACAATCACTTAAAATCCAAGCTAAAATTGAAAAAATATACGCAAAACATAATATTTGTAAAGAACTGATTGCTCTTAAATAGTTAGAACCTGAAATAATTAAAATAACTTCTTTAGCTAACATAAATAAACCTACAGAAGCGGGTAAAGCTAAGACAACCAGTGTATTAGTTAATTTAGCAAGAATATTTTTATATTCTTTTATACTTTTTTTTCCTAACAGTAGGGCTAGACGTGGAATTGTAACAATAAGTAAAGCCGAAATTAACGTTTTTACTAAACTATAAATTTTAGAAGAAACTGAATATATCCCTACTATATAATTATTTTTCATCAATCCTAATAATGTAATATCAGAATTAACATAAATCATATTGGCAATTCCAGCAGCAAACAGAACCAATATGGGAACTATATGCTTCTTCCAATCGAAGCCAAATACAATATGAATATGGCAATATTTCCGAGCATGAATAAAATTCAATACATTTGAACCCACAGAAGAAAAAACAGTAATTGCTGCATAATTCAAATAATCCTGCGGTCCTCTCACGAAAATAAATAATAATATTATTGAAAGGACTTGAAAAACTATACTACGAATAGTTATGTACGTATAATCTTCGTAAATTTGATAAATCCATTCCGTCCCTATTGTAGTGAAAAATATTTGTAAGCTCCAAATTAATATACACCATAAATAATTATGTAACTTTGGAATTAATATTAAACACAAAAACAATAATAAATAAGAAATTAGTGTTGAAAAAATATTTATAGTAAATACTTCACTAGAAAACTGTGTAATCTTTTTCTTATTATCTCTGTATTTTGCTCCTTCTCTAATAGCATAAGTTCCTATTCCTAAAGCAGCAATTAAAAGGAAATAACTAATAACAGAACTTGAAAAATTATAAATTCCTATTCCCTCAACTGTTAATTTCCTAGACACATACGGAAAGGTAATTAATGGAAATAGAATATTAAGAACACTTCTAAGACTATTAAGAAAAGCATTTATGGCTAAAGATTTTTTTCTCATATTAATAAACTTCTCCTACCAAATGTAAAAGATTGTATTAAAAAAGCCATTAATTCATTTATTTTGCATAATTTACATCAATAAATTTTCTAAAATGAATTGTCCATGCTTCCCAACTTGTAGAATCCTCATATATTTTTCTACTTGCATCTGATAATTTCTCAAATTGTCTCTGATTATAAACTTTTTCAATACATTTTCCGAAATCAATTCCTGTTGCATTTAATGGAAGCCTATATCCATTCTGTCTATTAATTACATAATCACTTACCCCACCTGTTTCTGTAGAAAAAATAGGCATACCAAAAGCATTTGCTTCACTAAACACTAATGCTGAACATTCTGCACGTGTTGGAAGAATTAAAGCATTACATTTATAATATAAGTTCAAATATCTTTTATAGTCCTCTAAACTATTCTTATCTATATACCCAACTAATCTGATAAAATTCTTATCTTTCACTTTTTGGGGTAACTGTTTAATACCAACTATATATAACTTAGTTTTTATGCCTATCTTATTTAAATATTCAGCCGCATTAACAGCTATGTCGCCACCCTTTCTATCCCAGTCTTTACCAGAAAATAATAGTTTTAATTCATTATGTTTATAATTTGGAATAGCTGCTCTTTTTATTTTCTTAGGTACATCTGCTCCAAAAGGAAATACATAGGTATTTTTTTTATCTGCACCATAATCACATATAGTTGACTGAGCTGCCCAATGAGATGATCTAAAATTATAAGTTGCATTTTTAATTGCCAATTTTTCGATTCTATTTCCTTCTCGTATAGCCTTAGAAGAGAAATTAAACCAATAATAATTTATCATTTTCTTAAATGTTGCATCCGAATAATATATTATTGGTATATCACAATGCAGACCAGCCACAACCTCTGCCTGACCGGGTATAAATAACAAATCACATTTTTTCATTAATTTTTTATTCACAAAAAGATTATGAGTTGAACTCATTAATTTACTATGAGATGGAGAACCTTTCCCATACTTCATCTTATATATTAATGAAGCCCCTTTAGTCATTCCATTATATAGTAATCGAGGACTAGCACATGGAATCCATTTAACTTCTACTCCTGCATTTTTTATTGCGTGAAATGTATTATAAAAAGTCCCTGACCATGTCATTCTATCCGTATTAGGATCTACTGGGGAAACATAACCTACTTTTATCATATATTCGTTTTTATACCCCTTTTTATCATTTAAACTGACTATTAACTATTTCAAGTGCTGTTGCAATAACCTGATCCATATTGTAATACTTATATTGACCAAGACGCCCACCAAAGATGACCTTATCTTGTTTCTTAGCTAATTCAGCATATTTAGCATACAAATCATTATTACGCTTATTATTTACTGGGTAATAAGGTTCATCACCACGGTGCCAATCAGCTGGATATTCGCGAGTAATTATTGTTTTATCCTTATCACCTTTGCCAAATTCAAAATGTTTATGCTCAATCACACGAGTATAAGGAATTTCAGCTTCAGTGTAATTAATCACAGCATTTCCTTGGTAATTATCTACATTCTTTTCTTCAGTTTCAAAATAAAGTGAACGATATTCTAGTTCGCCTAATTTATAATCGAAGAATTTATCAATCATGCCAGTGTAGACAATTTTGTCATAATTCTTCAAATACTCATCCTTTTTGTCAAAGAAGTCAGTATTTAATTTAACTGTGATATTAGGATCATCTAACATCTTTTCAACCATCTTGGTATAACCACCAATTGGAATCCCCTGATAATCATCGTTGAAGTAATTGTTATCATAAATTAATCGAACTGGAAGACGTTTAATAATAAAAGCAGGAAGTTCAGTACATTTTCTACCCCATTGCTTTTCGGTGTAGCCCTTGATCAACTTCTCATAGATATCTCTACCAATCAAAGAAATAGCTTGTTCTTCCAAATTATTAGGTTTTTTACCTGCCATTTCTTGACGTTGCTCATTGATTTTAGCCATAGCTTCTTGTGGAGTCCTAACACCCCACATTTCACTAAATGTATTCATATTAAACGGTAAGTTATACATATGGCCTTTGTAATTAGCAACCGGACTATTAGTATAACGGTTGAAATCCGCAAATTGATGAACATAATCCCAGACCTTTTTATTAGAAGTATGGAAAATATGAGCACCATACATATGAACTTGAATACCATCTATCTCTTTAGTATAGATGTTGCCTGCAATATGATCTCTTTTTTCAATTACTGTAACTTTATTTCCCCGCTTTGCTGCTTCATTAGCAAAAACAGAACCAAACAAACCTGCTCCTACAATCAAATAATTCATAATTTATATTTATCCTCAATACTATTTATTTTGAAGGCGTTGTATTTTTTTAACTGTGTCCATATTAACTGGTCGCTCAAACAAATTAATATTTTTTTGTACTGTTTCTTTTGTAATACTCGAAAAATCAATTTTTAATAATTCCGAAATTATCTCTTCATTAAATCTATATTTAATCACTCTTGCAGGTATTCCAACAGCTATTGAATAAGGTGGTATATCTTTAGTTACCAGAGCTTTTGCACCTATAACTGCCCCTTGACCTATGGTCACTCCAGACATAATTGTGACTTGTGCACCTATCCAAACATCGTCACCAATAATAATATTACCTTCATCTATACTTTCTTCTTTGCCATACAACATGTTTAAAAATGGATACGTTGTAGCAAAGTGTAATGGGTGTCCTCCACCAAGCATAAATAAATTTCCTAACGCTATAGAACAATATGCACCTATTTTTATTCTAGACTTTCCCGTAACAGGTGAATAATCGATAATATTAAGTGATCCATAACTTCCAATACCCACATCTACTTTTTTTAAGTCAATAGGCGTTGCAAAATTAATTTTACTTTCTGGATGCATCTTTTTCCATTTTTTGTTACACAGATATAAATTTATTTCATTTTTAATACGTGTAAAAACCATATATTATTCTTAATCCTAGCCTTTATTTTTTATATATCCAACTATTTTTCTACTATATTCAATATATTTAAAACATGCTTTTTCTAATTCATATCTAACTTTAGGCTCTTTTAAGTATGCTTTATAAAAATACAATTTACTGTGATTTAATATCTTTAGCTTTTTTACCTTATCAGGAATACTCTTATCTATTGAAGCAGAATGCAAATGATTATAGCTATCCGTATTTAATAAATATGTTTTATATTTTTTTTGGCGAAACTTATATCCTAAAACAGTTTCTTCTCCATACAGAAACATGTTTTCATCATATCCTCCAACATCCAAAAACTTTGAAAGATTTACTAAAAACATGGCTCCTGAAACACAATCCACTTGACTATATTTTTTTTGAAAATATTCATCTGGATAATGAAACTTTTTAAAAGATAATTTTCTAAGTTTTGTTTCGTCTAAAATCCATTGTAATGGCGTTGGTATTTTCCACGCTTTATTAATACTTGGAACCTTATTTATTTCTACTCCAGAAGTAATAGCAGCATCTGTTTTTTTCATCAATTTTACTAAATTTATGACAGTGGATTCAGTAAATTCAACATCAGGATTACAAACTATTGCCATGGAAGCGTTTAATTTTGCAGAGGCATATTTTATCCCAAAATTGTTTCCGTAACCATACCCTCCATTCTTATTCGACACTATAACTTTAATATGATCATCATCCTTATATAAATCTGACAATTTTTCAAATGAACCATCTGTAGAAGCATTATCAACAATTAGTATATAATTAAATACACTAAAGTCCTTAATTTTACTTACCAGTTTTTTAACATGAAAAGTATCATTATAATTAAGGATTTGACATATTACGTTTTGATTTTTCACTATAGTTTATGCCCTTCTCAACATTTTCTTGATGATATCTTTAGTTGTGATTTTTAAGCAATTTAAAGTATATTTTCCTAAAACAAGTTTAGACGGATAATTTGAAGGAATTGTATATTTCATATTCCTATTTTTAAAGAAATCTTCTAACTCTGAACCAAACATTAATAAAAAAGGCCCTTCTCCCAATGTTTTTGGAAAATTTTTAAATGGTTCATAATATCCATTAATATATATAGGTTTAATACCACTAACTGCGCTTAATTCATATAAGTTTATATGTAACAGACTTGTTTTATTAATTACAATTAATTTTAATTTTTTAGATGCAAATACTATATCAAATGGTATTGAACCATTTAAACATACTACTTCTTTAGCATTCTGGAAAATAGCAATTTGTTCTTTAACGTTTAACTTTTCTGGAGAAATTACAGTATAATCATTTTTTTTGAAATTATTTTCGATTATTTTCTCTCCGTATTCTTTATTTTGTGCTGCTTTTAAATTTGTTCGTGTTAAATAAACTTTAGCTGGAACAGATATACTTTTTACATCGGCATTTCTTATCATAGTTTTAAAAATCATAGGATATTCTTTATTAAATCCATGATTTTTATCTGTTGCCATTTGTGGAATAATAATTTTTCTAAATTTTGTTGGTTTACTTAAAACTATAATTTGAGATGCTTGTAATCCTAAGAGAGTTAAAGCCTCTAAGTAATTTCCTTTTATTTCACTATCATTTTCACTTAAAAAAACATACTTGTATTTTTTTGTATCTTTCAAATGTGATACAATCCACGCCCTACTTAAAGAATCTAGAATAAAATGTCCCCATTGATGAATAAACACACCTAGATACACTACTTCCAAATTACTTTCTTTGACTAAAGAGCTATCACAATCGTATTTTCCTCCTAGTTTAAACCATTCTCCATCATGATATGACAAAGAAACAAAATCTCCCTTTTCATTGACCACCCCACCTTTATTTTCATATAAAGGTAAAATACTACCGTTATCAACTTCCTCAATTTTTAATGATTTATTATATGCTAAGTTCCTATATTTATATGTACTAATCAATAATTTCACCCAAAAATAAACTCGTACTTTACAATGCCCTACTTTTTAAATGATGATCAACGGTTCTCAAAGTATTAAATACTTTTACAGATCGCTTTACCCCTATAATTTTTCTTAATTTACTAAATATAAGATATTTAGGAATTTTTGTATTTATATAATCTAAATTATTTATATTTTGATAAACATAACGATAGCATCTCTCTTTATCTTTACGTTCTGACAACAATTCAATCTGAAACATTGTGCTAACATATTTATCGGCAAAATATTTTTTTAGAATATCATTATTAGAAAATACTGTTATTAATTTATTAAATACAATTAATTGACTAAAAATATTTTGATACGTTTTTCTTTTTACCAGCGATCCAGTTGTATCAACTCTATGTTTAACAAAATTAATATTCAGAACTTTCAACTTCTTAACATACTTTATAAAATTAAAAAAGAAGTCGCAATCTTCTCCTACCGTTAATTTAGTGTCAAAATATACATTATTTGCTACAATAATCTCTTTTTTCCAGATGGATTGATATGGATTCCATGGAATCTGATATTCTTTTAACGCATATGCTTCACATATATCATATATATTATTAAAATCAGTTACAAATTTGGTATTTGTTTCAATGTATTCTCTATGTCGCTTAGTATTCCAATGTATTATATTTCCAACTAGCAAGTCTATATTATTATTCAAATACGTATCTATTGAGGATAGCATATTACTACACATTACATCGTCGCTATCTAAAAAAAATATGTACTTCCCTTTAGCTTTATTTAACCCAAGATTTCTTGCCGAAGAAACTCCTTGATTTTTTTGAGAATATAACTTAATATTCTTATAATTTTTAACATATTCCTCGCAAATAGCTACACTATTATCACTTGAGCCATCATTAATTAATATTATCTCAAAGTCAGTATAATCTTGCTGTAAAACACTATTTATACATTCTTTTAAATATTTTTCTGAATTAAAAATTGGAATAATTATCGATATTTTCATTTTGTTTTCTAGATATAAAATTCTTATTTTCTATTAATAACATTAATCCCATATAAATTGGAACAATGGTTGTTAAATTTAAAATATATATATTTGACATTGATATTATAAAAAATAAAGTTAAACCAATAAATAAGTTATCAGCAAACGTGCTTACCTTAATATGTTTAACAGAAACTATTATCCCCTTTAAAATTGGAAGAATTAATATGATAAAACCTAAAATTCCAAATTCAAACAAATTAATATATATACCAAAATCACTAATCCAATATGTATTCAACCCAATTTCATGATTATCAGGCGTGAATCCAAAGCCTAGCCATACATTACCATTCTGCCATTCATTTATAAAATAATTAAAACTATTAATACGCAATGTGGTTGAATATCCATTTACTGAATTAGGATCAAATGAATTAAAAAAAGAACTAATATATCCACGATTTAATAAAAATAGAATTATCATTATTAGTAAACTAATAACAGCTAACCCCTTATGATTTGAACTAAAGGCTTGAAATACTATCATTAAAAATAGAATTACAGTATAAACAAGAATTTGCATTCTAGTTTGACTTACAAAAATAGCATAGAAATATAACAAAATTATCCCTAGAATATTGTTAACTTTCTTTTTAAAGAATCCATTATTATAAATACCTAAAATACAAACAATAAATAAAAAACCACTAATATATGGCTCACTGATTCTTACTAAATTCAAACCTAATATATTTCGAGTCCAGTTCTCTCTCCCTTCAAAAAAGCCAGGTCCCAAATTAATATGTATAAAATTATAACTAAACCATAAGATAATACGTAACAATATAGCTGCAAATCCTATGTCCACTATATACTTCATAGTTTTATGAAACTGTGATTGTAATAATTCATACATTGGAAAAGTAGCTAATACTAAAAGTAACCCAGCAAATGTTGTGAAAGCAGCTTTAACTGTCATTCCCGGATACTGTATGCGAGTAGCCTGAAAGAAAAATACTCCCACGATTAAGAAAATAAATAAGACAAGATCTTTTCCCTTTAGAATTTTTACTCTATTCTCATCAAATACATAAACTAAAAAAGCAAATAAACCTAATACTAAAGACAATAACATTGCCTGTCTATCTAATGTCCCAAAAACATCCAAAAACCCCAAATTTAAGAAAATAATTGCATATATACAAAACTTATATATAGATTTTGCCATTACTTTTAACTTCTCAAACTTTCTAATATTCTAATTCTATAATTCTTATAATCAAACATGCGTGCTGATCTTCTTACACTTTCACTATTTGGTAAATTCCTTTTATGAGAAAGTAAATCACTTAAAATTTGTGTTAATTGTTTTTTATTTCCCATCTTATAAAGCCAGCCATTATTTTTATTCACTATATCTTTTGTTCCTGTCGGACAATCAGACGAAATAACAGCAACACCCCTGACTGTTGCTTCAATCAAAACCATAGGCAAGCCTTCAAATTTTGAAGTTAAAACTAATGCATCTGCCCTATCGATATGAGACCAAACATCTTTATAAAAACCCCTAAATCTTAGGTTATTACGTGTATTATTATTAGCAAGTTTTAGCAGTTTTTCTTGCGTATGTTCATCTACTTTACCATACAGATCACAAGTCCAACTTCCTTTTAAACCATTCAATGCTTCTATCAATTCAGACACATTCTTTTGCCCTGAATAATCAATACGCCCAATATAAATAAAATGATTTTGACTATGACTCCGCGGAATTAAATTAATATTATTAAAGGAAACAGGATTATAAACAACATATATTTTTGAATCTACTATTCCCATAGAAATTAGTTCTTTTCGTATTCCATTGCTAATTGCCCAAAATTTGTCCGCACAGTTTAAATATTTTCTTTTAACTTTTTTCATTTTAAACGAATAATGATACCATGCGATAATTTGAGTATTAGGAGATATTCTCTTTTTAAACTTAAATGCCAACGTCCAAATTATAGGATTTGTTGCAATAAAAAAGGCAGGTTGTTCCTTTCTTAATATTTTTCGTATTAAAAAGGGCATTATTAAGACATAACATATTAATTGGATTATTCTTTTATTTGAAAATTTATAAACTTTTTTAGGCCATTCTTTCATCCAATTTGAATATCTTGTCCCACCAAAACTAATTAATTTCCAATCTAAATTTTGCTCTTGAGAATCTCCTGTTATTGCATCATAAAAATTCTTTATTACTGTTTCAGTTCCACCATTACCGCTAAGATATGGTACGGCTACAATAGCTTTTTTCATTTTTGCCCTTAACTAAAATGTGTCTTTGTTTTGATTCCAATTTTTCTTTTAATAAGTGAAACAGCTTTTTGTAAGTTTTTCTTTCCACCCAGCTGTTCCCATTTTACTTCTGTGAGTTTAAACGTATTTGTTTCAAGCCACACATCCATCAAAAGCTCAGATATGTAGCCAAAAACCCTAGCTTCTTGAACCGAATAATCAGAAATATCTATTTCTTTCTCTAATTTCTCTAAAACATCAAAAATAAATTGACAGTAAGAATCAAAAGCTTTTCTCTTCATAATAAACATATTGAACATATGTGCTTTTGTTCTGCGCATTACTTTGTCATAATTAGACAAATAATTAGGATAATATTGAGCAATTATATCTCTAGTTTTGTCTAATGGTTCCTTATGATGTGCATGGATATAATGAGAATAATTTGTTTCAATGTAATAATTTCTTTTTTTAGGAAGAATTACATCATATTGAGTTAGTAATTCTTCTATTTTTTTGATACTAAGAACATTACTTAATGAATATGGCTTAGCATCAAAAAAGAGACGACGATAGTGAACAAGACCTATTGCATCTACATCTTTTAAATTCTTCCAAGCCCAATATACAGCAGTTAACTCATTATAATTGGGATTTTTAGAAGATATATTTTCTCCTTCGTCGTCTCTTTGATATTCAATTCCTGGTTTATAATTTCTAGCTGCACCTACTAAAATAGGCATGTATCCCTCTGCATTTGGCATAGGAAATTTCTTATGAGCAGCAACTAAAATCTTAATCTTCATAAAACTCTTTAATAAGCTCCATTCGGATGAATCATAACTAATACAGTCTTAATTATCAACTTCAAATCTTCCCACACACCAGAATGGTTAATATACACAATATCAAGCCAAACCATTTCGTCGAAATCGGCTTCGCTTCTACGAGTTACTTGCCATAAGCCAGTACAACCTGGCATTACGGTTAAGCGTTGCTTATCGTAGTTAGTGTATTCTTCAACTTCTGATGGTAGAGGTGGACGTGGACCAACTAGTGACATGTCGCCAATCAACACATTCCACAATTGTGGTAATTCATCTAAGCTATATTTACGAATCACATGTCCAATCTTGGTAACTCTTGGATCATCCTTGATCTTAAACATAGCCCCATCAATTTCATTCTGATCTTCTAACTTATCCAGCATCTTATCCGCATCAACGATCATCGATCGGAACTTCCACATTTTGAATGGCTTTTCGTTCTTACCAATTCGCTCTTGCGAATAAAAAGCTGGTCCTCCATCTTCACTTCTGATCTTGATAACCAAAAACAAAAACAATGGAGACAGAATAATTAACCCACATGCACTAGCAACGATGTCAAATAATCGCTTCACTACATGATAAAAAGGTCGATCATTGACCTTTGCAGGATTAACTTTTAGTCTTTCCATCGCCATCATTGCCTATTCTTACCTTCTATATCTATACTTTATTAACATAAATTTAAATTTTTTGTTTACTCTCAGTTAAGTATTATAATATCTAATTCTTATCTTGTCTCGTTTGCAAAAGCTTACATCTTAAAAAAGCGGAAGATATTTTTTCTTTTCTTAAGTGGGCGCCAATTTAATTGAACATTATCACCATTGACAATTGCCCGGGCGTTATTTTTAAACTCATTTACGCGTTCTTCGCCGAATTCTTCACCTAGCTTTTTTAATGCTGCACTATATTCATATTGCCTTTTGGGCAGATCATGAGCATCTGAAGCAAAGCAAGCACATTGACCTGCTTCGATGAATTGTTTGCTCATTTTTTCAATTTCTTTACCGAACGTACCAACATATGAACTAGCCGTTATCTGAACCAAGCATCCTTGCTCAATCAATTCTTGCAAGATGTGCGGCTCCTTCAAAATTCTACTGTTACGTTCCGGATGCACAACAATTGGTGTAATACCACGTTGTTGAATGCTAAAGATCATATCTTTAGCATAAGTTGGTACATCATCACTTGGAAACTCCAATAACATGTATTGTCCCTCTTCATCTAAGAAGAGAATGTCATCATTATCTAGTGCATCAGGCAAATCGCCTGAAATACGCACTTCTTGCCCAGGAAATACTGTTAATGGAATCTTTGCTTCATCAAGCATGTCTTGGAAATTTTCAGTTAACCGAATCACGTCTTTTTTATGATTAATGTATTTACCATTTAACGTGTGCGGCGTACATACTGCATGAGTAATTCCATCTTTGACAGCATCCCTTGCCAACTTAATTGATGTTTCCCAATCTTTTGATCCATCATCAATCCCTGGCAAAATGTGACAGTGAATATCAACTAAAGTCATAATTACTTCCTAAACTTAGAGAATAATCCTTTTTTCTTTGTATCTTCTTCTCCGTAGCCATAACCATAGCCGTATCCGTAACCATAGCCATAACCCGCATTATCAGAACTTACATCATTCATGATGTAACCCAAGATACGTGCCTTTGCAAATTCAAGCATTTCAACAGCACGCTTAATGGCCATCTTTTGCGTCTTACCTTGGCGAACTACTAAGACAACCCCATCTAAGTGACTAGCAAGTTCTTGTGTATCAGATACTTCAAGAACAGGAGCCAAGTCGATAATAACCAAATCGTAGCGTTCTTCGGTAAGTTTAACAAAGTCACGCATACGCTTAGAACCAATCAGTTCTGCTGGATTAGGTGGCATCGGACCAGCCGTTAACACGTAAAGATTATCTACGCCACTCTCTTGTACTACACTATCAAGATCAACTTCCTTAGCAGTTGAAGAGATAACTGTACTAAGACCAACATGATTACTTAAGTTAAATGTTGAATGTACTGTGGGTCTACGTAAGTCAGCATCGACTAACAAAACTTTACGTCCAGCTTGAGCATAAGTAACAGCAACGTTAGCAGCTACAGTAGACTTACCTTCACTAATATTAGCAGAAGTAAATGCTAAAGACTTAATGTCATGATCCACTGCCATAAAGTTAATATTAGTACGAACAGTACGGAATTGTTCAGCTATTGGACTCTTTGGCTTAGCTACAGTGATTAACTTAGCACCATTTTTAATGGTATCATCTGTACCGCGCTTTTTCTTAAATAATGGCATTTTGTCCTCCTACTCTTATACTCTACGTCTCTTAGTTTGTCCACGATTAGTCATACTTGCACTCTTTTTAATAGTAAATGAAGATGACAAGTGGAAGTGAGCAATTTGACCTAAGTTAGTTAAGCCTAATTCACGAGTTAAGAATTCATCGTCACGGACAGTAGTATTACTCATTTCACGAATAATAACTACAGCTAAGCTCAATACTAAACCAACTACGAAGCCGGCTAGGGTAAATAGCTTAACGTTAGGTGATGATTGAACACCATTAGTACCATTTGCCACAATTGTTACATTATTGACACTCATAATATTAGGAATCTCTTTACTAAAAGTTTCAGCTACTGCATTTACTTCTGCCTTTGCCTTAGCTGGTGTATCAGCCTTAGCTGAAATTGAGAAGACTTGTGATTGTTGTTGGGTACCTACTGAAATACTCTTAGCAAGTTCTTTTGCAGAAACTGAATAACTCTTGCCGCTTCGTTCAATTACAGCTGGGCGAGCTTTTCTCACTAATCTTCTTCTGCCGTTTTCATCAGTTCTGTACACTGCTTTTTGTGCCTTTTTCACAACAACAGTTGGATTAGCTAAACGATTAGAGGCTTCTGTCAAAATCTTGTTACTTGTTACGATGTCTTTATAAGTAGTAACCATCTGCATGTTAGCTTGTTGAGTCGCATAAGCTGCGTTTGGATCATTGTTACGACTCTTTTGGTTAACTAATAATTGAGCAGTTGAAGTATATTTAGGAGAAATTACAAATTCTGAAACTCCCCAGCCGACTAAGGCAAGACCTACACTCCAAAGAATCAATGCCCAGATATGCTTACGGCAAATGCGTAATAATTGGGTAAGATCGATTGTATTTTCTTGTTTTTGTTCCATATCTCTTTCCTTATACTAGTGATTCATGACATAGCTGGCACTATTAGCAGCAACTCTTACCTTAGGAAGACCTAATGCTGCTCTCAACTTATCAGAAACTCTCTGTCTTTCTTGTCTACTTACCACTTCAATTTCCATCGTACCAAACTTAGGATTTTGAGTTTGTTTACTTACACCTTGTGCGTGATCTTGTGACAAGTTATCTGTTGCATTTCTATAATCCATCCCGATCTTGTACATTTGATTCATAGTCAAGTCAGTTTGCATTTCACTTGAGATTGAATTCAAGAATTTAGTATTAAGTAGTGTAGTAGGTGAGATAGACTTCTTAAGAAGTGCCATGACAACACGGCGATCACGGTCTTGACGACCATAATCTTGACGTGGATCCCCATGTCTAAGTTGAGCAAAAGCTAATGCCTTCTTACCATCCATATGGTAGGTCTTACCTTCTTGGAAGTGGTATCCCATATTATCGAAAGTCAATGGTGAAGTTACATCAATTCCGCCAACTTGATTGATTGCCTTCTCAAGGCCACCCATGTTGATCATAATGTAACCGTCAATTGGCACACTATAGTATTTATCAAGCGTCTTAACCGTTTCACCAACTCCACCCAGTGTGTAAGCTGAGTTAATCTTAGTTACACCATATTGCGGGAAATCTGGGAAGATTGCATTTGAATCACGTGGAATAGATACAATTGTCGTACTATTAGTCTTAGGATTAATTGCCATCATCATGATGGTATCAGTACGTCCTTTCCAGCTACGTCCCATTGCTCCAGTATCAGTACCGAGCAAAAGAATATTGATTGGTTTCTTCTGCGCTAGCAAATTATCAAGATTACGTCCCTTGTTGCTCTTAGTTGTCTTAGCAACGGGAGTATACATATTTTGCGTGGTATCGCGTAAGTTCTTATAAACCATACCACAAACAAAAAGTGCAATGACTACAATAACGCCGATCACAATCCAGAACCAACGCCAAAACTTACGATGGTGATGACGGTGGTGTCTATGATGGTGATGACGTACATCATTATTTGGTTGATTATTTTCTGCCATTTTGATCCCCTTATTTATTTATACAACTTTCTTATTATATAACTGATACTAGCTTTTTTACAGGCTTGTAACGGCTTTCCACGTTAATAATCGTGTTTTTTCAACTATGTTGAACATGTAATACTAACTTCTTACATGCAAATGAACATATCATTTGTAAATAATATTGCCTGCAATAGACGATTCTTTGCTTCAGCAAAATGATTAATATCTACAAAAAAGATATCAAATTATATTAGCAATAATATGTACTTAATAATTCACATTTTTTCAATTAGTTGCCTATTGTAATACAATTAACTTATCTACACATTTAAAAAGAGGTGTTTACATGATTGATAATCAACCTAAAAAAACTAAAGCCTACATTGCAGGTGTGAACTTAAACGATCCTAACTTTGACTACTACATGACTGAACTGGCCAACTTAACTGAAGCTGACAACATGGAGGTCGTGGGACAAAGTTACCAAAACGCAGAATCAATCGTTGCCGGGACTTACTTCGGTGTCGGCAAGATTAACGAAATCAGAACAATGGCCCAAGGCTTGAAGGCCAAGGTTTTAGTTTTAAACGATGAATTAACCCCAGTGCAAATCCGTAACCTTGAGAAGTTAACCAAGATGCGGGTCATCGACAGAACTGAATTAATTTTGGAAATTTTTGCCAGTCGTGCTCGCACTAAGCAGGCCAAACTGCAGGTGCAACTCGCCAGATTGCAATATGAGTTGCCACGTCTTCACCCTTCCGAGAACAACTTGGACCAGCAGCGTGGTGGTGGTTTCGCCAACCGTGGTGCCGGTGAAAGTAAGCTGGAAATGAACCGCCGGACAATCGGCAAGCAAATTTCCGCTATTAAGAAGGAACTTAAGGCCGTTGCCAGTCAAGAAGAGATCAAGTCGGCTCGCCGTAACCAAAGCCGCATCCCTAAAGTTGCGCTAGTCGGCTACACCAACGCCGGCAAGTCCACCACGATGAACGGTTTGCTCCGCGAATTTTCTAAGGAAGGCAGCGACAAGCAAGTCTTCGTTAAGGATATGCTTTTCGCAACCTTGGACACCAGCGTGCGTCGCATCGACTTGAAGGACAACTTCAGCTTTATTTTGTCTGACACAGTTGGTTTTATCTCCAAGTTACCACACAACCTAGTTGAATCATTCAAGGCAACGTTACAAGAAACCAAAGATGCCGATCTGTTAATCAACGTGGTCGATGCATCCGACCCGAACATGGTGCAGATGATCCGCACTACACAGAACGTTTTGGATGAAATCGGCGTAAAGGGCATCCCAATGATCACCGCCTACAACAAGGCTGACAAGACTGACCGCAATTACCCACAGATCGAAGGTAACGACATTCTTTATTCCGCAATCGATCCTAAGTCGATCAAATTGCTGGCCGATTTGATTACAAAGCGCGTATTCTCCAACTACGAGAAGCTCAACCTGAACCTCCCATTAAGTGCAGGCAAGGAACTGGCTTATTTGCATGAGAATGCTCAAGTTTTGAGTGAAAATTACGAAGAAGACGGCGTCCACATTGAAGCCAACATTGCGCCTGATGATCAGAGCCGCTTTGAAAAATATTTGGTTAATAATAGGTAATATATAATGAAGAAACACAATTTGCTGGTGGCCATCGTTGCAGTGGTTGAATGCATTGCGTTCACTGCTCAGCCCGTTCAAGCAGCGAAGTATTCGAAGTCTGAGGCTAAGCAGGTTAAGTATTTCCAACGTAAATACAAGGATTTGGATAAAGCGCAATACAACCGCAACAGCATTTACCAGCAAGCACCAAATTTTGCCAATCCTTTTTCACCAGGGGTCTTGAATCCGGCATACATTTCAACCACGATGGATTACGTTAATTACTACCGTGATTTGGTGGGACTGCCTAGCGAAGCTAATCCTGATGACGCTAACCGTAGCGCCCAGATCGGTGCTGCATCCCTCGCCGCAGTCAACGCAAGTGCCAGCCTACAAGCGCACGGTTTAATTAACTACCTGCGTCCCAACTACATCAGCGAAAACGATTGGGGCATCGCCGAGAACGCTACGCTAGGCAACATCAACTTCTTGGACGATGCGCATAGCGCCTCAGCCGGCGAGATCGTAACGGACTTGATGCGCGAAGATAACAACATTGCGGGTGCCGGCAATATCGGCCACCGCGCTATAATTTTATCAACACGCGCAACGCGCATGGGAATCGGTGCAGCGTACGGCATGAGCACCGATATGCTTTATTCAGTTGAATATGGCCTGTTCGCCGACGACATCTTGCGTGCGCCAGTAAAGTCACGCATCG
This sequence comes from Lactobacillus sp. OTU4228, assembly GCF_001006945.1. Classification (NCBI taxonomy): domain Bacteria; kingdom Bacillati; phylum Bacillota; class Bacilli; order Lactobacillales; family Lactobacillaceae; genus Lactobacillus; species Lactobacillus sp. OTU4228. The sequence goes on from NZ_CDLD01000038.1 coordinate 113,269, forward strand.
TTTATCCAGCTGCGAAGGTCTTCCCATATGAATTAGTCGGCAAGGACACGCCATGGTCATACTCGACCACGAAGCGGATCTCGAGCAAGCCGAAGATTTATATTACGGATTTGACCAAGAACAAGAAGAAGCGTTACCGCGCAACGCAGGTGCGCAACTTCAAGACGCTGTTCTATGGCGAAGGCTACACCACGACGATCACGTATCGTCCGGGCAAGGTCAAGCTGGTCAACACGCACAAGTATAAGGTGCAGATTGGCAAGTATTACACATACACGTTTAGATTCTTTAGACAAAAAGGTTAATAGTATGCAAAAAGGCAGCCGAGATTTCGGTTGCCTTTTTGAGCTTTTATGACATATACCCCCAACATTTTGAGTTTACGGAGGTGAGAGTCATGATTAATTGGATATTTATAGTTATACAAATTTCTTGTAGATTTCGCAATTACTACAAGAATTTAGAAACCATACGAAAAAGCCATCCATTTTTGGATGGCATCATTATCTATAGCACTCTCTTAGCAATCGTAGGATAGTAATAACTCGACATATTTTGCAAAATCGTACCTTGATCTGGCGTTGCGGAATTAACATATTGATTATTACCAATATAAATCGCAACGTGATATGGAGCCGTTTCAGAACCCCAGAAGACCAAATCGCCTGCTTGCAATTTATCTAATGGAACAGTCTGACCTACCTTAACTTGATCGTAAGTCGTACGTGGCAAGTTGATTCCGGCCGCATGTTGATAAACATATTGTACTAAGCCAGAGCAATCGAACTTATCTGGTCCAGTTGCACCCCAAACGTAAGGCTTACCCACTTGCTCTTTTGCAAGTGCAACAATAGAAGCGGCCTTGCTTGAGGCTTGGATTGATGAAGTATTGGTCTTCTTATTAGCCGTCGTTTTTTTAACCGTTTCGTTAACGATTTGGTTAGCTTTTTTAACTTTATCTTCCTTAGTCGTTTTCTTCTTTTGCGTAACCTGTTTTACCTTGTTGGCCAAATTAGCAACTGGTGACTTCTTCTTAGTAGTCTTAGTCGCAGTTTTAACCGGTTCTTCCTCACTGACATCAACGGTGTAACGCGCTTCAATCCATTCACGCGTACCCACCTTGTACCATAGGCTGCCTTTACTATCGACCGCAGTTTCAGCTACGTTCCAAACGGAGCCGTCCTTTGCGCGGTAACCCATGAACTTACCATTTTCATAATTAGTCCAAATATTCAGACTCTTACCTGGCAAGTAGCTAATTTTGACGCGTTTAACAGCAGTAAAATTGGCTGCTCTAACTGTTTTAAGTGATGTTATTGCAGAAACGCCTGTAACGGACAGTGCTGCAGCCGCTCCCAACTTAAACAATTTATGTTTCGACATAATTCAATCCCCTTGGTAGCGAAAAATATCCCACTTTTACTACTTGATAACGTCTTCATTATCACATGTGTAATCAAAAATCGCAAATGTAACTATTTAAATAAGTTTATAGACGCAAAAAAACGAACCACAAATCGTGTGATTCGCTTAATTCTTTTATTCAATTTTCGTTTAGTTCAAAATACGCTTAGCTGCGCTTGGGTAGAAGTAACCACTCAAACTTTGCTTGATAACGCCTTGACCTGGAGTCGCGGCGTGGATGTATTGATTGTTACCAACATAAATACCTACGTGGTATGGAGCACTTGCGGAGCCCCAGAAAAGCAAGTCACCTGGTTGTAAGTTCTTCATTGAAACTGAGGTACCTTGCTTAACTTGGTCGTAAGTAGTTCTACCGATGTTCACACCAGCAGCCTTTGAGTAAACATATGAGGTAAGACCTGAACAGTCAAAACCGTTAGCACCGGTACCGCCCCATACGTAATTCTTACCAAGTTGTGCTTCAGCTAAAGTAACAATAGCTGATACATCGCCGGTTGCTTGAACTGACTTCTTAGCCTTCTTTGGCTTAGCAGCTGTTGCAGTAGCTTGAGTTGTAGTATTCTTAGTTACTGTATTACCAGCTGGAGTGGTGTATTGAGCCATGATCCATTGGTTTTGACCAACTTGGTACCAAACGCGTCCCTTCTTGTCAGTCTTTTGATCAAGGACATTCCAAGTGGTGCCGTGTTGTGCACGTTGACCTGTGAAGTGACCACCGTTGTAGTTATCCCAGATATTTATACCGTAACCTGGAACGTAGTTGATCTTTACTTTAGTGGTAGCAGCTTGAACTTTAGCAGTAGTTGATTCTGGCTTAACAGCACTTACTGTAGCTACACCGGTCAGAGTTAAAGCAGCTGCTGCAGTAACTTTTACAAAATTGCTCTTAATATTCATCAAATGCTCCTATATATGTCTGTTAGTTTTTACTTAAGTTGTCAGATCTTTTAGTTTTGGTAACGAAAATGCGTTTTTTCGGAAAATCTTTAAACTTCTTTAATTAATCTACAAGCTCTATAATAATGTCCTTATGTTACAGAACTGTTACAAAGGTAATACTAACTTAATAAAAAAAGCGTTTTCGAAAATTTACACAAAAAAAGAGTTGGATAAAAAATCCAACTCTTCTTTCTATAATTTTTTGAGAAATATATTTTTTATTTTGTTTTAGTCGATAACACGCTTAGCTGATGATGGCATGAATGAACCTAAAGTTTGGATCTTAACGTTTTGACCAGGAGCTGGAGCGTGAACATACTTACCATTACCAATGTAGATAGCTACGTGTGAGTTACCCCAGAATAACAAGTCACCCTTCTTAAGCTTCTTAGTTGAAAGTGATACTGCCTTACCTAAAGTGATTTGGCCGTAAGTAGTTCTTGGCAAAGTCTTGTTAATTGCGTTCTTGAAAACGTAAGTAGTTAAACCTGAGCAATCGAAACCTGAAGGACCAGTTGCACCCCAGATGTAAGGCTTGCCAACTTGCTTCTTAGCGAGCTTAACAACTGCGCCACGTTTTTGGTCAGCTGCTGAAGTCTTCTTAACTGAAGAATCGGCTGGAGTAGTTGTTTCGATATCAGAAAGAGAATCGTTAGTGTTTACAGTAGTAGTGTTAATGTCGTCAGCGTGAACAGTTGCTGCAGGAACATTAACAGTTGCAAGACCTGTAAAGAAAATTGATAAAGCTGCTGTGTATTTAACCAAAGTACGTTTAAAACTCAAAATTTATTTCTCCTTAAAAATTATTTTTTATTCTTAGTTTTTAAATTCGTTTATTTAGTGATCTCTTGGATCAACTGACGTTTTATATAATAACGCCCGAATGTTACATGAATGTTTCAAAAGAACTACCATCACGTTAAGAAACATTGCAAAAGGAGAAATGATCTGTAAAAAACGGAGTGCCTAGTCTTCCTCAAGCCTTGATATGATTGAGTTTAACGTTTCTTTAGTTTTGTTAAGATTATCGTTAACAATTACATGAGCGTATTGTTTCAAATCTGCTGGAAGCAAGTTTAATTCGCTACCACTAAGGCGTTCCTTAATCTTCTCAGGATCATCGCCACGCTTGAGCAGCCGCTCTTTTAGCTCTTCTTTAGTCGAAGTTGTGACATATAAGAAATAAACTTTGTCACCTAATTGTTTAATGTAAGAATATACGCCTTGAATATCGACGATTAATGACACCAGATCGTGTTTTTTCCAAGCGAGGTTTAATGCTTCACGACTTGAACCATACTGATATGAACCGTATTTTACATGTTCAAAGAAGTGTAATTTCTTAAATGAATCATCTGTTTCAAAGTGATATGACACATTCTGCTTTTCGCCGACACGCATTGGCCGTGTGGTATGCGTTAAAACGCGCGGAATGTCATATTTTTCATTTAAATAATCGGAAATGGTCGTCTTGCCAGCACCACTTGGTCCTGCAATTAAAATTATTTTTTTCAAAAGAATATCCCCCACTTGAAAATGTTGCTTTTATATATTAACATTCTACTGTCAAAAAAGACTAAGACTTTTCATTTGGAAAGGAAAATATAAATAATGAAAAAAGCAGACGTAAAAGTAGGCGCAATCGTTGGCGCTAAGTCAGAAGAAGAACTTAAAAAGCCATTCCAAGGCAAAGTTGAAAAAATTTACGAAAACTCTGCACTCTTAGCTATCACTTCATACGATCCCGTTGACGCAACTTCAGTCAGCGACTTGAACAACAAAATCGTAGTCAACTTCAAGAACTTAAAGGTTGCTCGTACTGTCAAGAACAGTAAGACTGCTTCAACTAACGAAGTTAAGGTAGAAAAGATTGCCAAGAAGGACGACAAGAAGTCTTCTAAAGACAAGAAATAATTCAAATTTGTAAAAAAGATCCTACGTGTTTATTTACGTAGGATCCTTTTTTGCCTAAAATTAGGAAGAAATTTAATTTACAAGGGAGAAAAAATGAAGGAAAAAACAAGAACCGTCCTCTTTTGGTTCATTTTGATTCAACCATTTTTGGACTTGTACTGGTTCTACAACGGCAAATTGGCTGACGTCTTGCCATTCACTTTGCCAACAATTATTAGAATCCTGGCTGTTTTTGTCATCTTCTGCATGTTTTTCAGTCAAAAGCAAAACTGGCAAAAACTGGGACAAGAAAAATGGTTGATCGTTTATCTAGCATTATTGATTGTCTACTCGATTCTGCACCTGATTCACGTCCGTCACTTCAACAGCGTAAACCCCAACGATTATAATTACTCAACCGTCAGCGAAATCTTCTATTTAATTAGAATGGTTTTGCCCCTCTTGGTAATTTTCTTTACCAAAGAACTCGAATTTACCAGAGAGCAATTTAGACACGTAATCGAAGGAATCAGCGGACTTTTCTCATTCACGATCGTCATCAGCAATCTCTTCGTAATCTCGCTGAGAAGCTATGAAACAGGCTTTATCAGTGCCAATATCTTCGAATGGTTCGTTAATCCAAATATCGGCTACTCGCATATGGCTTCGAAGGGCTTCTTCAACTTTGCCAACATGGTTTCGGCCGTATTGTTTATGCTTGTACCGCTCATGCTCTACTTCATGTTCAGCCACTTCAATTGGAAGACTATTACGTTGAACGTAGTCCAAGCTTTAGCCATGATCGAATTGGGAACGAAGGTTGCCTTGATCGGTTTAATCGGCGGTATTATCGCAGGCGTTCTGCTCTATGTTTTCCATTTGTACATTGTTAAAGATGTAAAGAAAAATGGGAAAGCAATCGTTGTTGCACTGCTCATGGAAGCCGGAACTCTTGCAATCATCCCCTTTGGCCCAGCCATTCAACGTTACAACTACGAAAAATACTTGGCTCAACAATCCGACAACAGTTTGACCCAAGCTAAAGAAGAATTGGCTGAAGGCCTTAAGAAGTATCCTAGTGGTCAAAAGCGCAAGGAATTTTTGACTAACTTCATTGGCGAGCACTATCAAGATTATGCTTTAAACAAAAAGTTTGTCACCAAGAGCTATCCATATAAATACGATCCAGAATTCTGGCTCAAGATCATGAACGAACCAGGCACTTCACGGATGCAAAACCGCCACGTCGAAAAGGCGATGCTGGATCAGGTGATTAAAACTAACAATAATAAGCTCGACAAGGTATTCGGTATTTCTTATACCAGAGAAACCAATATCTTCAATCTAGAGCGTGATTTTACCAGTCAGGTCTATTCCCTTGGCTGGGTCGGCATGCTACTGTTTATCGGTCCTTACGTCGTGATCATGCTCTATGCTTTGATCAAGTGGCTAATAAATAAACAACTGCGGACATACCTCATTAGTTCGATGCTTTTGTCCATTGCCTTCATGCTCTTGGCGGCATTTCTTTCAGGCAACGTGATGGACTTCTTAACCGCCAGCTTTATCTTGGCCTTTGTCGAAGGCGGGATGCTCGGTGAGATTAAAAAAGAAGACTAAAAAAATAAACTAGATCAGAATTAACTGATCTAGTTTTTCTTTTGCCTATTTTTGCTTAATAAAGCTCTGATCTGGTACACGGATCAAGTAGTAGCGCGTAGCTAAATGCCCTGCGTGCATCCCTATCCCGTTTTGCCAGTTTTTCTTATAAAATGCCGTATAAATAGCAACATAAGCACGTTGGTATTTCTTATCCATCTTCGTCAGATCCTTCTTAACGTAAGGGATCTTCTCGGCATCCACATCAAGTGCAGTGTTGCCGTATGCAATTGAAGCATAGTCACTTGATGCCGTAATCTTGCTTCCTGCACGATAGAAAGTATATGTCTGTGAACCGTTCTTTCTCTTATCAGAGTTGATGGTTACGTAGCTTGAATTGCCCGAACCAGTTCTCATAATCAATGGTTCATACTTAATGGTTGAAGTAATGCGGTTAGCATCTTCCAAATCCGGATTGTCCATAAAAGTCTGATTGAACATCCAGCCAGCTGCCACTAGCAATACAACAACTTCAACTACGTTAATTAAAAAGTTTGGCCAAGTAAAGCGTTTATGCTGTTTGATAATCATCTTGATCCGCCGTTGACGGATATTCTGGACGATAAAAACTAAATAAAGAATAATTGCGACCCAAATCAAGATCCCAATAATGTTCCAACTAAACATTGCGTCGTCCTCCTTGCTTTTAATTATAGGGGAATTTATTAAAAATTTGAATAGCAGATACATTGAATACTTTGCTTACAGGTGAGACGATACTCATAGGTACATTAGATTTATTAGGGAAAAATATGGTAGCAATTGCATTTTATTCAATAACTGGGCTTCATGATGGACTCTGTCGTTGATTTTTTAACATATAAAGACAACAAGAAAAACTTAATAGGAATTATTGGTTGTGGCAACCGAAACTTCAACGACCTTTTCGCTCAAACCGCTAAGAAGATCGCAGTAACTTTGGAAGTGCCCATTTTATATTTACTAGAATTCAGTGGTACTAATGAAGATGTGAAAAAGGTGTAATCAAGAGTGCAGTCTTTGAAGACTTCTTCTTCTACACCAATAATCATTCACTAACAAAATTCAAAGAAATTAAGTAATGAAAAAGCCCAGGAACAAATTCCTGGGTATTTTTGTCGCTACTTCTTTTTAGTTGTAGCTTTCTTCTTGGTCGTTGTCTTTTTCTTAGTAGTGGTCTTGGTAGTTTTAGCCTTACTTTCAGTCTTCTTTTCAGGCTTCTTGTATTCTCGCACTACCTTTATCTTTTCAACGATAGCGTCAACCAACTTATCAACTACTGCGTCAGAGTCTTGTTCGATTTCTTCTTCAGTTGCCAATTGATCGATTCTGAAGTGAGAAACGTTAACGTATTCTGAACGTGTTTCAAAATAGACGTTCAAGCCATATTCTTGGCCTTCTTCAAAGAAGTTAGCCACCTTTTTATAATTGGCATATGGCAAGTTGATGATGTTAGTTTCAAGTGCAAAAGTAACGGGACGTTGACCGGTTACTGCCAGTTGCGTTTGTACTAATGAATCATGCTTGAATGCAGCTACGACTTCCTTGACCATCTTTTTGGCGTAAGGCTTGATTTTACTTTTAGATTTACTGATGTCGGCGTATTTTACTGTTTCAAGATCTTGAATGTAGTCTTGGTTTTCAATTTTATCGTTTAAATCTTTTAAATTAATCTTCAAAATAAACTATCCTTTTTTTGTTTGTCTTACTATCAACATACTACAAAAAATTTTTTTGTCATCTTTTTAATGGGATTTTGCTAGAATAAGAATCATGCACAAGAAAAAATTTAATCTTAAAAACCTATTTTGGATTATTCCAGCAGCAATAATTCTTATTATAGGTGCTATTTATCTTTTTAACAAAAATAAAATTAACGATGAAATCAACTGGATGACCATGAAGCAGGAACAAAAATTAAACGTTCCGCTCGAAAATCAAATGCCGGATCTGCCTAATGGCTGCGAGGTTACCAGCTTGTCGATGTTGATGAATTACTATGGCATCAAGGTTTCGAAAAATGAACTAGCTGAAACGATCCAGCACGTCGATTCCTTTACCGATGGTGGCAAATACCGCGGCAATCCACACCAGGGATTCGTCGGTCATATGACGATCGCCAACGCCGGCTGGTGTGTTTATAACGAGCCGCTTTACAACGTTGCGCGTAAATATACTAGCCACATCGAAAACATCACAGGGAGCGATTTTTTGAGCCTGCTCAAGCTAGTTTCAACCGGTCACCCTGTCATGATCATCACCACGACCACTTTTAACAAGGTTAACAATATGCAAACGTGGGATACCAATACGGGCAAAGTAAACGTTACACCATCTTCGCACGCTTGCGTGATTACTGGCTATAGTAAGCCGAAAAAAGTTGTCTACGTGAACAACCCTTATGGCTATAAGAATCAGCCTGTTAATTGGAAGAACTTGCAAGCTAGCTACAACCAGCAAGGAAGGCAAGCTTTATATATTAGATAATACAAAAAGGGCCAAGCAAAAGCTTGGTCCTTTTTACTCAAGGCACATGCATAAGCATATGTGGGCATTAAACTGTTCACATCAGTGTGCCCAACATCGACGCTTCCCGCGTCTGCCACTTAAGGCGGATGTCCTCTATCTCATAAATATACGCATCTCGCGTTCATTAATCGACTCGTCAACTGGAAAGTATACTACCTTTTCTTTTTCATGTACAGCTGCAGTTTCTTTAAATGACCATTTTTTATTTTATAAAAAGCTTCAATACACATCGTTGAAAGCAAGAAGCCAATCCCGATTGCACCTGTAACGATGGCTACCCGCAAGATCAATTCTTGACCGTGAAGATAGTCGCCTACTATGAAGGCACGCACTGCTTGATAAGCGGGCATCCCCGGCACCAGCGGCACCAACGCTGGAATGTTAAACACCGTTACCGGACACTTTTTAATCCGCGCAAAAAACAGACTCAAGATACCGATCAAAAAGGCTCCGAGCAGATTCGACAACATTCTGCCCATCCCGGCACGAAAGCAGAACCAATAAGCCATCCAGGCCACTACTCCGCTAATCCCTGAAAAATTCAGTGCACGGTGCGGTACGTTAATGGTTAAGGCAAAGCCCGCAGAGGCTAAATAAGAAAATACGACATTAATTACGATCTCTAACCAAAATGGCATTTTTTAAGCCCCCACAAACTTCAGCACTAAACCGACACCACCGCCAAGGGCTAAGGCACTCAGCGCTGCTTCGAACATTCTCACGATCCCTGAAAGCAGGTCACCCATAAAAAGGTCACGCAAGGCGTTGGTTAAAGCCAGGCCCGGCACCAAGGTCATCAGGGCCCCGATCAAAATGTGGTCGATGATCATTTCATGGTCGAGATAATTCAGTCCGATTGCAAGAAGACCCATGACCATTGCAGCGACTAATTCCGACAAAAAGCGGATCTTGGTGTACTTTTTAAACTCGCAGTAAGCCCAGAAACCGACCGCACCAACCAAGGCTGCCCCCGGGAAATCGATCCAATCGTAGTCGTCCAAAAAGAGCACCATCAAGGTCGCACTAAGAACCGCAGCTCCTACGACCTGCATCCACATCGGAAAAGATGGCGCATTGGCGACCTGAATAATCTGCTGGCGCAATTCTTGCAGATTAATTTTCTTAGCTGCAAACTTACGCGACAAATTATTGACCCGGTCCACCAATTCCAAATTGATGTTCCGATCGCGAATCTGCTTCATCTGCGATAAATCGCCACCATCAAGACTCATGAACACACAGGTGGGCGTCGCAAAGACACGTGGATCTTCAATGCCCGCGTTTCTCGCAATTCGCAGCATCGTGTCTTCAACACGATACATTTCGCTTCCGCCTTCAATCATGAGTCGGCCAGCCGTTAGACAAATGTCTAACACTTCTTGGTAAAATTGAGTATCCTTTTTGTCGGACATAGTCTCAGCCTCAATTCATTGTTTCAATATCGATTGTTTTATCTACCCAATCACCACGGAAAAAGTCGCGCTCGTGGCTAACGATAATTACACCACCTGGGAAGTTCATGATTGCCTTGCGCAAGGCGTCTTTGGTGTCATTATCCAAGTGGTTAGTTGGTTCATCAAGGAAGAGCAAGTTGGCTGGTTCAAATTGCATCTTAGCCAATTTTACTTTTTCTTGTTCCCCACCAGAAAGTTCCTTTAACGGACTCATCGCTTGCTGCGCGGTTAGGCCCATACGAGCTAACGCTTGACGCAATTCCTTTGGCTTCTTGCGTTCGAATTCTTCTTGCAAGAATTGTAGTGGTGTCATGTTGTTGTTTGGCCAGGTCAAATCCTGCTTGAAGTAGGCCAATTTAGCCGTAACGGATAATTCGTATGACCCATAGATTGGCTTTAATTGACCCAAAAGCGTCTTAAGCAAGGTAGTTTTACCGATTCCGTTAAAACCGGTGATGGCTACTTTTTCATCCCCACCAACTGAGAAGTTGAAGGCTGATTTAACCAAAGCATGGTCGTAACCAATAACCAAATCTTGCGTTTGCAAAAGCAAATTAGAAGCCGTAGCCACATATGGAAATTCGAATTTAGCACGACGGTTGTTCTTAGGTGGCGTCAAAACGTCCATTCTAGCCAGTTGCTTTTCACGTGACTTGGCACTCTTAGCACGCGTACCTGCCTTATTTTTACGGATATAGGCCTCAGTCTTGGCAATCTTACGTTGCTGGTTGGCATAAGCCTTAAGGTAGGTTTCACGGTTAGCTGCCTTTTGACGCAAAGCCTGCTTCAAAGCACCTGTATAACGCGTAATCGTACCAAAGTCGATGTCGATAATACAGTTGGTGATGCGGCCTAAAAAGTCGTAATCGTGGCTGACAACGATGAAGGCACCTGAGAAGTTGTTCAAGTAGTCAACCAGCCAGTCGATGTGGGACACGTCAAGGTAGTTGGTTGGTTCGTCTAGAACCAAAACGTCTGGGCTTTGCAAAAGAAGCTTAGCCAAAATAATCTTAGAACGTTGACCACCAGATAATTTAGAAACATCGTGGTCATAACCGAGGTCGGCTAAACCTAAACCAGCGGCAACTTGTTCAATTTCGGTGTCGATGTTGTAGAAATTGTTTTCTTCAAGGTAGGTTTGAATCTTCCCTGCCTTTTCAAGCAAAGCATCATCGCCATTTTCGGCGTATTTGGTGTAGAGCTCGTTTAATTCCTTTTCTTTTTTGTATAAATCATCAAATGCGGTCCGCAAAAAACCGCGGATGGTGACACCCGGTGCCAGTTTAGCGTATTGATCCAAGTAACCGACATCAATCTTGTTTTGCCACTTAACTTGCCCCTCATCAGGGATGATCTCGCCAGTTAAAATCTTGATTAAAGTAGATTTACCTACCCCGTTTTGACCGGTAACCCCCATGTGGTCTTCTTTATTTAAAACAAAGTTGGCATCTTCGTATAAAGTTTTATCGATAAAACTTTGACTTAAGTCTTTAACAGTTAATAAACTCATTTTCCCTCTTATTCCTCAGCCGATTCGCGTTCTTTTTCATATTTTTGTAACGCATCAAGAACTCTTGGCCAGTATCTCTTAGGCAAGATCAATTGCAAGCGATCGTGATAGATTGGAAAGTCGCTTGCCTTCATACCCGTAATCTTGGCTACTTCTTGGTCGGTCAGCTTATATTTGTAAACTATTCGCTTAATTTCGACTGATGCATGTCCTCTAAAGTAAGACAGGCCGAAGAAAAAAATCGCAAAAATTCCAGCGACGATGATTGCCAGCTGTAAGTTTAATTTAAACGTATGCAAACAAATAAAAACGACGGCGATAAAAGAAATGAGTGCGGAAATTATCCCGTAGATAACTGGAAAGATACTTTCTTTTTTTTGCATAATTTTTCCCTTCTTTTATTGAGACACTATAACTTTATTGAACTTATCAAAAATTAGTAGGCTTTGCAACTAATGATAGATTAAGTATAATCTCTGTAACATTATTTTTGTAGAAAGATTGAACTATGACCCAAGAAAAAACACATTATTACTTTTCATTGATTCACTTTAATATTGACGACTTTAAAATTAGTCTTGCTATGCCGCAAGCTTGGCAGGCAGTCGATCTTTATCATGCTATCGCAGATGATCGGGCCAGCATCGGCAAGTGGCTGCCTTGGGCTTACCAGATGAAGTCTCCTTTAGATGAAGCTGCTTTTATTAAAAAGATCCAAGAAGACATGATCAATCAGCGCATGATCGTGCTCACAATTTTGGTTAACGGCCAACCTGCCGGCATGATCGATCTGCATAATTTAGTCAAAAATAAAAAAGGCGAGATTGGCTACTGGCTCTCCAGCAAGTTCCAAGGCAACGGTATCGTTACACGCAGCGTTACAGAACTATGCCAATACGCTTTTCACGAGTTAAATTTGCAGTATGTGGATTTGATTGCTGCCGTACAAAATGGCTCAAGCAGCCGCGTTGCTGAACACGCTGATTTCAAGTTGATGGGCGTTCGACCTAAGCTGATTCATGGCAGTGACGATGGTCAGATTTTTAGAAAAATAAATCCGACTAAAACCAGCCAGTCAGATCTTTAATTATAAAAAAGATAAGCGGAACAAGTAGCGATGGCAAAAAGTTCAACGTTTTGACGTCGCGGATTTTTAATAGGGCTAAGCCTGAGCAGGCGATTAAGAAACCACCGACGATCGAAATCTCGGCTACAAGTGGGCCGGTGAAGAAACTAGCCGATAGGAATTTGGCTACGAGATAAATGCTGCCCTGCCAGCAGAAAAGTACCGGTGCAACCAGCAGCATCCCCCAACCGAAGCTAGCACCGAAGACCATCGACGTTACGAAGTCCATCATAGCATTGGTGTAAAGCATGGTGTTATCACCTTTGACTGCCGCCATAACGGGTCCAACGATCGATAAAGCGCCGATACAGCACAGTAAAATCTCGGTAGCTAGACCTTTGCCTAGGTTAGACTTACCAACCCTGTCGACTAAACGATCAAAATGGCCAGCGATATCGAGTGCAGTACCAGCAATGCCACCTAGCGCTAGACTGACAATGAACAAAACGGGATAGTGGCTTTTTGGCATATTGTTGGTGACATTTTCCCAGCCGATACCGAGTGCAGCTAGACCCATTGCGATGAATAAAACGTCTTCGAAACCTTTGTTTAAGCCTTTCTTGAGCAGGCAGCCAATGGACGTGCCGACGAGTAATGCAATTGTGTTAATGATTGTTCCTATCATCTTTTTTCACTCCCTATTTTTATTTTAGCGCAAAAAACAGCATCCCTTGGGGATGCTGTTAATTTTTTACCAGTGAAATTTCCACGTACTGCTGCTTGAACTCGACGAACTTGATGACGATGAACTATTACTATTTTCACCATAGCCAGAGTTTGAATCAGTTACCGCTTTATTTTCATTTTGATCATAAATCCGGTAATTAGTAAACGCCGCCGGATCGTCCCATTTGATGTCGTTATTTTGTTCATTTAGTTCATTTTGACGTGTTTCTTCATTGTTCAACGTTTGAGTTTCCAAGCCTAGATTTCTTCTAAGCTTGTTAGAAGTCTTTTGCAATTCTTCAGTTGAAGCTACTTGAATTGCGGCACCATCGATCCAGGCATCGTGGCCTTGAATGTAGCCACTCTTCAGGTTATCCATGCAGCCGCGGTAGTTCAGCGCTAAGCTAAGCATATCGTTGAACGACAAGTTGGTTTTGACATATTTATTAAAGATATCCACCAACTTACGGTAGTTACTAATGGTGTTCACTGACATCGCCTTGTGGGCAATCGCTGTGATTACCTGCCGTTGACGAAGTTGTCTACCGTAGTCACCACGTGGGTCCTCTTTTCTCATTCGAACATAAGCTACGGCGTGTCGGCCGTTCAAGTGTTGCTTACCCTTATGGAAGTCGCACCAGTCGTATGAGAAGTCAAATGGCACGTTAACATCAACACCACCGACCGCATTAACTAAGCTGCGCAGCGCCTTCATGTTAACTTCAACATAATAATCAATTGGCACATTCAACATACTCTTAACGGTCTTGACGCTGGCCGCACTACCACCGATTTCATAGGCTGAATTCACCCTAAACATAAAGTACTTATTGCCTGGGTCTCCTTTAATATCGGTCAAGGTATCACGTGGGATTGAGGTCATTGTAGCTGTGTTCTTTTGCGGATTAGCCGTTGCCAAAATCAAAGTATCGGAATTTCCTCGGTCATGACGACCTTCGATCCCTTGGTCAACCCCTAAAACTAAAACTGAAATTGGTTGTTTATTTACAATCTTGGCTGAGTTAGCGATTGGGCCGCCACCCTTGCCATCAATTGCACTATGAATCGTAAAATACATATGCGCTGCCCAGGCTACACCCAAGCAGACTGCTACTAAAGCAACTAATCCTATGAATCGAGCAAACATATTACCCGGTTTATATGAAGAACTATCTGCTGCAATAGCATGGTTGCGGTGAAGGTTAAGCGCAGTAGATTTATTGCGATAACCTTCCCGGCGTTTGGAATTTGGATCCATTCTTGATATCGTTTCCCTTCAAAATTAATACAAGTTAATTTGTATCACTTTTAATCTCTAGATAAAATAAAAATATCGATAATTAATAATAACTTATTTTTTGTGTTCAGTTGTACAACAAGTTAATATGTAAACAAATTGAAACAACGGAGGAAGAATTTATGGCAATTCCAACAAGAAATGAAGTCCCTGAAAATTTGAAATGGGACTTAACCAGAATTTTTAAGACAGATGAAGACTGGGAAGCAGCTTTTGACAAAGCAAAAGACGATGTTGAAAAGCTGGGAGCATTGAAAGGTACTTTGACTAAGTCTGGTAAAGATTTGTACGAAGGCTTAACCAAGATCTTGGCAGTTAAACGCGATGTCGAAAACATCTACGTTTATGCCACTATGTCTAGTGACGTTGATACTTCTAACTCACACTATTTAGGCTACGTTAGCCGCGTGCAAACTTTGGCTAACCAATTCGAAGCTGTCACTAGTTTTATTAGCCCTGAGATCTTGAGCATCCCTAGCGACAAGTTAGCCCAATTTAAAAAGGACGAACCTCGCTTAAAGAACTACGAGCACTACCTTGAAACGATCACCAACAAGCGTCCTCACACTTTGCCAGCTGAAGAAGAAAAGATCATCGCTGACGCTAGTGACGCAATGGGTGTTTCAGAAAATACCTTTAACGTTTTAACCAACTCCGACATGGAATACGGCTACGTGCAAGACGAAGACGGCAACATGGAACAATTGTCTGACGGTTTATACTCACTTTTGATCCAATCACAAAACCGTGACGTCAGAAAAGGCGCCTTTGACACACTTTACGCCGCTTATGGCCAATTCCAAAACTCACTTGCTTCTACGCTTTCTGGCGTGGTAAAGAAGCACAACTATAACGCTAAGGTGCACAAGTATGACTCAGCTCGCGAAGCTGCATTGTCTGAAAACAACGTACCTACCAAGGTTTACGACACTTTAATTCAAGAAGTTGATTCTCACCTTGATTTACTCCACCGTTATGTTGCGCTACGTAAGAAGATTTTAAGACTCAAAGATTTACAAATGTGGGACATGTATGTGCCACTAACTGGTAAACCTGCTCTTTCCTATAACTTCGGAGAAGCAAAAGAAGTTGCTAAGAAGGCACTCGCTCCACTTGGTGAAGACTACTTGAAGCACGTCGATTACATTTTTAACAACCGCGTCATCGACGTTGTGGAATCAAAGAACAAGGTCACTGGTGCCTACTCTGGTGGTGCCTACGATACTGATCCATATGAACTTTTGAACTGGGAAGACAACGTTGATTCACTTTACACATTAGTGCACGAAACTGGTCACTCAGTTCACTCTTGGTACACTCGTAACACCCAACCTTACGTTTATGGTGACTACCCAATTTTCGTAGCTGAAATTGCTTCAACCACTAACGAAAACATTTTGACTGAATACTTCTTGGACCACATCACTGATCCTAAGACGCGTGCCTTTATCTTGAACTACTACCTTGATTCATTTAAGGGTACTTTGTTCCGTCAAACTCAATTTGCCGTATTTGAACAATTTATCCATGAAGCTGACGCTAAGGGTGAACCACTTACTGCCGACACTTTGGATGACGTTTATGGTCAACTTAACCAACACTACTACGGTGATAGCGTTGAACCAGGCGGCGACATTGCGCTTGAATGGTCACGTATTCCACACTTCTACTACAACTTCTACGTTTACCAATATGCGACTGGTTTTGCGGCTGCAACAGCTTTGGCTAACAAGGTGGTTCATGGTACTGACGCTGATAGAGAGGCATACCTTGGCTTCCTTAAGGCAGGTTCAAGTGATTATCCAACTGAAATCATGAAGCATGCTGGTGTTGATATGACTAAGCCTGACTACTTGGAAGATGCCTTCAAGACTTTTGAAAAGCGTTTGAACGAATTTGAAAGCTTGATTGAAAAGTAAATATTAATAGCAAAAAAGATGATATGTTTCACGTGAAACTATCATCTTTTTATTTATTCTTCTAATAACCAATCGATCAAATATTTTACAGCTATACCATCAACCGTTCCTTCATCAAACTGTGACAATGATAATACTGTCTTTTGATATCCATCAGGAATATAGCGTAAATTATCAGTTTCACGCGTACTCCCTTCTGGTAAATGTTCTGTTACCTGATAATACTTAATTTCATTACCTTTGCTGGCAACAAAATCGATCTTCTTACCAGAATAATCGCCTACGTCAACATTGTAGCCTCTGCGAAGAAGTTCAATAAAGACAATGTTCTCAATCTGATGACCTAAATTATCACGATAATTTGATCCTAATGTCTGATTTTTCAAAAGAATCTATTCAACGTGCAAAAGATGAAGTAAAGTTACAAAAATTAATATCAAATATACCCGTATAAAAATTAGATACACCTCAAAAAATAGAGAAATGGTTAAAAGAAGATTACTAAAAAGACTCTTTGAAAATGCCTACAGCATTAACAAAGAGCCTTTTATTTATTTTTTATTCAATTGACGATTAAACAGATAAGTACAAATCATCATAAAAATACTTACTGGAATATACACTGCTGAAACAAAGGCAATGTTTGAATTTCCCGTATTTGAGCTTGCCACCTGAGGAGAACAATCCTGCAAGAAGTGCACAATTATACCGAATATTATTCCATTTGAAAGAATACGCAAATAGCTGAGTATAAAGCCAAGTGCCATTGCAAAAATTATTTGTCCAATTGTGGAAACGAGTGGCTGATGGAATAAATTAATCAAATGAAACAATCCAAATAGCACTGAACAAATTGCAGCAGATAAGGCAATCAATGCAATAGATACAATTTTATGTCCTGGTAATTTGAAAACCATGCTATGGGTGAAGATATTCATTACTACCATTAATCCCAGAAGCACAAAGTAAACAGCCGTCAGAACTTTAACAGCCCTATGTGTTTTTACTCGTTTATCAAATACCTTAGTTGTGAGTCCAAAATGCAATGCAGCCATTGTAAAAACAATTAAGTAAATAGCTACAAATACATCCTTCAGTACCCTATTTCCAATAAGATATTTGGTCACAAATGGATAAGCTTGATAGCAGATTTGCAAAATAATTTCGAGCCAGATCATTTTAACTAAAACAGTTTTAGTCTGCTTTTGATCATTAAAATCAATTTGATCGGCCAAGGCTAAATAGTGGCGTTTTTCATATCTTCCCTCTTTTTGTTTTTCTTTCTCCAATTAAATCCAAATCATTGTATCAAAAAAGAATCTGCCATCATAGCAGATCCTTCATTTTTTATTTTTCTAACTTTAAATCATACCTGTCAGTAATCCCGTAATGTACAAGAACACACAGCAGACAACCAAGTACAGGCTACCCCATTTGACAGTTTCCTTCAGAATTCCACCTTCGTCACCTTCGCGGTGAATTGCACCGGTCGCTACCGCAATGTTCTGTGGTGAAAGCATCCCTGCTGTCGCACCAGTCATGTTCGAAGCAACAACCCAGTACTTATTTACGCCCAAGTCAGTCGCTGCCGATAGTTGCAAGTTACCAAACAATACGTTGGCAGAAGTTGCAGAACCAGTAAGGAATGTTCCAAGAGCACCAATAAGTGGCGCAAACAATGGGTAAACTGGGCCAAGCAAGCTAACCAAAGCTACAGCTAAAGCATCAGTCATACCAGCGTAAACCATCACCTTGGCAAGACCAACAATCGCACAAACCGTAACTGTGGTCATGCCTACGGCCTTGATTGATTTACCTAAGATTTGCATCATGCGTTTGAAGCTAACGCCTTGAATCGTGCCACCAATAAGAGTAGCAATCAAAATCAATGTACCTGGTGATGAAAGCCAGCTAATTGAAAGTGTGTTAGGGTTCTTACCAGTGTAAACAACCAAGTTTGTGGTTGCCTTGTTCAATAAGTTGTTAACTGGTGGAACAAGCGAAGATGCCAAAATTACGAAGATAAAGATCAAAATAAAAGTAGAGCATGCTTTAAGCAATGTCTTATTATCAGGTCTTTCAACCTCTGACTCTTTTTCATCCTTATGCCACTTAGTTAACCAAATAGTTACGGCAGTAGAGCAGATTGAACCGGCGATTGCAGGAAGTTCCGCACCAACGAATCTAGCCGCAATTACCTGGGGAATAGCCATGCCCAATCCTGACATCAAGGTAATAAAGCCAACGCCTTTAATTGCTTTTAAACCACCACCGGTTAAAATTACCAAGATAAATGGCACAAGTACTACTAAGATGCATAACTGCAGTGAAACAAGGAAAGATAATGACACTTGATTCAAGTTGGTTACTTCACCTAATGTCAAAATAGGCAAACCAATTGCACCGTAGGCAGTAGCTGTCGTGTTGGCAATTAAACTGATGACAGAAGCCTGAATTGGTTCTAAGCCGAACGAAATTAAAATCCCCGCAGAAATTGCAACAGCGGTACCAAAGCCAGCGATTGACTCCAAGAAACCACCAAAGCCCCAAGCAATGATCAAGACAATGATTCGCTTGTCAGTAGAAATAGCGGCTAACATGTCCTGGATGGTCTTCATCCCGCCTGATTCAGTCGTCACATTGTACGCAAATAACGCTGCCACGATTACGAACATGATCGGCCAGATACCCATGATGATTCCTTCTAGGGCTGCCGTCAGCGTATTCGGTACAGACAACTTAAAGCTAAAGATTGCCAATAAAACCGTTAAAACAAGTCCAATTATACAAGCACGAGCCGCAGACATACGCATTACGCCCAGCGAAATGATCAGCCAGATAATTGGTATCAATGCTATTGCAAATTTAATCCACATCGTATATCTCCATCAAAAAATTCTCTAATAATATATTTAATCATTTTTGAACAAAAAATAAAAATTTGAAACTCATTTTGACGAATTATTGCAATTTATAAAAGTTTTGCTTGCAAGTTTAGCTCACAAAATATATAACATTTAATGGAAAGTAAAATTTCTCACATCATTTTTGAAACTGCTCCTCGGAATAGAGCAGTTTTTTTAATGCGTTTTCATAGACTTTCTGTATGCATCTTTCTATAATACAGATTATTGATAGAAAAAATTGCTTTTTCTTGACCTATGTCAATTCTTTTAGTTTAAATTGCTCTTATACTATAGGCAATAAGTCAAATACAGGAGGCACAACATGAAAAAATTAGACGCAACTAAACTTACTGACGAACAAATCGAATTCTTCAAGACCCACTTAGCTTACCTTTCAACCGTTGACAAGAACGGTGAACCACAAGTTGGTCCTAAGCAATCAATGAAGGTGCTTGATAACGGTCACTTACAATACCTTGAAAAGACCAAGGCACATGCATACGAAGACTTGAAGAACGGTTCTAAGGCTGCTGTTGTGGTTGCTGACGTTCCATCACACACCAACGTTCGTATCAAGGGTACTGCTCACATTCACGAAGATGACGATTACCAAAAGAGGATCGCAACTGAAGGCGGCGCACCTGCTGCTTACGTTGTAGATATTGATATCGAAGAAATCTACGAATAATTTTCCCAATCTAAATTAAAATAACCAGGCTGGAGATTCAGTCTGGTTATTTTTTGTATTTTCTATTTTTTAATTATTGCCTTCAAAAATATTAGCAAATGCGGTTCTAACTTCTTGGTTGGCTGTTCCCTTGACCATGCAGTCAGAACCATTAGTGGTTTGATCAACTAAAGCAACTGGTTGGCCATCATGAACGCTGAACAAATAAGTAATATGTTATTCAGGATTGCCAACATTGCAGTTGAAGATCGAAACGACGTGGTAATCATAGTCCTTCTTCAAAGATGGATCCCAGCCGATGTTGATTGTCTCTGTCTTCTTGCTATTATCGGAATACATCTTAAAAGTCCGGTTATTAAAGTCGTCCGGATATTTTTCACCAGCTAAAGTTTCAATTGATTCTTGGCCGTTATATTCCTTGTATTTTTGCTTCATTTTGGTACCAAATCGGTTCATGAAGCTTGCAAGTTGGGCTTCTTGATCACTGCTCCAACCTGATTGCGCAAATTTACTGCTTTGATCATCACTGCTGCTTTCTTCGCTACTTGATGATTGTGATAAAGATGAAGAACTAGTGCTTGAACCTTTATGCTTATTTTTACTTGTGGCAACTTCAGAAGCAGAGTTCGATGATTTTCCACTTTGAACAGTGAGATATACCACGACTCCTGCTGCAATCACTAAAACGCAAGCAACTATGATTAGACAGATTTTTCTTACTTTATTCATTTTACTTGTTGGTTTCCTCTTCTGCTTGTTTATTCAATTTTTTAGAAATTTGTTTCATTTGTGCCTTGTTGTATTCCAAGCCTTGCAAAATTTGGTCAACGTCATTCTTGTAAGGTGCATACTTTTTAATCAATTCGGCCTTAGACTTATATTTCTTAGGACCATCTAACCCTAAGTTGGCACCACCTGGTTGAACCCCAATTTTATCCGTATTGTTGATGTAGTAGCTCGTGTAAGCAGAAGTACTGAAGCTTCCCGCGATACTTGCTACAATTATCGCAATCCACTTTTTCATTCAAGATCTCCCCCTTATCAAACAGTTTCGATTTTAGCACCAAAAAACGCATCAAGGAAAATCGTTCCTTAATGCGTTTTGATAATTTTGATTCTATTTTTTAACGGTGCTTAATGACGTGAACCATGTAAGCAACCAAGTAAATCACAACTTCAATCGTAGCAATGAAGAAGGTAACTGGCCAATTAGTAATAAAGCCCAAGTAAAGTCCGGCCCATACACCGATTAATGCAAAGCCGATTGACCAGCCGATCATTGCGGGGATCGTTTTACCGATATAACGCGCCGTCGATGATGGCAGTGTTAACAAAATGAATACTAGCAATGAACCAACGATCTGCGCACCAATTGCAACAGACATAGCCATTGCAACCAAGAAGACGATGCCAACAAAACCGGTATGAATACCGTGCGCAGCAGCGCCGATATGGTCAAAGGAATCGAAGTTCAAACTCCGTTGCAACAAAAGGATCATCAACAAAACGATGACGGACAAGATAACCAATTGGGTTACACCTTGTCGATCTACACCGATGATACTACCGAACAAGATGTTCGTAGCGTAACGGCTATTGGAACCAGAAATCGCCAGGAATAAAACGCCTAGTCCAATAAATAGTGCTGAAATCGCACTAATTGATGATTCCTTTTGATCGCTGTGCATGGACAATTCGCCAACACTGATCGCACCAAGCAAGGTGAACAAAAGCATCCCCCATAACGGCGCAATACCGATAAACACCGCAAAGGCAGCACCGGCAAAACCGATTTCTGACAAGGTGTGAGCTAAGAACGCATAACTACGCGCTACAACGTACACGCCAACCACACCACAGGTGATCGCAATAAAAGTACTTGCTAAGAAGGCATAACGCATGAATTCATATTGAAGCATCATTCAAAATCCTCCTTAAAGTCTTTCATCTTTCCTTGTCTGATCGTCCCCTTGTTTAAGTACAGATAATCGCTCATGTACTTTTTAGCCAGCGGTATATCGTGCGTTACAAATAGCACAGTAATCTTGTGTTCCTGATTCAAGTGTTTGATCAGGCCCATTAATTCTTCCTTAGCAGCCGGATCCAGGCTCGCTGTCGCTTCATCCAGGATAATCATGTTAGGACGGTCGAGTAGCGCTTGCGCCAAGTAGGCACGTTGTTTTTGCCCACCTGAAGCTTCACCCATGCGCGTATTTTGAATTTTGTCCAAATGCGTCTCAGTAATTTGACGATCGATTTGCTCTTTTACTTTTTTAGTCTTAAAAAGTGGAGCGTTCAATTCGATAAAGGCACGAATTGAAAGAGGATATTCTGAGTCAATATTTCTAAATTGTGGAACATAGCCAAGCTTGACGTCTGATGAGAATTTATAGCTACCGCCTGTTGGTGTAAGCATCCCCATCAAAATCTTAATCAAAGTAGTTTTTCCTGTTCCGTTTGGACCAAGCAGAGCAGTCATTGAACCATCTTCAAGCTTGAAATTCAAATCTTGAAAGACGGTCTTTGTATCAAATCTCATTGAAAGGTCATTCACATCTAAGATCAATTTAGCATCCCCTTTACTCGCTAAATTAGCTCATTTATTGCTTACTAATATTAGCTAAATTCTGATAATTTTCTTTCATCCAATCCAAGTAAGTTGTGTTGTTCGGAATTGTTTCGCGCACGCTGAGCACTGGCACATTGTTCTTTTTGGCCAATTTAACAAAAGTCTTCACAGTTGAACTGCTTGCTTGCGTGTTATTAACGAAGAAAGCGATCTTCTTATCTTCAATTTCTTTAGTCATTTTGTTGATAGTCTTAGGACTGGGATCAGTACCATTTTGCACGGCTTTTTCAAAGTCCTTGTCACCGATCTTGTAGCCGGCTTCTTGCAAAGCATAGTCAAAGACAGGCTCACTAACGTAAACTGGCTTGCCGTCCTTTTTGTCTGATTTAGCAAGCTGCTTAATTTGCGCAATCTTTGCTAGGTATTTTTTACCATTAGCCTTAAAGTAAGCCGCATGACTTGGTTGCAACTTGGACAAGCGCTTAACTAAATAGTTCACGTACTTAGTTGGCATATCTAAATTGTACCAAATATGGGGGTTGTCACCCTTCTTAAGGTGCATCAAATCTTCACCCACTAAAACTGGCTTTTTGTTAACTGAACTAGCTAATTTATTCATCCAGTCATCGTAGCCTAGGCCGTTTGCCACAATAATGTTGGCCTTGGATAATTCCTTGGCATCAGCCGTAGTTGGTTCGAAATCATGCGGATCAGTTGCGCTGTTCTTGATCACAGCTTGCACGTTTCCGTACTTGCCTGCCACATTTTTGGCAATATCGGCATAAACGTTAGTAGACGCAACGATCGATACCTTATCACTACTTGTAGACTTTTGGCTACTTGAGCATGCAGAAAGCAGTAGCATCACTACACTCAGTAAGCCCAAAATAAAAATATGTTTTGTAATTCTAGATTTTTGCATAAAACCTCCATAACAAAAAAGCATTTAAATCAGAATTTCAGCAAGTTTTCTGATTTAAAGTAAGCATAAGCTAGATTTTATGGTGTGTCAATATATTTACAGATAGACAAATAGCACCAAGGTTCATTAACCCTGATGCTATCGCTTTTATTTAAGTCTTTAAAAAATTTGCTGAAATAATTTAAATGCCTTTTCTAGAATTACATCATTATATAAACATATTTTTATATGCTTGTCAAACTAAAACTCACCATTAGCGTGTTGTCTCAAAACATCCAGAATCTTAATGATGTGGTTGTCAAACAATTGATAGTACTTCTCTTGCTTGACACGCTTGCTTTTTACCAATCTTGCTTCTTCTAAAATTCTTAGATGCCGTGAAATTGCCGGCTGGCTGACGTCGAATTGTTTGACTAAGTTATTCACGCTGCTTTCCTTGTGGTCATTCAAATAATAAAGAATTTGAATACGAATTGGATGATTCAGCGCTCTAGTAATTCGAATAATCTGATCGTTCAATTTCTTTTCCACCTATCGTTAGTCTTAATCTATTATAATCTTTATTTTACCGATTATCTGCCCTTTTCAACCGATAACCTTGGAAAACAAGTAATCTATCGTCAATTACCGTATACTTCTTAGTGAAAGGAAGCGATAAAGATGAAATTCAAACTACTAATCAATCCCAAAAAAGATGAATTTGTCCAAGCACAAGTTCATCAAGAAAATGACTTTACCAAAGAACTTAAAGACTTCGTCTTAACCAACGGCAATTCCAATCAATTACTCGTTTACGACGATAAGGACGCAATTACTTTATCGCTTGACGACATAGCCCTGATCACGATTATCGACGATAAAACTTACGCTATTTGCAATAATCAGAAGCAATACCGTATCAAAAAGAGAATTTATCAATTAGTTAATGAATTACCAAAACATTTTTGGCGGATTAATAAGTCAAGCATCGCCAATCGCTATCAAATTAGCCGTTTTGCGGAAACACAAATGGCTGGCATAAACATTATCATGAAAAATGGTCTAACCGACTATGTCTCACGCAGATGCTTCGCCAAAATCAGAAAGGAGCTTGATGATCTATGAAAAAGTTTGTTAAAGACTTCGCCCTCCGTGGTATGATCGCCGCTGGCTTTGGCCCATTAATTTTGGTTTCAATTTATCTGGGCTTGCAGCTTTCAGGCATAATTATTAGCATTCCCACATCGCAAGTAAATCTCAACATCATTTCAAGTTTGATCCTAGCTTTTATTGCCGGGGGAATAAGTGCTATTTTCAACGTAGAAAAAATTTCATTAGGCGTCGCCACATTAATTGATGCAATCGTCATCTACTTGGACTACCTAATCATTTACCTAATTAACAATTGGATAAAAGCGCAGTTCATTCCTCTACTCATTTTTACATTCGTTTATATAATTGGTTATTTAATTATTTGGGCAATTATCTACCACAAAGTTAAATCACAAGTATCTAGTATTAATCAGAAATTATAAAGAAAGGACGCTCTCGCACGAGGGTGTCCTTTTAGATTTGACAACAAAAAACGCTACCCACTCGGGTAGCGCAAAACATAACAGAGTATCCTGATTTAAGTAGAGATCATCAAGATGCTTTTATTATAATACGTTTTTTACACCTTTTGTTAAAAAAATATATATAATAACTTAGATTATTTAACTATTTATTTTATATATTTTTTCTAATAATATTATTCGTTAGGATCTTCTTTAATGTTCTTCTTCCAGAAACTCATGATTAAACCTGCTACGATTGAACCAATGATAGTTGCTAAGAAGTATAACAAGATATGGCTTGGACCACCGATGTTACCAGCAAGTGGTGATACCCACAGACCACCGTGAGGAGCTGGGACACCAACGTGCCACAAACCAACTAAGGCACCACCAACGGCTGAACCGATGATACATGATGGAATTACACGACCTGGGTCAGCTGCGGCAAATGGAATAGCACCTTCAGTAATGAATGAGAATCCTAATACCCAGTTAGATACACCTGCACGACGTTCTTCTTGAGTGTACTTGTTCTTGAAGAATGTAGTACCAATAGCAGTAGCAAATGGAGGAACCATACCACCAACCATTACGGCAGCCATTAAGATAGCAGCAGTAGTTGAGTGTGGGTCGTTAGCAAACGCACCTGATGCAAAGACATATGCAGCCTTATTGAAAGGACCACCCATATCGATTGACATCATACCTGCCAAGATAGTAGTAAGAAGTACTAAGTTACCAGTACCCATGCTGTTCAAGAAGTGGGTAATTGCAAAGTTGATCCCACTGAAGATTGGGTTAATGATGTAGAACATAATTGCTGCAATGAAGAGCAATCCCAAAATTGGGTAGAACAACATTGGCTTCATACCTTCAACTGAGTGAGGTAAGTTAGCAAATAACTTCTTCAAGCCAACCATTAAGTAACCAGCGATGAAACCAGCGGCAATACCACCTAAGAATCCAGCTGGTGAAGTTGCGTGAGCTTGAACGTTAACTTGGAATTGACCGTTAGCAATAGAAGCCATGTAACCACCAACGAAACCTGGCATCAATGCTGGCAAGTCACCGATTGATTCAGCGATGTAAGCTGAAAGAACTGGAACCATGAAGGCGAAGGCTAAGTTACCTGCGTTGTTCAAGAAGATAAATGCAGGAGTCTTTGCACCACCACCGTAGTTTTCTACGATGAAGGAGATAGCCATTAAGATACCACCACCGATAACGAATGGAAGCATGTGGCTAATACCGTTCATTAAGTTCTTGTAAATACCTGCCCATACGCCTGGCTTTTCAGTGCTTGATGATGATTCTTCTGACTTGTCAGATGCACTTGCGTGGTAAACATCTGCCTTGCCATCCATAATGTCATCGATCAATTCGCCTGGCTTGTTGATACCATCAACAACTGGACGGTTGACTAAAGGCTTGCCGTCAAAACGTGGCATGTCAACTTTCTTATCAGAAGCAATGATGACACCTTTAGCACGCTTGATTTCATCAGGAGTTAACTTGTCCTTAACACCTTCTGAACCGTTAGTTTCAATTCTAACTTCGATACCGCGCTTCTTACCTTCCTTAATCAAGGCTTCTTGAGCCATGTAAGTGTGGGCAATACCGTTAATACATGCAGTAACACCAACGATTAATGGCTTGTTGTCGTCATCGTCGTTCTTACCTTCTGCCTTAGCAGCTTCCTTAGCCTTCTTAGCTTCAGCTGCCTTCTTGTCTTCTTCGTCCTTCTTAGCTTCAGCCTTTTCGAAAAGATCGATAACTTCTTCAGGAGTCTTAGTAGCCTTAAGTTTTTCAACTAAGTCTGGATCAATTAACAAACCTGAAAGTTTTGCTAAAGCTTGAAGGTGAGTGTTATCAGCACCAGCTGGTGCAGTGATCATGAAGAATAAGTGAACTGGTTGACCATCAAGTGAGTTGTAGTCAATACCTTCCTTACTCTTGGCAAATAATACACGAGCCTTGTTGATTGACTTGTTACGTGCGTGTGGCATCGCAATTCCGCCGCCGATACCAGTAGTTGATTCATTTTCACGGTCCCAGATGGACTTGATAAATGCATCTTCGTCATTAACGATATCGGTTGCAACTTCAAGGTCTGCCATTTCTTTAATGGCATCTTCTTTGTTGGTAGCCTTAAGCTCCATAATCATGGATTCAGGGCTTAAAATGTCCTTAATTCTCATATTTCATTCCTCTCATTTAAAAATTAAGAAATTTGTTCAACCTTAATTTGTGGCAATACTGCATCGATTTGGCTCTTAACTGCGATGTCCTTAGTAAAGGCAGTAGCAGCACCACAAGCCATACCAATTCTGAAGCCTTCCTTAGGATCGCCAGTCTTGTAGTAAGTACCAACGAAACCAGCAATCATTGAGTCGCCGGCACCAACTGAGTTAACAGCAGTACCAACAGCACCCTTGGCGTGGTATACGTGGTCTTGAGTCAAGAGAAAGCCACCTTCGCCGGCCATTGAAACCATTACGTTTTGAGCACCCTTGTCAAGCAACTTTTGTGCGTATTCAAGCATTACATCGCTTGAATCAAAAGTTACGCCGAACAAGTCAGCTAATTCGTGGTGGTTTGGTTTAATTACTAATGGCTTGTATTCCAAGGTATCAAGAAGAGCTTGACCAGTAGTATCAACTACGAAGTCAGCACCAGCTTCCTTAATAGTTGGAAGAAGTGATTGGTAGAAATCAGTTGGAAGACTTGGAGTAAGTGAACCACTCATTACTACGATGTCACCCTTCTTCAAGTCGTTCAAACGATCCTTGAAAGCAGTGATTTCTTGGTCAGTAATGTTTGGACCAGCTGCGTTAATTTCAGTTTCCTTTTCTGCGTGGATCTTAACATTCACACGAGTGTTGTCTGAAATAGTAACGAAGTCACTTTCGATTCTCTTTTGGTTCAATTGACGAACCAATTCCTTACCGGTGAAGCCACCAACAAAGCCCCATGCAGTGTTGTCAACGTTCAATTGGTTAAGGATTTGAGAAACGTTAATTCCTTTACCCCCTGCTAAAAATGAATCATTGTTAGTTCTGTTAACTTCCCCGCGGTTGACTTTTTCTAATTGAAGAACATAGTCAAGAGCTGGGTTAACAGTTACTGTGTAAATCATCTTATTTTGCCTCCTCTAGGTTTATATCGGCAGGTAATGCCTTTTTTTGACTTGGTTTAAGCTTATTTGTTACCACAACAACGTCTTTAGTATTAGCGAATACGGCAAAGTTCCGTTCGCCAATCTTAGTGTTATCGGCTAAAACATAAGCATGTCTAGCTTGCTTAATCTCGGCTGTCTTGACTGCGGCTTCTTCGGGATCTGGCGTGGTTAAATTGCCGTTGGCTTCGATTCCGTTAGCTCCGACAAAACTAGCTGAGAAATTCATCGCCTTAATTTGACTCAAAGCAGTTTGACCAATCACGGCATGCGTGTCGTCTTTGACCTCGCCGCCGATTAGGAAAGTCTTGATTCCATGATTTAAACTGCATAACGCCGTTTCAACTCCGTTGGTGATGATCTTTACGTTAGGAATATCAGCTAGAAATGGAACCATCTCATAGGTTGTTGTTCCTGCATCGATAAAGACGTTATCACCTTGGTGAACGAAGTGTTCTGCTGCGTATTTAGCAATAGAAATCTTCACTTCATGATTCAAACTAAAGCGGACGTTCTGGGAAACATCACGCGAGAAATTCTTTACTGATTGGGCACCGCCATGAACTCGCTTGAGGATGCCATTCTTCTCCATTTGAATCAGATCACGACGGATAGTTGATTCAGATGTATCAGTTAAATCGCATAACTCGCTAACGCGGCACAATTCGTGCTGATTAACGTAATCTTCAATTAAGCTTTGGCGTTCTTGTGTCAGCATTATTTCTCACCTCGATAAATATTGTATTCGCTTTCTCCTCCAAAATCAATCATTTTTCTTCAAAAAGCGTCAATTTTATTTATTATCGTTCAATAAAATCCATTTATATGCAAAAAAGATGTTGTTTTTTGATTGAAACGACATCTTTTCTTCGTCATTTGGAATTATTCTTAGTCATTTTGGGTGTTTTGACTAAGAACGTATTTAGTATTTTTCCCTTTTCCAACTGATTGGATCTTTTTTTCATCTCTTAATTGCTTTAAATTACGTTGAATCGTTGTCTGACTATACTGTGGAATCAATTCCACAAGTTCAGCACGAGAAAGCGGACGAAGTTGTTGTTGTAAAGTCTTTAGAATCAATTTATCTGCTTTCAGCTCTTTGTGATTATGAACCAAGCCAATTCTTTCAATTAAATCACGATATGCTTTTACTACTACACCCAAATAATAATTAACAAACGGTGCATAGTCATTTTGATTTTCATTCCAACCAACAGAGCTTGCATCTAAGACATCATAATAGCTCTCTTTACTATCTTCGATGATTCTTTCTAAACTGATATACTTACCCACTAGCGATACATCGTTAATAGCATAAGTAAACGTGACATTCTACCGTTTCCGTCACGGAATGGGTGAATTGAAACGAAATCAAAAACGAATGCCGCCGATAAAACTAATGGTGAAATTTCTTCACGCTCAAAGGCTTCATTATATTGTTTGCAAAGTCCGTCAATTAATTCTGGCACTAAAAAAGCACCTGGTGGATTAAATCTAACCTCTTCATGTCCGTCTGCATATTTAGCAATAATTTTATTATTGATATCTTTAAAATGCCCGCCCCAGGAATCGCCGGCATACTTGAACAACATATTGTGCATGCTTAAGATAGTATTCTTAGTAATTGACATGTAACGATAATTTTCGTGAATTAAACTTAGCACATCGCGGTAACCTGCAATTTTACGTTCATCACGATCACGTGGCTCTACCTTGTCAGATATAATCTTATTCAACCGTGAATCTGAGGTATAAATACCTTCAATTCGGTTAGAAGCATCTGTACTTTTAATTTTAGCTACATTGGCTAGTTTTTCTAATTCTTTACGATAATATTTTTCAAAGTTACTAGTTTCACCATATAGCTGATAAATAGTAGTTAATTTATTAATCAAGGTATGACTCGGTTGGAAATTATTCAAAAATTCACCTTCATTCTTTATCATTTTAAGTATTTTGACTAAGAAAACGACTACGATTCTTAATGAAAAACATCGAATCAACTTTGAAATTGATTCGATGCTTTTTTAACCTTTAAATAAAAATACTGCATAGATCCAAAATATTCAGCAACAATTGACGCCAATATGCTTACGAAAAATGAGAATATACCTTAGTAGATTTCCTGGTAAATCCTAGTTGATAACCATCTGATGTTTTGTGTCGCATTACCTGGGGAATAGTAGATAACCAAGTTAGCGCAATTACTATGGCGATTATCATAATTATATTGTTCATTTTACTTTTCTCATCTTAAAATATCTGATACCCGTGTAACTTACCCAGATCAACAAGATAGTAATAACAGAAAAAATCACAGCACATTGTCTTTTAGCTTTTTCCAACATGATCTATCCCTCGACTTTCCTATCTAATGGTGATTAATCCGCAAAATATTCCTTCAATAAACCAATTTAGAGTTTCATTTGAAAAAATTGCTTTTACCACATCAACTGAACCCCAATTAGATAATAAGGAAATCGCAGCCCCAGTCACGGCAAATAATAAACCTGTGCCAACAACTTGAGGAGCTAACTTCAATACTTTCTTTTGCCATGGAATCTTTGTATCTACTGTCTTATTAACGGCTAAACTAGCAGAAACTACAGCACCTAATATCAGACCCATCGGAATTCCAACTGCAATGGAAATAATAATCTGATAAATCTCAAGTGAACCTGAATGGTTAAGATACATTAAAGCCAGTAAAATAAGCGGTCCAACTAACACGCCTAGTCCCATGCCCTTAATAATTCTTTTGTTTTCACGGGCAAATTTTTCGTTATTCATTTTGGTTACCTCAAGGAATTTGTTTTTCATTTCTAATTAAACAAATCCGAAAACTTAGTCGGAATATTGTTGTTCTTGGCGAAGTATTTCTTGAATGCATCCCCAAGCTTAATTGATCTCTATCCCTATTCTCTAGCCAATCATGCACAGCAAAGAATGCTGTAACGGCACAATTAACGGCTAAAACGATCAATAAGCCAAGTACAATATAAATTAAGTACAGCATTGACCTTTCCTCCAATTTAGTGATTATTTCCCTGGAAATAATCTTTCATCTTTCTAAATCAATCATATCCCTATCATTTATTTAAAAGGCAAAACTGTCCAATTCTGTCATTTATCGGACCGATTTGGCATTTTATTCTTCATCTTTTTTATAAACTAATAAATCCCCTGGCTGGCAATCCAAGACTTCACAGATCTTGCTCAATGTGTCAAAACGAACGCCGTGCGCCTTCCTTGTCTTTAGAATTGACAGGTTAGCCGGCGTTATGCCAACTTTCTCTGCCAGCTCTTTTGAAGACATCTTTCGCTTCAAGAGCATAAAATTTAGAGTTACCTCAATCATCCATACCAACCTTTCTAAATAATCGAATCTGCATCCTCTTGAACTTTCATTCCGTATTTGAATACCAAGTAGACTACGTATAGTACTGCTAGGAAAAGTAATCCAGTTGTCACACTACTTGGGTAAAGTACATTATTCGAGTATTTAATGAACCAAGCGCGATGTGTCATAAGCATAATAAAATCTACTATTAAAAAATGGTATATCCAGCAACTGAAATTAGTAATTTCTTGAGTAAATTCGAATTACTAATAGCAAAGTAAACTTCTTGTTTGATATTCTTAACAATTAATCTAGCATATCGACAGATCAAAAAAGCCGTAATGCTCATCATAATCATTAAGAGTAACATAACTATTAATACTCCAACATAGCTATCAACTGATATATCGTAATACAGTAAAAAAGACCGTGCATCCCTGCACGGTCTTCTCATCTTATCTCAACTATTTTATAACGTATTTGCCGTTCTTGTACTTAAATACAACCTTCTTGTTAGGCAATTGAACCGTAATTCTGCGATATACAGGACCAAAGCCGTGCTTTTCAAGCTTAACTTTCACACTACCGTCCTTATTTACCTTAACTTCGTACAAGTTGTATTCGCCCTTTTGGTACTTGAAGTCAGTTCCGTTATCTTGATAGTGAACGTACTTACCCCTTTTACCAAATAATCTAAAGGTCATGCTTTCGTCTGGTTCATCAGAGATGTGACTAACTTCCTTACCCCATGGCAAGATAGTGTTCTTCTTGATAAACAGTGGCAACTTATCAATTGGTGCATCAACCAAAATCGTGGTCTTTCCAGCATGTTCAACGCCGTTCCAGAAGTCAATCCATTTTCCTTTTGGCAAATATACGGCGCGCTTAGTTTGACCTTCTTGAACAACTGGGGCTGCCAAAATGTCCTCGCCCACCATATATTCATCATTCAAGTTATACACCTGTGTATCATTTTCATAATTCAAGACAAGTGGACGCATGATTGGCAAACCTGTCTTAGTTTCACGATAGAATTCATCGTAAAGATATGGAATGAAGCGGTAACGAAGCTTCAAGTATTTACGGTAAATTGACAAAGTTGGTTCGCCAAATACCCATGGCTCTTGTGAGCGGGTACCTAGAGCCGCATGGTTTCTGTACAATGGGCTAAATAATGCACCTTCAATCCAACGGGTAAGCAATTCTGGAGTTGTATCTGCGCCAAAACCACCGATGTCAGTTCCGGCAAAGCTAAAGCCACTCATCCCCAAGTTACATAATTGCGGAATCATCATTTGGACATGTGTCCATAAACTTTGGTTGTCACCAGTCCAAACTGTGGAAAACTTTTGTGTTCCTGCATATGCTGCACGCGTAATGACAAATGGACGCTTGCCCGAATATTTCTTCAAACCTTCATAAGTTGCCTTAGCCATGTTGTGGCCATAAACGTTATGCATCTTCTTATGAGTTGAAGCTTCTTCCTCGTTATGGAAGACGATATTGTCTGGAATTTCACCCTTGAAAGATGCAGGTTCGTTCATGTCATCCCAGATACCTGAAACGCCGAGGTCGACTAGGTACTTGCAGTTTCTAGCCCACCACTTACGTACTTCTTTACGGCCAAAGTCTGGGAAGACAGAATCGCCAGGCCAAACTTGGTTTACATAGACAGTGCCATCTGGAGCCTTTACAAAGTAGCCCTTTTCAATTCCTTCTTGGTAGATCTTGTAATCATGATCATCTTTCTTCACGCCGGGATCGATAATTGTGATAATTCTGAAGCCAAGCTTGCGCATCTTTTTAACAAAATCAGCCGGCTTTTCATAAGTATCTTTTCTCCAAGTGAAGACGCGGTAGCCATTCATGTAGTCGATATCCAGGTGCAAAACGTCGCATGGCAAGTCATACTTACGCAAGTTTTCCGCAATCTTCTCAACTTGCTTTTGGCTGACACTATAGCCCCAACGTGATTGTTGGTAGCCTAAAGTCCACTTTTGAGGCATTGGCACACGGCCCGTCAAATAAGTGTAGTTGGTAATAACTTCCTTGAGTGAATCACCACCAATGATGTAGTAGTCGATGTTGCCGTCAACTGCAGAGTAGTAGTAATAGTCATTGCTTTCCTTACCTAAATCGATGTGGTTGCGGTAAGTATTGTCAAAGAAAATTCCGTATGGGTGCTTATTTTTCAGACCAAGCAAGATCGGAATTGACTTGTACAAACGCGTAAAGCTTTCGACTTGTGGGTCTGGATTATCGGTGTTCCAGTTGTCATAAGCATAGTGACGCTTGTTAATAAAGCCCGTCTTGTCGCCCAAGCCGTAGAATTGTTCATCGTCTGCAAGTGACTTAACAATTTCGTAGTAATCCTTGTCGTGTGCACCAAGCAAATTCTTAACGTCATGGCCTTCGGATTCCGCCAATTTCAGATGTTCCTCGTCCATTTGACGATCGATTGGCGTACGCTTCTTACGATAATCGAGAATTAATGGATTGCCCTTTTCATCGTAGACATCGATCTTCTCGTCATCGTAGATCTTAACGGTAAGTTTAGCCGTTGATAATTCGACGTGGCCATCTTTTTCCTTAACTTTAAAGTCAGTCTTGATTGATTTATCGCCATCAATAGCATAAGAGTTGCTGGCGTTGCCGCGATCTTGAAAGACACGCACGATTTCTGGCGTGATCACCGTCAAAATCAACGGCTTGTTGTCATAATTTACAGTAAGTTTTTGCCCGTCTTGAATAAAATTGATAAGTTTGTTAACCATAATTTACCTCTATTTAAATCAAAGCTATGTATTCGCTTTCAATTTTAACACAATAAGTTTATACAACTGTCTTTCAAGCAACGAAAAAAGCTAGCAAATTTGCTAGCTGATAAGTCTAATTGAATATGTCTGACATTTTTGTCGGAATATTATTATTTTTGGCAAAATACTTTGTCAACTACCCTAGACTGAAGTCTAGGGCTTAGTGGCTCGTTAGCTTGCGCTAACCAGAACACCAACTTGCTTAGATACGGACTTGACTTACCAGCAATAGTCTTTTGACTATTGCCGATAGAGGTCGTCTAATTACCAAAGCCTTTTAAGTCCGCGAGTTGCTAACGGACTGCAGCCTTTCTAGGCTGCTTTTTTTATTTTAGGATTCTG
>NZ_CDLD01000039.1:0-70540 GCF_001006945.1 Lactobacillus sp. OTU4228
TAATCAGTTTTCTAAAACCAGCAATGCGGACAATTCCCAGCTTAGGCAATTTAATATGTTTAGCATCAATAAATCTAGCTGTCCCGTTATCAAGATAGGCTTCTGACTGCTTAGGATATTGACAGTTAGTCTGATATGACCAGTCGCTGCGTTTTTTGTGAAAAGTCGGAATTCCATAACCAATCTTGCGATAGTTGTTCCAAGCTTTCTGATAATTTTGAATGGCGTTGGCAATAGCGAGGCTATCAATTTCTTTAACACGCAAAAAGCTATAAGTATCACGAATATTCCTTGGCTTATCCAATAGTTCGCTATTAGTGACTACTTCTTCTGCCAACCTAGTCTCATAATTATTAAGAATAGAAAAGGCAAAAGGCATTGCTTGATATTGTCTAACAGCTAAGTAGTGCTTAGCATGATAATTGCTTCGATTGCGTCCTACATAAGAGTTGTAGACAAAGCGCTGCGCATCATAGTTTAGTTTAATGATTTTCTTTTGCTTAGAACTAGGATAAAAGCGAAGCTTAACGCCAAAATGATAGGCTAAACTGCTCATTCTTTTCATGTATTTCACCTCCTCATAGATTAGATATTTATATTTTACAGGATAAGCGAACATATGTCTCTATTTTTAGAATAAAAAAAGCTGACTGCTAGGTCAGCTTGGCCCTATCCATCCCCGCATTAAAATACGGGGATTTTCGGGCGTTTTTCATTAAATGTATCAAAGGTTGGCTCTTCATCATCGCGACGAGTGTACATATCATGCACTGCCAACAATCCTGTGATCATCAAGTTCACACCAAAAATAATTAACAAACCAACAAAAATATATAAAAGATAAAGCATGATTGCACCTCCGTCATATTAGTTATTTCTTCTGTACCACTTAACTAATACACTAATATCTATTAGAGGATTTGTCAATCATTTTTTATTGCTTACTTTTTCCTGCCAATGTATAAAAGGCCATAGATCGCTGGGCCAATAATGATTGCACCGGCTACAGATAAAACCAAAACAAAGGCAAAACGGGGCATGATAAAAAAGTCTTGACCGAAACCGCGGGCAGCCCACATTGCAAAGAATGTTATTACCCAGGCAATGACCATCGAGAGAATTAAGCGCCAAGCTGAAAATTGATTTTGTGAATTTTTGTTACTCATCTAATTTTCCTCAAAAAATAAAAAAGCTACTAAACTCATTTAAGTTTAATAGCTCTCTGAATTATTATCAATTAATTATCTTCTGCCGATGCTACTAAAAGCCAGGCCAAGAGCAGCACCACCTAATGCGCCTGCTTGGTGTGAGACAGGACGAGCATCAGAAACAATTGCTTGGTGGAATTTCATCACGCCGTTAGACAATTTACTTTGCCAACTTAATGGATCAAGACCAACGCGAACCAAGTTGCAAACGTAATTTGCGGATTCGCCATTTTCAAGTTGGTGCTTAGCATTAAGCAAAACTTTACGCTCCTCCGACTTAGTATTTTCATCAACTAACAAATCAGTAATGTTGTTTAAAAGCCAAATTTTCAGGTCATCTTTTTCTTCGTTATACATTGTATGTATCTCTTTTCCTCAACTTTTGAGTCAATTATAGTTCTTGTTGTGAGGAATTCAATAGTTTTTTGAAGAAAAATTAGTGCTTTGATGCGCCTGAAGTAGCGTCTGGTTCTTCGCTCTTAATTTGGTTATCAGCCGTTACAGGATATGGCTTAATGCGGCTAGGATCAGTGTTTGAAGGCATGGTGTCTAAACCGTAATGAATACGATCGATCTTAGCGCGCTTTACATCATCAATGGTTTTGCAGCCGGTCAGTTGCATATCGATCTTTAATTCGGTATTTAATTGATTAATGACGCTCTCAACACCCTTAGGGCCGCCTAATGCTAAGCCATAAAGATATGGACGACCGATACCAACAATATCAGCACCAAGTGCCAAAGCCTTAAAGACATGTGAACCGCGACGAACGCCTGAATCAAAGACAATTGGCACACGGTGGTTAACAGCTTTAGCAATCTCTGGCAAAACGTCGATCGTTGCAGGAGCACCATCGACTTCACGACCGCCATGGTTAGTAACGTAGATACCGTCGGCACCTGCGCCAATTGCCTTATAAGCATCTTCAGCACACATAACGCCTTTTACAAAGACAGGTAAGCCTGATTCCTTCTTAATGCGTGCAACGTCTTCTGGGCCAATCTTTTGGGCACTAGAAGCGTACATTTGCGCAACGCTTTGACCTTCACCTTTACCGCCAAGATAACGGGTGAAGAAGTCTAGTGGCACTGGATAAGTAAAGTGCGTTCTAAGGTTAGCTTCACGATAACCTGACACAAGGGCATCGACGGTCAAGAAAATGCCTTTGTAGCCTGCTTTCTTGATTGCATCAAAGACCATCTTGTTGAAGTCCCAGTCCTTGCTTAAATATAATTGGAAAAATCTGGGAGCTTCTGGAGCGGCTGCCGCAATGTCTTCTACGCTCTTGTTAGCATAAGTACTTGATGAGAAAAGTGCACCAGCTGCGGCAGCACCTTTTTGCGTAGCCACTTCAGCATCCTTGTGAGCAATACCGTGACAAGCAATTGGAGAAATCATAATTGGTGTCTTCAATTTCATCCCCATAAATTCGGTATCAGTTTGTGGATCATCCATATCGGTCAAAGCACGTGGCACAATTTGATAATGGTTAAAGGCTGAAGTATTGGCACGCCAAGTCCATTCATTTTCAGCACCTGAAGCGATGTAGTAATATGCACCTTCAGGCATAACTTTCTTGGCCCGCTCTTCTAGTTCATCGACATTGATCATCGAGATCTTTTCATCCCGATCACTTTGAGGAAAACCTTTGTAATAATAAGTCATAGTTCTTCCTTCTTTCAGTTTATTTCTGCATCTTTTATTACTTTCATTATAGTTGAAAGCAAATACAAAAGTTAGTGAAAAAAGACTAAAAAATGTTTTAATAACCAGGATAGTAAGCAATTATCATTTCACAAAGTTATATTTATCTTTGTATATATTGTTATTTTTAACTTGTTATTTTCTTGGCGTTTTCTGCATTTTTATCCGAAAAGCAAAAATAACTGTTCTACCTAATGGGTCAAACAGTTATTTTAATATCTTTATTTTTCTACAACTCAACTTTAACTGAACATTACGCAAAGTACAGATATTCCAACAAGGATCATCATGAAACCAATGCAAAGCCATAATAGATAGCCAGTGAACTAAAAACATTATCTGTTCCTTCAGTTTTTACGTTTTTGAAATATCTCTTAGCTGCAACAATGGTATAGCAACCACCGATAATCATTAATAATCCAATAATTAATGGAACAACAATCTTTAACATAATTGCTCACCTCATCCACTAATGAAAATACCTGCTAAAAGCATCCCCACGCCAACAACGACGATGATGGCACCTTGGTAGTAACCAGCAACAATACCAATAGTAGATGTAAAAGCCCAGTAGGATCTGTGCCACTTCAACAAGTAATAGAAGTGACATTACAGGTACACCCTTTTTTATTGGTAAAAAGACAAGTGTTAAGAAGTATAAAGAAACATAAGCGTAACCGACTGCGAAGCAGACCCTATGTTGAAATATTTACCAGACAAATCAAAAAAGCCTTCAGAAGTGCTCGCTTCTGAAAGCCTATGTTTTACAAATCTAATAATATGACTTCAAAGTCTCCTGCAATTTCGTCACACCAGCAGGCACCTTAAAATCAGTCTTAACCAAATAACCTGACAATTCATCATCAAGTTCCTTAGCAATTTCCTGAACCGGCTCGTCTTCACTAGCTCTAAACAAAGCCAACTTAACAAACTTCATAATATCGTTATTGCCCAACAATTCAGGATCATTATTAACTAGCTCTCTCACTTTAATCATAAAATCATTATCTTTTGGATTGATATTAAGGTGAGTACCCACGCCTTCCAGTTTTGGATATTTCATAATTTAGCCCCCGATCTAATTTCGATTTTAGCACAAGAGAAAAGCCATGAACTTAGTTCATGACTCTCTAACTCATTTATACATGTATTTTGCGCAAGCTTCTTTAGGATCCATACCGTTACGGATCTTAAGAGCTAATTCGATTGAAACATCTGCAAGAATTGATTGTGGATCAATTACGTGATATGGATGGTCAGGT
Source organism: Lactobacillus sp. OTU4228 (assembly GCF_001006945.1). Lineage (NCBI taxonomy): Bacteria > Bacillati > Bacillota > Bacilli > Lactobacillales > Lactobacillaceae > Lactobacillus > Lactobacillus sp. OTU4228. The sequence goes on from NZ_CDLD01000039.1 coordinate 4,176, forward strand.
GCTTTTTCTTGAGCCAGTGACAACTCGGTACATCCCAGCAAAATCACGTTACAACCATATTTATCATGCATTGTCTTCAAGATTTTGTGATACAGATCGTGATCTACAGTACCCTTTTCTTTGATATCAGAATAGATCAATTCATTAACCATTGGTTGAATTTCTGGTCCACCCAATTCCACCTTGCGGCCAACTCGCTTAATTTCATCGGCATACAAGTGATCATATATAGAACCTTCAGTAGCAATTAAACCAATCTTCTTTTCATCTGGATAATTGTCAGTAAAATTATGTACGGCAATGCGCATCATGTGTAAAAATGGCTTGTCAGTCAATGCAGCCAAATCATCATAGAAATAATGCGCTGTATTACATGGCATAACCATGAAGTCCGTACCTAATTTGTCTTGACCTTCTACGTCATCTTTTAAATCATAAAAGAAGTTAGGCTTACTGTGATCCTTGATGTAGGCAGTTCTATCAGGAACTTGTGCATCATTGACCAAAATATAATTTAAATAATCTTGGTCGCGTGCGATCTTAACGCGGTGGTTAATTAACCGCACATAACTCTCAGTGGCAATGGTTCCCATGCCACCAATAATACTAAAAAAGTGCTTCATAGTATCAACTCTTATTTTCTAAAGTGTTCTTTTTGGCCTTCTAATTCATTAATGACATTTTGAGCAACAACGATATCAGATGGGTATGGAGTGTTTACGCCACGAATCTTTTGGAAGGCGTCAGCACCCTTACCACAGATTAAAACAACATCATCTGGGCCAGCCATTGCGATGGCATCGTGGATAGCCTTCTTACGGTCCAATTCAATAGTAACGTCACACTTAGAGTGGTCAATACCTGAATCAATTTCTTCGGCGATTGACTTAGGATCTTCAAAGCCTGGGTCATCAGTTGTCAAGAATGCCTTATCAGCGTATGCGGTCAAACTTTCACTGAAGCCTGGACGACGAGAAACGCCCTTATCGCCAGGAGCACCTACAACTACGATGATCTTAGGGTTGTCGAATTCATTTTGCATAAAGCTCATCAAAGCCATCATTGAAGCCTTGTTGTGAGCGTAGTCAACAACAACCATACCGTGACTCTTAGTTCTTTCAGTTTGCATACGACCTGGGATAGTCACGTCGCGGATACCCTTAGCACATTGATCATGGTTAAGGCCAGCAAGACCAGCACCGATAATTGCAGCAGTACCGTTTGATTCGTTGAAGTCACCCAACATCTTCAAAGTGTAGTCACCATTGATAGGTAACTTCTTAGCCTTATCACTTGCGCAGTAAAGTTTGAAGCGAGTTTCCTTCATATCCAATTCTTGTGAAGCAAATCTAAAGTCGATTGGCACCTTTAAATCTGGATTTTCGAAGTTTTCTCTAGCAAACAAGTAAATACTGTCTGGGTTAGTAGTGGTTGTAGCTGCTGCGTAAATTTCATCAAAGTGGGCGGTTTCCGCATTGATAATACATTTACGTGAGTTAACCATTAATTGAAGCTTGCAGTGTAAGTAGTCTGCAAAGTTAGGGTGTTCGTTTGGTCCAATGTGGTCTGGACTGATGTTCAAGAAGAAGCCTAAGTCATAAGTTAAACCAAAGACGCGGTTCTTCTTGTAAGCTTGGCTAGATACTTCCATTACCAAGTGAGTCATACCGTTATCTACGGCAGTACGCATGTCACGGAACAAGTCCAAACTTTCTGGCGTGGTCAAACTTGACTTGAAGCTGTCTTCTGGCTTAGGACCAACAACGTCATTAACTGAAGAAATTAAAGCAGTCTTGCCGCCGTTAGCTTGATCAAGCATCCCCTTCAAGAAGTATGCGGAAGTAGTCTTACCCTTAGTACCAGTGAAGGCTACAACGTATAAATCATCTTGTGGGAAACGGAAGAATGCGGCTGAGAGCAATGCCATTGCTTTTGAAACATCACGAACGATTAACGCGTGCATACCTTTGCCTTCAGGATAAGGTTGTTCAGCAACGTAACAAATAGCACCATTGTCTTTAGCCATTGATAAATAAGTTGGTCTAAAGCCTGCACCCTTGCAGAAAAATAATGTGTTAGTTTGGATATCACGTGAGTCGTAAGAAACGTAATCCATCTTAGTAGCTACAGTGTCTTGAACTGCGCTTGACTTGAGCAAGTGGTGCTCTTTTAAAATTAATATACAGGTATTTAAAGAAATACTCATCATTTTCTCCTCGTTGTATTAATACATTCAGTCAAAATTATAACACAGCTAGTGCTTACTTGGCGCTTTCTTAGGATCAAGTGGCAAGCGAATTATGAAACTAGTCCAGTTTTTATCTGATTGGCAGCGAATCGTACCATGGTGCAAATCGACCACGCCTTTGGTAATTGAAAGGCCCAATCCGGTACCGCCAGTTTTGGTATTACGGGAAGTTTCCACTCGGTAGAAACGTTCAAAGATCTTTTTCTGTGAATCTTTTGGAATTGGCTCCCCATTGTTTTCAACACGCAATTCGACTTCGCGCTTATTAACTAAGTTAGCCACTAATTTAATCTTGGTAGCTCCCGTACCATATTTGAATGCGTTAGAAATTAAGTTGTTATATACTCGCACTAATTTTTCGGCATCAGCCTGAATGGTTAAATCTTTAGGCCGTGCCTCAATTTCAATCTCAATACCTTTTTTCTCAGCTTCAAGTTCAAACCCGGCTGCTACTTGTTCGAGCATTGAATAAATGTGTAATCTGGCTAAATTCAGCTTCGTATTAGTAGATTTCAGCGTTGAATATTCGAACAAATCATTGGCCAGTGACTTCATTTGCTCAGCCTTGGTGTACGCAATATTAATATATTTTTGCTGGTCTTCAGGAGACGTTACGCCACTTTTTAGTAATCCCAAATAGCCAATAATTGAAGTCAGCGGCGTTCTAATATCGTGTGAAACGTTAGTAATCAATTCATCCTTAGATTGTTCGATTGCCCGTTCCTCATTGATGGAGTTCACAGTACTATCAACCAGTGAGTTAATTGAATCAACTACACGCTGCAATTCAGGCCGCACCCTAAAGTTGATACGGTGATCAAAGTGACCATTAGCAATATAATGCAGCTCCAGAATGACGTGACGCAGCTGCATTTGGTGATATCTTCTGATCAAACGCCAATATAAAACCACCAAATCGCCGATCCCCATCAAAATAATAAAGATATTTTGCCAGGACCATAAGTGATAGCCACCTGCAAAGGTCATCGTCTTTTTCAAAAAGTAGATGCCATTAACCAGACTCTCATCCTGCAAAATAGCCAGGTGGAGCAAAATAATTATTGATAGATTTAACAAAAGCAGAAGGATGACCGTTACGACCCCTTCTGCAAACAATTCGCTCTTTTCAGCGCCAGTTAGCTTGACGCGCTCCTTTTTCATTAACTACGCCTCGACCTTGTATCCTACACCCCAAACAGTTTGAATAACATCTTCGCCGCCAGTTGCCTTTTGAATCTTGTCACGAAGGTGTGATACGTGCACCATAACGGTCTTGGCAGAAACGATGGATTCTTGTTGCCAAACACGTTCGAAGATTTCATCAGCAGAGAATACGCGGTTAGGGTGACTAGCTAAAAGATAAAGAATACCAAATTCCAAAGCCGTCAATTGAATAGCCTTGCCATCGATTGTCTTTACTTCGTGAGAATCACGATTAATGACAAGTGGACCAACTTCCAAGATATCTGGCTTTTCATCCTTAACTTGCTTTTGACTACGACGTAAAAGTGAACGTACTCTGGCCATAACTTCAAGTGGGTTAAATGGCTTAGATACGTAGTCATCGGCACCGGTAATTAAGCCTTGAATCTTATCCATATCGCCAGTCTTAGCAGAAACAATGATAATTGGAATATCTGAATCTTTTCTAACTTCCTTAATTACTTCGATTCCGGACATGTTAGGCATCATCACGTCTAAGATCATTAATGCGATGTCTGGTGTAGTAGTTAATTTAGTAATGGCTTCCTTGCCGCTGTATGCCGCAATAGGTTCATAGCCTTCGTTTTTCAAATATATGCTTAAAAGTTCAACGATTTCTTTATCATCATCAACAACTAAAATTTTCACGAGGAAACTTCCCCCTTCTCGTTCTTAATTATTTTATCTCTCTTGTTTATTCTATATACAGTTTATCAAACCTTACGACTATTTTACTCAATTTTAAATCAAAACGCCTAAGAACAAGGCTTTCTTTATTTTTTCATAAAAAAAGAGCCTGGAAATTCCAAGTTCTAATTTATTTAGCTTATTATTGGATCTCTTTCTTACCAGTGTAGAGCTCGTAGTAGTAGCCCTTCTGCTTCAAAAGTTCCTCGTGATTACCACGTTCAATGATATGACCATGATCAAGAACCAAGATCAAATCTGAGTTAACAATAGTTGATAAACGGTGGGCAATAACAAAACTTGTACGTCCAGCAAGCAAGTTATCCATACCAGCTTGAACCATCTTTTCAGTTCTAGTATCGATGCTTGATGTAGCTTCATCCAAGATCATTACCGGCTCATCGGCAATCATTGCCCGGGCAATACTGAGCAGCTGCATTTGTCCTTGTGACAAATCACCGCCATCACCATCAATCACAGTTTGGTAGCCGTGATCAAGGTCATGGATAAATTCATCGGCATGAGACAACTTAGCTGCTTGGTAGACGTCATCGTCACTAGCATCTGGATTACCGAAGCGGATATTATCCATAATCGTACCAGTAAACAAGTGCGTTTCCTGCAAGACGATTGATAATGACTGACGCAAGTCGTCCTTCTTAATATTCTTGATTGGAATACCATCATAAGTAATCGTGCCTGAATCAATTTCGTAGAAGCGGTTAAGCATGTTAGAAATGGTGGTCTTGCCGGCACCAGTTTCACCAACCATGGCTACCTTCATGCCTGGCTTAGCATCAATTGAAATGTCGTGTAAAATTTGGTGTTCTGGCACATAACTGAAGTTAACGTGATCAAAGACAATATGACCGCGAACTGGAACCTTCTTAATTGAGCCATCTTTTTGTGGAACATTCCAATTCCAGTTACTGCCGACTTCGTCACCTTTAGAAATCGTAACTGTACCATCATCTGGTTCTGAAGCTTGATCTTCCAAATTGAAGATTCTTTCGGCACCAGCCAAGGCCATTACGATTGAGTTCAATTGTTGTGAAATCTGGGCAATAGGCATACTGAACTGTCTTGATAATTGCAAGAATGAACCAATTGCACCAAGTGAAAGTGGAGCCCATTGGTTAATCGCAACGGCACCACCAATAAAGGCAATTAATACGTAGAGCAAGTTACCAATGTTACCCATGATTGGGAAAAGAATAGTGGCATAAGTGTTGGCTCTACCTGAAGCCTGACGCAATTCTTCGTTGTACTTATCAAAACCAGCTTTTGATTCTGGTTCATGGCTGAAGACCTTAATAACCTTCAAACCATTAAGCATTTCTTCGTTATAACCGTTAATTTGACCAAGCTTCTTCTGTTGGATTTGGAAGTAGTTGCCTGACTTAACAGTAAGAAAACGTACAATTCCAATTGATAATGCAAAGATGATGAATGAGAAGAGCGTTAATTGCCAACTCAAACTAAACATCGCACATACAACGAATAGCAAACTCAAGACTGAGTTAGTAAATTGTGGGATTGATTGTGAAATCATCTGCATCAAGGTATCAATATCGTTGGTGTAACGCGACATGATATCACCAAATTCATTTTGGTCAAAGTATGAAATTGGCAAACTTTCCATGTGCGTAAACATTTCGTTACGAACACGATATTGTACTTTTTGTGCCAAGACACCCATTAACATGTTAAAGAGGTAGTTGGAAAGGAAACCGATGGCATAAATACCAAACATTACCGCAATGGCAATTTCCAATGGGCCATAATTAGGTACCTTTTCCTTAGTTAAGGGCATGATATAGTTATTGATCAAACGCTCAATAAACAGTGAACCGATAACGTTGCTAGCTGCTGCCAAGACAATCATAATCATGGAAACGGTGAGCATCCACGGACTAGTCTTCACAATCAGCCTAAGTAAGCGGCCCAAAGTTTTCATTCTGTGACCATTAGCTTGATCTTTATTTTCTAAAGCTTTATCCAAATTGCTCACCTACTTTCCTTGTTCTTCTTGGAACTTAGCGATTGAACTGTAAAGCTCGTTAGTCTTCATCAATTCTTCATGCGTTCCAATATCTTGAATCTTGCCGCGATTCATAACGATGATCCGGTCAGCGTCCTTAATCGAAACAATTCTCTGTGAAATGATAATCTTCGTTGTGTCTGGCATATCCTTAGCCAAAGAAGTTCTAATTTCACGTTCCGTGCTAGTATCAACGGCTGAAGTAGAGTCATCCAAGATCAAGATCTTAGGGTTCTTCAACAAGGCTCTGGCAATAGTAATTCTTTGCTTTTGCCCACCTGAAACGTTGTTACCACCTTGTTCGATCATTGTATCGTAGCCATCTGGCATTTCACGAATAAAGTCATCGGCATGCGCAATCTTAGCTGCCGCAACAACTTGTTCGTCAGTGGCGTTTTCGTTACCCCACTTCAAGTTGTCCTTAACCGTACCGGTGAACAAAACGTTCTTTTGTAAGACCATCGCAACGTTGTCACGCAAGGTCTTTAAGTCGTATGACTTAACGTTATGTCCCGCAACGCGAACGGCACCAGACGTTACATCATAAAGACGTGGAATCATTGAAACTAAGGTTGATTTAGATGAACCCGTTTCACCGATGATCCCAATCGTTTCACCTGGATGGATCCGCAAGTTGATATCATCAAGAGCATCAGTTTTATCAGCTGGTTCATACTTAAAGCTAACGTGGTCGAAAATAACTTCACCGTTAGTCAAACGCTTAAGTGGCTTCTTAGGATTTTCAATAGTTGGTTCTTCAGTGATTACAGAAGCGATACGACGACCACTAGCACCTGAAATAACCAACTGGGTGGTAATCATAGCCAAAATGTTCAAACTGAATAAAACTGAGTTTGAGTACGTAAACATTGAAATAAGTTGACCAGTTTGTAAGCTACCGCCAACAATTTCTCTAGCACCAAACCAGCAAATTGCCAAAGTTGAAATATTCAAAACGGCTGCAACTACTAAAGCGTTTAAAGACATAATCTTTTGAGCAGTTGCGAATAATTTGTAAATAAGGCCTGATGACTTCTCAAATTTTTCGATTTGTGGCTTTTCTTGAACGTAAGTCTTAACTTCACGAATACCACGTACATTTTCACGAACCACTTGGTTCATGCGGTCATATCCTCTAAAAATCTTAGGGAAATATGGGTAAGCCAATCTAATAATTAAGCCTAAGGCAATTGCAAAAATTGGTCCTAATACTAAGAAAATAAGTGACAAGTGTGGACTGATAATCACAGACATGATAATTGAAACGATGAACATCATTGGCGCTCTAACAGCGATTCTGATCAACATTTGGTAAGCCAATTGCACGTTGTTAACGTCAGTTGTCAAACGCGTAACCAAACTGGCACTTGAAAAGTGATCGATGTTTTCGAATGAATAATCCTGCATGTGATAGAACATGTCCTTACGCAAGTTAGCCGCGAAACCAGCAGCTGCATGGGCAGAAACATAACTGGCACTTGCACCTAATGCTAATGAAATGATTGTCAATACAAACAAAATCAAGCCTAGCTTACTAATGTAGGCCATGTTGCCCTTCATAATTCCGTTATCGATCAAAATACCAACTAAATATGGAATCAGCATTTCGATAATAACTTCACCAATAACAAAGACTGGCGAGAGCAATGACAATTTTTTATATTGTCGAATCGATTGGCTCAATGTTTTGACCATATAAAACCACCCTTCTATTTCTATGCATCCTTGTAAATAAAAAAATAAATGGGCATTCCCCATTTATCTTTTTTTACAGTTATCTAATTTAGTATGTACTTCTTTTTTTAAAGAAGCAAGTTATTTGCGTTGTGGACGAGACGCAAATGAAGAACCAGTGATGTGGTAGTGTTGTCTAAATAAGTAACGGGCACCGTAGGCAATTGCGGCGATTACGATGTCGACAGCACCTGGCAATACTGGGTTGATTACACGAATTGCTGGCAATGATAAGATCCAAATCCAAATGAACAATGCGACAGCAATTCCTAAACCACTTAACAGCAATTTTGGCAAACCGATTCGTTGACCGTTCTTTGGCATTACCCAATCGTTGTACTTAACCATGAAGACACCCATCAAGATACCTACACTGGCTAAAGTCAAAATACCCATTTGTGAGTTTTGAGGTTGCTTTGTTTCAAACAAGGCAATGACACCAAATAAACCAACGAAGATTGCTAAGTAGAGAAGTGCACAATCAACGGCACGTTGCCAGAATGGAGTTTCTACTGTTTTTTGTTCTGGGTGAAGCATTTCTTCAGCCTTGATCTTTGGTGAAGCTAAGTAAAGACCATTAGCAGGTTGACCATGACGTTGTGCAATCACGATTTCACTAAGCAAACCATCAGTCATGGCGACTGCTTCTTCATGTGAAAGTGAACCTTGACGTTGTAGTTCCTTTTCCAAACGGAAAACGTAGTCTTGGTTCTTGTTACTTAACTTTTGACGCAAAGTCTTAGGGTCTTCATTTTTCAACTCTTCGTCTTTAGCATCAACTTCAGACTGCTTCTTTAATTTTTCTTGTTTTTCAGCGTTAATATTTGAATTATTCTTTTCTTGCTCTTTTTCAGTCATTCTTACTCCTAGACGTTAAATCTGAATTCGATAATGTCACCATCTTGAACCACGTAGTCCTTACCTTCAAGACGAAGCTTACCTGCTTCCTTAACCTTTTGCATAGTTTCAAGCTTGTCTAAGTCATCGAATGAAACAACTTCGGCACGAATGAAACCACGTTCAAAGTCTGAGTGAATAATACCAGCAACTTGAGGAGCCTTCATACCTTCGTGGAAAGTCCAAGCACGAGTTTCAGGACCACCAGCAGTGAAGAAAGTTCTAAGGCCTAAAATGTGGTAAGCGGCACGAATCAAACGGTCCAAACCTGGTTCCTTAACGCCTTCCATTTCAAGCATTTCCTTCTTTTCATCGCCGTCAAGACCAGCAATTTGTTCTTCGGCAGATGCAGAAATACCCAAAGCTTCAGCATGTTCCTTTTCAGCGTGCTTCTTAACGATTTGGAAGTACTTGTCGCTTTCTGGATCAGCCATTGAGCTTTCAGCAATGTTAGCAACGTAAATAACTGGCTTAGCAGTCAAAAGGAACAAGCCCTTAACAATCTTTTGTTCATCCTTGTTAAAATCGATTGAACGAGCAGCGTTACCCTCTTCAAGAACTGGCTTAAGCTTTTCAAGTACAGCCATTTCAGCCTTAGCTTCCTTATCGCCTTGTTGAGCAACCTTCTTTACCTTGCCGATACGTTTGTTAACAGCATCAAGGTCAGCGATGGCAAGTTCCAAGTTGATAGTGTTGATATCTTCTTCTGGATCAACTTTACCAGTAACTGAAGTAATGTTGTCGTCATCGAAAGCACGTACTACGTGAACAATCGCATCAGTTTGACGAATGTTTTCAAGGAACTTGTTACCAAGACCTTCACCCTTTGAAGCACCCTTTACCAAACCGGCAATATCAGTAAATTCAAAAGTAGTGTGAACAATCTTCTTAGCAGGAATCAATTCTTGGATTCTAGCTAAACGTTCATCAGGAACTTCAACCATTCCGACGTTTGGTTCGATGGTGGCAAATGGGTAGTTGGCCATTTCAGCACCAGCCTTAGTAATCGCGTTAAACAAAGTTGACTTACCAACGTTTGGCAAACCAACAATACCAGCAGTTAATGACATTTGTTGTCCTCTTTTTCTAAAAATCTATTATTTTATATTTTTCTTACTTGTCTATTTTATCTAAAATTTGGGCGAGCGATACGATCTTTTGGCACATATTGTTCTTTTTTTGCATTAACCGGGTCATTAGCCTTAGTTAATACTTTCTTCAACTTACGGTTGAACTCGCTACGGGGCATCATTACCATGTGTCCGCATCCCATGCACTTCAATTTAATATCCGCACCCATGCGTAAAATTTCCCAGTCGTTAGTTTGACAAGCATGGGGCTTCTTCATTTGAACCGTATCAGCCAAATTGTAGGAAATTTCTTTAGCCATCTAAATCAACACCTAACAAATCAAGAATCCTATTCAATTCATCGGCAGAAGCAAAGTCGATTGAAAGATGTCCCTTACCCTTTTTCGTTTCAGAAATATTAACGCTTGAGCCAAATTTGTTTGAAAGTTGATTTTCGCTTGCGCGAATAAATGCGGATTTTTTAACCGTCTTCTTTTGTGGCTTCTTCGCATTCATTTCGCTAACTAAAGCTTCAACCTTGCGAACCGGCATCCCTTCCTTAGCTACTCGCTTAGCCAAGGCATCAATCTTGTCTTTATCCTTCAAGCCTAAAAGGGTTCTAGCTTGACCCATTGATAAATCGCCGTGTTGGAGCAAGCGCTTAGTCTTGCTTGGTAAAGTAAGCAAACGCAAGTAGTTGGCGATATATGGACGAGATTTGCCCATTCGCTTAGAAACTTCTTCTTGCGTCAAGCCGAGGTTCTTTTGGAGCATCTCGTAAGCTTGTGCTTCTTCAAGTGGAGTTAAGTCTTCACGTTGCAAGTTTTCCAAGACTGCAACTTCCATCATTTGACTTTCATCGAATTTACGGACAATTGCTGGAATCGTCTTTTTCTTAGCTAACTTTGAAGCACGATAGCGGCGTTCACCAGCGATAATCTCATAGCCGTTAACAGACTTACGCACGATAATTGGTTGAAAAACGCCGTTTTCTTTAATGGAATCGGATAATTCTCTTAAGCTCTTATCGTCAAATCGCTTTCTTGGCTGATATGGATTAGGACGAATATCGCTTAAATCGAGTTCTTTGACTTCTTCAATTTCCTCAATTTGAGGTTCATCTTCAAAAAGAGCCTCAATCCCGCGACCTAAGCCGCCCTTTTTTCTTGGCTCCTTACTTCTTGAGTCTCTTGCCATGAGCTTTCAACACCTCTTTTGCTAAATCATCATATACCTTCGCACCACGTGACTTTGGAGCATATTCCGTAATTGGTTGGCCATAACTTGGAGCTTCTGCCAACTTGGTAATTCTAGGAATAATTGTCTTGTAAACCTTCTTGCTAAAGTATGATTGAACTTCCTTAACAACTTCGGCACCCAAGTTAGTTCTGGCATCCAGCATAGTTAAAAGCACGCCTTCAACGCCAAGGTCTTTATTGAAGTGCTTTTGAACCAAACGAATGGTATTCAAAAGCTGGCTCAAACCTTCCATAGCGTAGTATTCACTTTGTACTGGAATCAAAATTGAGTCTGATGCAGTAAAAGCGTTGATTGAAAGCTGACCTAGTGATGGTGGACAGTCAATAAAGACAAAATCATACTTATCGCTAACTGCATCAAGTGCTGACTTAAGGCGAGTTTCACGTGCCATCATGCTGATAAGTTCAGTTTCAGCACCTGATAAGTTGATGGTTGCTGGAACCATGTCCAACTTAGGAGTTGAAGTATGATGAATTGTATCTTGAATAGGAACTTCATCAATTAAAACATTGTAAATGTCCTGGTCAATCTCTGATTTTTCAATTCCTAAACCAGAGGTAGCGTTGCCTTGTGGGTCAATGTCCACAATTAACACGCGATAACCACGGTCGGCAATTGAGGCTGCTAAATTAATGGTAGTAGTAGTCTTACCTACGCCGCCTTTTTGGTTAGCAACCGAAATTACATTTACCATATTTTCCATCCTTCCTACTTTCTCTTCAATTCAATAATGATCTTGTAATCATCAGGATCGTTGTTTTCCTTGACCTTGACCTTAATGCCTGAATCCTTAGCCAATTTAACAGCCTTCTTGATGGTGTTGATTTGCACCTTAAGATCCTTAGGAATACGTTTTACAACACGTTCACGCTTAGTTTCCTTTTCCTTAGGCTTAGGGTTAAAGTAGGCATCCACGTCTTTAGCAATTTCTTCAGTTTGCTTTACGTTTAAGCCCTTATCTTCGATTTCCTTTAAAACACGTTCTTGATCATCGTTACTTAAGTTAAGCAAAGCACGGCCATGACGAGCGGTAATTTTGCCTTCAATCAAAGCCTTTTGCACATCATCGTCAAGCTTTAACAAACGCAACTTGTTAGCAACGTATGATTGTGACTTACCCATGTCCTTAGCTAAAGCAGTTTGAGTCAAGTCGTTCAACTTCATCAAATTAGTGTAGGCCTTAGCTTCATCGATTGGGTTCAAGTCTTCACGTTGCAAGTTTTCGATTAAAGCAAGTGAAGCAGCTTGATCATCATTCATGTTATTGACGATTGCTGGAATAGTTTCCCAGTTTAAGCTTTTAGCTGCACGATAACGACGTTCACCAGCAATAATTTCATAGTGATCCTCGCCGTCTTCACGAACAACGATTGGTTGAAGTAAACCGTCCTTATCAAGCGTTTCAGCCAATTCCTTGATTGAATCGTCTGAAAATTCACGACGCGGTTGATAACGGTTAGGAACAATCTTATCTAATTCAATATCTTGAATTTGTTTGTTTTTAGGAACTTCTTCATCATGACGCATAAAAGAAAATAATGACATAATATTCCCTCCTAAATTAATGTATTGGTTTACGCCGCGGCGTACCAGCTTGACGTGGATACTTTTTCGGCGTGGACTTTACTTTTTGAACTAAGACTAAAGTTCTCTCTTCTTCACTTGCTGGCAAAGTAAGCTCTTCGTCCTTGATGAGCTTGCCGCCTAAGACTTCAAGCGCCTTTTTGCCATCGTCTAATTCATCCTCAGCTTTAGGGCCCTTTAAGGCAACAAAATAACCGCCCTTCTTAACCAAAGGCAGGCAGTATTCGCTCAAAACTGACATTCTGGCTACGGCACGAGCAGTCACAATATCGAACCTTTCACGATAAAGCTTGTTTTGGCCGACATCTTCGGCACGACCATGAACTAGCTCTACATCGGTTAAACCTAATTCGCTAATTAAATCTTTTAAGAAATTCAGTCTCTTTTGAAGAGAGTCAACAATCGTTACTTTAAGACCTGGTTTTAAAATCTTGAGCGGAATTGAAGGAAAGCCAGCACCAGCACCAACATCACAGAGCGTTGCACCATCTTTAAAAACTGCGCCAAAAGTAAAAAGAGGCGTAATACTATCATAAAAGTGCTTAAGATATACTTCGTCTTCTTCAGTGATTCTAGTCAAGTTAACGTGTTCGTTAACTTCGATCAACATTTTAAAATAAAGTTTAAATTGCTGCTTTTGTTTATCAGTTAATTCAAAATTATGTTTTGATAGTTCTAAGACAAATTTTTCAGGATTCATTTTTCACCCGTGGAACCTTGTTTCACATTCTAAATTTAACGCCAAATGCGTCCATAAGTAAAGACAGATCGTCTTTATAATTATGAAGTATTTTATTGCAATCGTCAAAGTTTTGCAGCCTGAAAAATAGGGTATAATTAGGCGCAAGGAGATTAAAAAAATGATTGTTACTTTGATAGTTTTAGCTTACTTAGCTTATAAAACTTATACAGGTTATAAAACCGGCTTTACGAGATACATTATCGGATTAATTTGTTCCGCAATTGTCTTCATGATAGCGATTTTCGCACAGAATCCACTCGGCAATTGGCTTTACACACAATTTACCGGGGAAATGATTAGAAGCAACGCAACGAATAACGTTGAATTAATGATCGCGCGTTTCGTCGCATTCTTCCTTGTTTTCTTTGTTGGAAAAATGATCATGAAGATCTTCAAAAACTGGATTCCAGCCAAGAATCCGCACGCTACAAACGTAGGCAGCATTTTAGACAATGTTTTAGGTGCTTTGGCTTCGTTAGTTGCCAGCTACTTCATCGTTTACGTTGTCTTATCAATGTTCAACGCTTTGCAAAACCCATGGTTCATGCAGCAAACGATTGATTCATCGTTTTTGCGGTTTATCATTTACAACACACCAGGTCTTTCCAACGGTGTCTTCAACAATATCTTTAATATTAGTAAGACAGTTGGATAATAACCAAAAAAAGAGAACTAAGTTTAGCTTAGTTCTCTTTTTTTGCTTTATTTATCAAAATTATCGTATTCAACGTGTTCGTCGTTATAAACAAAGATCGCACCGATTCGATCTGGATCATCACGCCAATTTTTCATTGGATGACCTGCGAAAAATAGTCGTTTACATTCGATTTCGGCTTCAACCGATGTCTTGGTAAAAGTGGTTACCCCGGCCAAATCTGTTTCAACAGGATAACCCGTTCTAGGATCGATCAAGTGGTGGTACTTATGACCATCAACCACCAAATAACGCTCATATGTACCGCTTGTAACGGCAGAACATTGCGCTACCATTACCGAGGTAATATTGTCGCCACGTGGCTCCTTAGGGTCTTGAATCCCAATTACCCATTGACCATTAGCTCTCTTAGGTGAATCACCTACAAGCAAGATATTGCCGCCTAAGTTGATGATACCGGCTTCTACGCCATAGGCCAGCCAAAGATCACGAATTCTATCAGCAATCCAACCTTTGGCAATACCGCCCAAATCAAGCTCCATACCTTTCATCTTAAGAAAAACGGTTTGATTTTGATCATCTAAAACAACTTTAAATGGGTCGGTTAACAGCATTCTCTCTTTGATTTCGCTGTCTTTTGGTACATGTGCTCCCTTGAAGCCGATGTGCCATAACTTAACAACAGGTCCAATCAAAGCATTAAAACCAAAGTTCTCGCGGCTTTTTTCAACCGCTAATTTGACCAAGCCGTAAACCGGACTTGAAACTTGAACTGGGTGTTCACCAGCCGCATGATTGATGTCCATTACTTCAGATTCATCCCTATTAACCGTTAATAAATCCTCATAATGATCAATCAATTCAAATGATTTTTGCAATAGGTCTCGTTTTTGCGTACCAAAAATCTGCAATGTAATTGAAGTACCTAATGCATGATGATGTCCGACTACTTGCTCTAATGCTAAATCTTTAATCATTTTCTCTAGTCTTCCAAATATAATTCACGCAATGCATCTTGCAATTGTGGCGTTAAACCAATCTTCTCTCGTAGATAATTATCGATCCCACCAAATTCTTTTTCAATTGCAATTAATGATGTATCCAAAAATGCATCGCTCACTGAGCCCAAAATACGCATGTTGGCGCGAAGGCAGAGGTTACCGCCCTTTTCTTTGATAGCACGGTCTCGCTTAGCACGATAATCGTTGAGCATGTAATTCGAGTACAGATAATCTTGTCTAATCGTCTCCATATCGACGCCTAAAATATACAAGATCATCACCGTTACAATACCCGTTCTATCTTTTCCTTCGGAACAATGGTATAAAACGGCACCGTCTTCAGTATTGGCAAGCACTTCAAGGATTTGATGCAAACTATTTTGTGCGTGCTCTTTAATAACGTGTGAACGATAACGGTCACACATCATTCTAAAGCCAGCATATTGATCCTTACGGTAAGTTGCAAAAACTTTATCTAAGTCCTTCTTGCCGCCGTTGGTGTTGTCATCTTTAGCAATAGAGATATCGAGATGCTCTACCCCAGGAATCTCACTGTCTGGCATCTTGTCACATTCATGTGGTGAACGCAGATCGATAATCTTAGTTAGACCATAATCAAGCAAAAACTTTTCATCTTTTGAGGTGATATTGCTAATCTTTCCTGATCTAATTAAACGATGCATTTTTACTTTGCGTCCCTGATAGCCAACATAACCGCCTAAATCACGCGGATTGCGTACCTTTTCTAACGGTAAAACAACAGGTTTTACCATCAATTCTCACCTCTTTACAATTTATTTTTTTAATGAAAAAAACCGAATAGTATTCCTATTCGGTAATTTTACTATTGAGTTAGCAAACTGACAAAATTATTTATTTGCTTGTGCAACAAAATTTACGAAGTTATCCATCATTGCATCTAATTGCTTGATAGAAGCTTCATCAGTTAAGTCGCCGCTTTCCTTATCAAAGTTTCTAGCAGCACCACCGATTAAGATTTCGTTACCTGGCAAAACATTTGCACTCATGTCTGGTGAAAGCAAGATTTCACGTGCGTCTTCTTGAGCACGGCTTGAACCTTGAACACCATATGAAGTACCAACTACTGCTGCTGGCTTCATCTTCATTACGTTAGGACCAGCGTGTGAACCTAACCATTCAAGTGCACTCTTCAAAGCAGCAGGAATTGAGTGGTCGTATTCTGGCGTAGTCAAAATGATACCGTCAGCGTTTTTAATATCTTTAATCCACTTCTTAGTAGCTTCGTCTGGTTCTTCAGTTCTACAGAATGGTTTGATGTCATCAATTTCTCTTACTTCGATATCGGCTTTTTCAGCATAACGTTTAGCAATAAATTTTGCTAAAAAACGATTATATGAAAATGGAGCATTTGTACCAACGATTGCTAATAATTTCATTTATCTAAGCCCCCTACTTAACAAGTTGTGCGTACCAGTCATCAACTTCGTCAAAGAAGTGTTTCAAAAACTTAAGCGTACCTTCTTCTGTCAAATGGCCTTCTTCATCAAATTGCTTTGGTGCAAAGCCCATCATAAATTCATCGCCGTTGAATACGTGTGCGCTAAAACCAGGAGCAGCCAAGATGCTCTTCAAACGAGTTTGTGAACGAGCAGCACCTTGTGGCATTGGTGAGGTTGAAACAATTACTACTGGCTTATTGTGGAAGGGGTGGACAGAACTTGAAAGCCATTCAAGAGCACTCTTTAATGCGCTAGTCACTGAGTGTTGTTGTTCTGGGGAACCAATCAAAATCATATCAGCATCTTCAATTTTCTTACCCAAGTCGAGTACGTTTTGAGGTGCTTCAACGCCTTCTTTAAACATTGGCAAGCCTTTAACTGTTGCAAAGTCAAAATCATATTTATAATCTAGGTTCTTCATGATAACTCTAAGTAATTTTTCGTTAAATGAGTTATCGGCATTAGAGCCAGATAAAGCTAGTACCTTCATAAAAACCACCTTTCGAAAATAACTTCATAATAATTATAACTTAATGCATTCAAAAGAAAGCCAAAATAGGTTTTTTAACAAAAGAAAAAGACATTTTCAAATCGAAAATGTCTTCTTGCGGGTGAAAAGCGCTAATGATTGGCGAATTGTTATGCCAAGTTGTCCTTAAGAGAAGCTTCGTCATCTGCGGCGAACATAGTATTCTCTTGAGTTTCACTAAGACGATCATTAAGCATAGCATCGTGAATCTGTGCGTTTAACACGTTGATAATTTGGTTTTGGTTGAAGCTTGCAATTTCGTTAACTACAAGTGCAGCCATACCAGTAGTTGAGATCCAGTTGGCTACAACAATGTCGTGAATCTTGTCTTGATCATAATCAGTATCAGGATATTGTTCGTTGAATTTTTCAACGCCTAAGTCCATTAAAGTGTCAGCAATGATTTTGCTACCGAATTTACCATCAACAAACATTGCACGGAACAAGTTTACATGTTTCTTGGCAAAATCAATATATGACAAGTCAAGGTCAATCAAAGGTTCACCAGTGTATTTTTGTTGCAAAGTGTGAGCTCTTAAATCATCGGAAATTCTCTTCAGTACCTGACTACGAAGATCTTCCATGTTGTCAAATTCAAGATACAAAGGTTGGGTTGAGAAGTGACCTGCCTTAGCAATGCTACGAGCAGTCAAGCCTTCAATACCATCCTTAATTGCCATCTTATAAGCTGTGTCTAAAATTTTGCCTTTACTGATTTCTTTCTTTCTTGCCATTTTAATGCACCTCAATCATTTTTATCCCAACGCGCTTTTCAATACACTTGTTATTTTTATGATCATCATATATCCCAAAAATAACAAATGCAAGTTTTATTTATTATTTTTTATAGTCGCCTGAATAATGATGAATCATTGTCTCCGGTAAATTGGTCATAATGTGAAGACACCATTTCAATAACTGCTTGCTTATCTAAGCCTTGTGCTGCGCAGAAGGAAAAGAAAGCAGCAGATAAAATGTAACCACGCTCACGATCGTCCTTCAAATTATCTGAGAACTTCATATTGATCGTATGAGCGTCGTAATCTGTCGTTAATTCGATCGATTTATCCTCTGGTTTATCGTTCATATCAAAACCTCATTTTCCCAAAAAATAATATAAAACCTCATTTTTACATTATAATTATATTACAAATTAATTTAGAAAGAGTGTAAAAAATGAATACTAAAATCGGTCGTTCATCTTGTACTTCAATTTTAATTGGTAAAAAGGCTTCTTTGACCGGTAGCGTTGTTATTGGACGTAACGAAGATGCCAAAACTGCTTGGCCAAAACACCTTGCTTTTAACGCACATAAAATAATTCAAAATAACCATTTCAAATCTAAGGATAACAAATTTGAGATGGATTTGCCGAAAGAACGTTTTTCTTACTCTTCAACTCCAGAGTGGACTGACAAGTACGGTGTCTTTGAAGAAGACGGCATCAACGAATATCACGTGGCAATGAGTGCCACCGAAAGTGCTTATGCTAATGAAAGAGTATTGGCTGCTGATCCTTTTGAGACTGAAAAAGGCATTTTGGAAGAAGCTATGGTTACTGTAGTTTTGCCTTACGTAAAAACTGCCCGTGAAGGTGTTGAACGTTTAGGCAAAATTGTGGAAAAACATGGTGCTGCTGAAGCCGATGGTATTTTATTCGGCGATCGCGACGAAGCTTGGTACATGGAAATCGGTTCTGGTCACCACTGGGTAGCTATGCGCATCCCTGACGACTCATACGCCGTTGTCGCTAACCAATTAGCCATCCAAGAAATCGACTTTAACGATGCGAAAAACTTCATGTTCTCAAAAGAAATTCAAGAATTCGTTAAAGAAAACAAGTTATGGCCAGCAAATCAAAGTTTTAACTTTAGAGAAATCTTTGGTACGCACGACGATAGCGACCTCCACTACAACACACCACGTGTTTGGATTGGGCAAAAATTATTAACTCCATCAGTTAAGCAAGAGCCTGAAAGTTTTGACTTGCCATTTGTTCAAAAAGCAGACAAGCCAATCTCAATCCGCAACGCCCAAGACGTATTGTGTAATCACTACCAAAATACGCCTTACGATTTAACCAACCCTAAGAATAAGGACAACGCTACCTTCCGTCCTATTTCCGTTGCTACCACGCAAGAATCGCACTTGCTTGAGTTGAACGGTGAAAAGATGGTTCATTGGTTAGCAATGGGTGTCGGTGCGCAAAGTGTTTATGTGCCATTTTACCCACAAGGCACCAAGGTTCCTACCATGTATAAATACGGCAAGGAAACTTATTCTTCCAACTCGGCTTACTGGGTATTCAAACTGGCTAGCGTCTTGGTCGACCGCAATTGGGGCAAATACGGCAGCGAATTAAGCTCGGCTCAAACTGAAGCCCGCGAAAAGACAATGCGCTTGCGTCATGAATATGATGCGAAACTAGCTAATGAAACTGACTCATCTAAGCAAACTGACTTGGTTAATGAAGCTAACGACAAGATGGCTAAGGCTGCACTTGATATTTACAAGAAGCTCATTGCCAAATTGATCACGCAACAAACCGGTGATTCACCTCTTAGATTCAAGATGGATCCAAACTTATAATCCAAACTAAAAAAGCCACAAATGTGGCTTTTTATTTTTGCTATTTTTTCTGGGTCATTTGCCCATCCATCATTTCATAGATGTGATCGGCATACTTCTCAAGTCGAGGATCGTGTGTAACGAGCATAACGACCTTGTCACGCTTTTTTGCGAGATCCTTGAACAATTGTCCTACCTCTTCGACATTCTTCGTATCAAGCGAAGCAGTAGGTTCATCTGCTAGCAGGATTTCTGGATTAGCGTAAAGCGCACGCGCAATAGCGGCACGTTGCTGCTGACCACCTGATAATTCACTGGGGTATTTCTTGACCAAATCTGTAATACCTAATTGCTTAAGCAGATCTTGCAATTCTTCTCGTGAGATATTATTTTGCTTTTTTACCTTATCAACTAAAGTAAATTGCTCATTCACTGTCAAAAATGGTACTAGGTTGTAAGCTTGCAAAACAAAACCGATTTTGTTCAAACGCAATTCATTACGCTTTTTGGCGGAAAAATCGCTGATATCTTCATCGTTAATCAAGACTTCGCCTGAAGTTGGCTTTTGCAATGAACCTGCAATCGTCAAAAAAGTACTCTTACCAGCACCGGAAGGTCCCATAATTAAAACAACTTCGCCTTTATCTGCCTTAAAGTTAATATCTTTTAAAGCAACAACTTGCGCGTCGCCTTTACCATAAACTTTCTTTACGTCTTTTAATTCAATTACTGCCATTTTATTCACCAATCGCCTTTGCTGGATCAACTTTCAAGATAGATCTGATTGGAATCAAACTACCAATAATTCCCATTACAAGCATGCCAACTGTTCCACCAACCATAATCATTGGCGTGAAACTTATTGGAACTGCTGCAGGCAAAGCTGCGTTAGTGATCCACATCAAAATCAAACCGATAATGACACCGATAGCTACTAAGATAATTGATTGGCTAATCGTTGCCCCAACCAAGGTCTTGCTTGGAATACCTTGCGCACGCATAACGGCAAAATTGTGCATCTTTTGCATGGTTAAAATGTACAAGAAGACTGCAACGATAATAAGTGAAATGACAAATAAGAAGCCAATCATCAACTCAAAGGTTGTGTTTTGAGCGGTGTAGCCTGGCAATTTATTGATGAATTTAGCAATTGGATAAGTTTTAGCATTCTTATGGTTATATTTATAACTGCTATCTCGTGAAATAATAGCTGAGGCAACTACATTTGGTGCGGCCATCCGCATTTTCTTCCATGTAGTTAATGAGCCATAAACAATTGGGGCAATATTGATCTTGGCATTTTGAACGAAACCAACGATCTTATATTTCTTGCTTGAACCATTTAGGCTAATTTTATCGCCCAGCTTATAACCCTTATCTCGAAAACTAGAATCTACTGTAACTTGATTGTTTTTAGTAGCCTTCTTACCAGAAACTAATTTTTGGTCTTGATAGATAAATTGATTTTTCTTAACCCCTAAAAATTGTGCAGAAACAGTCTCACGATTCTTTTCTTTGACAACTATTCCTAATTGACCAACATATGCTTCATCCTTGCCTACATTAGCATTCTTAACATCTTTTTTGGTAAGAATAGATTGGAACATGCTGACATTGGAATTCTTATTCAGAATTACTTTTTGTGCATCCCAACTTCCAATGGCTTGCGTATTCTCACTTGCCAGTCCCACTGATAAAGATGACAACATAAAGATCAAATAACTGATCAAGAAAATCATTAAAATAATTAATCCGTAACGAAGCTTTTCATGCTTAATTTCCTTAATCGCTAAAAACAACTAGTCCATCCCCTTTGCAATGATTCCCAAGCTCTTTTTATAGCGAGCCAAATTCTTTTCTTTGTTTTTAGGATCAGATAAGCAGAGATTAATTACTTCATGGCTTAAGACCATGGCACTCCAGATCTCTGGGCTCATATTAAGCAATTGTCTGGAGTAAATCTTAAAGTTATCCGGAATCAAATATTTATTTTGAGCCATGTGCAGTTTCATCATCGGTTCAAACTTGCTGTATTGCGTTTCATCGATGAATTTCACTACACGATCATAAAAATGATCCGGATCAAATTTTTCATCAGGACTCATATTTGTATGAATCGTTTCGATTGCAATGTGATACATGTAAAGATATGCATCTGTTAGATCATCAAAATATTTATAAAATGCTCCTCGAGCAATGTCTGCTTTTTTGACAATGTGTGACACTTTAGCTTGTGCTAAAGGATAGGTGCTGAATTCTTCCAGCAATACTGCTTCAATTTTTTGACGTTTAGCAGTTGGTAAATTTGTAAATGTAGACTTAACCATCGTTATCCCTCTTTCCCCTATTAATGACGAATTGTCACTTATGCAATATAATAACTCTTTGTGACACATTGTCAATACATGCATATAAAAAAAGAGAAATTTTTTATTTCTCTTAAGCAAGCACACGGTTGTAGTATACCAAACGTGCAATGCCACCTTTTACGCTGAATTTAGTTAAGGCGCTGTTGTCTGGCGTATCGATTTTATCCATGTCACCGTTAGTCAAATAGTGAGCAGCCATCATTCTGATTAAACGGCCATGAGCTACAACCAAAACCTTTTTATCAGGATATTTGCGGTACATTTCATCTAAGAATTCACCACAACGTTTGTCAAAATCTTCATAGCTTTCGCCATTCTTAGAATATTTAACATAGTCACGATTTACCTTGCCCCAAGGATCGACAACATCCGGATATTTTTCACCAATTTCATCCATCTTCATGCCGTCCCAATCGCCGAAGTCGAATTCAAGCAAGCGGTCATCCAAGTTGATCTCTTTTTTACCCTTAGTAAAAATCTTGGCTGTTTCTACCGCTCTCTTCATTGGGCTTGAGTAAACAACATCAAATTCACTTTCATCAAAATTCTTGGCTGCTTTTCTGGCATATTCGTGGCCGTAATCATTTAATTCCGCATCAACTTTTGCACCTTGAAGTCGGTTATCTTTATTTACGTCTGTTTGACCATGACGGATAAATACAATTTCCATTATTGTTTCCTCCCATATTCAATAACTAAATATTACGCTCATTGCACCAATCTTTACAATTTCTTAAACTCTTTTTTTTGCCGTTTTTAAACTTAAAAAGCTTACAATAAATGTAAAGCATGAAGAAAGGGGAAAATCTATGTCCCGCATTACAATTGAAAGAGATGGTCTCACCTTAGTAGGAGATCGTGAAGAGCCTTTTGGCGAAATTTATGACATGGCTATACTTATGCACGGCTTCACTGCAAATAGAAATACTGATCTATTAAGACAGATTGCTGACGACTTACGTGACAAAAATGTAGCCAGCGTGCGTTTTGACTTCAATGGTCATGGTGAAAGCAACGGTAAATTTGAAAATATGACTGTGTGCAACGAAATTGCCGATGGTCAAGCTATTTTGGAATATGTCCGTACCGATCCACACGTGCGCAATATCTTTTTAGTAGGTCATTCTCAAGGCGGCGTAATTGCCTCAATGCTCGCTGGACTTTATCCCGACATTATCAAAAAGGTTGTGCTTTTGGCCCCTGCAGCTCAACTTAAGGACGATGCATTAAAGGGCGATACACAAGGTGCAACTTACAATCCTGATCGCATTCCTGCAACTGTGCCTCTTGGCGATAAAAAATTAGGCGGCTTCTACTTAAGAACCGCACAAGTTTTGCCAATTTACGAAGTATCTGAGCGCTTCACTGGTCCGGTATCAGTCATTGTTGGCACTAACGATCAAGTCGTTGATCCTAAGTATGCTAAAAAGTATGACGAAGTTTACGCAAATAGTGAAATGCATACTATCGAAAATGCAGATCATAGCTTTACTGGTCAATACAAAGATGAAGCAGCTGACCTAACCGCACAATTTTTAAAACCATTATTCTAGCGCTGACTAAAATCGAAGGCAGTTCTAAAAATATAATGATCATCTGAACTAACTTCTGGCTCAAATTGAAATTCAAAATCATGAAAATCTCGCAAATCTGCGGGATTTTTTATTTGGTTTTCTGCCATAAAACGCACCATTTCACCGCGCGCCATCTTAGCGTGGACACCAACGGTTTTCCATTCACCATTTTTTAATTCTTGAAAATCAATGGTTATCATTCTACGCTTTTCATTTAAATATGGCTTGATCAAGCGCATATACTGCTTTGAGGCTAAATTGATTACTATATCGTCTTCTTTAAACAAACTATTGGCAATGTCATCACCCCAAAAGTGGTAGAGACTGTAGTCACGAAAGCCGATCATCTTGGTGTTTAATTCCAAGCGATATGGACAAACACCGTCAAATGGCCTGAGCATCCCGTAAAAACCGGAAAGAATGCGCAAATTCTTTTGGATATAATCAAGCGCTGGCTGGGTAAAAATGTCTGGTGCCATGTACTGATATTGAATGCCCGAAAAGGCTAAAATTGCTGGTGTTAAGCGATCATCCAAGTCCATATTTTTTAATTGAAGAATGCCCTGTTCCGTCACCTTTTGACTAGCATGCCACAAAGTATCTAGTTGCTCTTTCGTGCGTGACTTCAAAAAATGCTCTAGTATTCTGGTCTTAGTCAAAAACTCCGGCTTTGATTGCACGGGAAATGAATCACGGTCGATTTTCATAATTTTTGCTGGGGCAATAATAATTTTCATTTTTATTCCTTTACGGTAAACTAAGTTAGTAATTAACAAGGAGGACAAAAAGATGAATCCTGATTTTGCAATTGTCTTAAATTTTAAAACAACTGGTGACTTTGACGCCGATTTTTTAGTTAAAACTGCACATAACATTGGTGCCCGTGCCGTTATGAGTAGCGATCCTGCCGCTTTTAAAGAAGCCTGCGAAAAGTACACGATCTTTTTAGCTGACGAGCAAGCTGGCCTCGATTTAGCCAGCGTTAACGTAATTGATACGATGGTTAATAATCGTAAAAATGGTGAAGCTACCATTATTAACATCCCTGTTAATGACGGTAAATTCGATGAAGCTACCCAAAAGTTGCTTGATACCATTAATTCATGGATGCACCAATTTGGTCATGCCTTTAACGAAGGCAAGCCTAGCCCTTTAACTGTCAGTGATGGTTTCATTTTAGAAAACCGCCATGCTGATTATCAGAAATATGTCTTCTTGAAGGATATTCCAGCTAAGATCGTAGTTGAAGGCCTAGATAAAGAGCCTAACCGCGTTGAATGGATCGAGCACAGAACTGAACTTGATTTTGCCATGAAAGATGGCAAATTGACCATTAATTTGATTAAGCCAGACGACGTCTTTGACTGGAACGTACTCCGGATCCAAGCTCACCGTCCTGAAGACAACATTATTCATACTGAATTCTAGCGAAAAAGCATTCTCAATCGAGAATGCTTTTTTTATTCTACCTTAGAACCTTCATCATAAAATTTTCTAAAGCGATGTGCTTCTTTATCCAGCGTGATTTCATCGTTTACCTGGGACAGTTTATAACCCACAAAGTAAGGTGGCGCTTCAAAACGCGTTATAAACTTAGCACAAATGCCACCATCGTTACGTGGATAAAAGAATAAGTTATACGAATCGCATCTGCCATTATACATAACGTTAAGCAGGTATTTCGCACCACTTTGCAACCAGTCGGCCCAAAGATCAACACCGATACGATCAATCAAGTTAATATTTAATTCAGTGTAGCCTCGGACGGGATGTTCCGCGATGTTGACCTCTACTCCATCTTCATCAAACAGGGTCTTGCCTTCAAAGTTGTTAGGGTGAATGTACTTATAGCCATCTTCATGCTTGAAGCCAACAATCTGCATATGGGGATGAATCAATGAGCCACCAGAATGAGGCCCATAATTTTTGTACCACACCACTGACTCGTAGTTGGTATCTTGGTTCATTTGGTCAAAGCAATCCAAACTAAAACGCATCAATTTACGGTTGTGTTCCTTAGTATAGGTGCTTATATCGCCGTTATGGTCGCTCGACTCGATTAAAACAGTCTGAACAGTATCACGTAAAGTTGGGTACTTATTGTGCAGCCAAATAATGTCGTCCTCTTTTTTGTAAATGTCAGTTAGGCTTGCGACATCACAAAAGGGACAAACATTTTTCTTCTTATCCTTACGATAAGACTGGGGTTTATCCTTTGCCACGCTTAGCTGGAAAACTAATGGATCATTATTCATATTTTCCCCCTCCTAAAATAAATGATGTTATCTACATTGTTAATAAAGTAAAATAAGCACGTAACTTTACTATATTAGTAACACTTGCTATACTGTGTCAAAACAAGCGCTTATTCGAAAATTCAAGAGATGGATAATAACAATATGCAATCTAGAAGAGAACTTAGAAAACATAATAACCGCAATAATCTCTATTTAATAATTATCGGCGTAATTATCATAATTGCAATTATTTGTGGTGTGTTTATTCACAACAAGCGAGTTCAAGCCGAACAAAAGCAACGCACTTTTGCGACTACTCACTTCAACCCTAACGTTACTATCTACGGGGTCAAGGTTGGCAATTTAACTGTTAACAAGGCTACCAACAAGATTAACGAAAAGGCCGACAACGTATTCTTCTTGAGAAACAAGAAGTTGGTTTCTGAACGAGACACCAACATCCAAACAATTGATAGTCAAACTGTACAAAATTACTTCGATAAACAACATACAGACTTGCCTAACAATAAAAAGTACACTTACAACTCAAAGGACTTAAGCGAAGCAAAGAAGAACTTGCAAAAGATGCAAAAAGCTTCTGTTACTTACAACATTGCTGGTAAGAGCTTCAAGCTAAATGCCGCTGATTTGATTCGTGAAATTACTTATAAGGATGGCAAATATCAATTTACTGACGTTAAGGGCTTAACTAAGAAGTTAAAAGAAATCAATAACCAAGTTAAGACGCTTAAAAAAACTTACAAGATTGCAGTTCCCGTTGGCAATAAAGTTGATGGTAAAACCATTACCACTACTAACGAAAGCTACGGCTGGGGCGTTTATGTAAAGAAAGCCACTACAGCTGTAGAAAAAGCCTTTATGAACGGCGATGCTACTGTTGATGGTAGTAAATACATCTACGGCGAAGGCTTCAGTACTTATGCTCACGGCTATGGCAAGAGCAACAACGGTATCGGCAATAACTACGTTGTAGTTTCTATCAAGAACCAAGAATTATGGATTGTCCGCAAGGGCCGCGTGGCAGTTCACTTGAATGATGTCGTTACTGGTACTCTTAAAGGTGGTAAAGGCAGCCAAACTCCCAAGGGTGTTTGGTACATCATGTACAAGCAATCACCAAGTGTGCTCCGCGGATTTAACGATGACGGTTCTAAATACGCATCAAAGGTTCAATACTGGATGCCATTTACCTTAAGTGGTTGTGGCTTGCATGATGCTAGTTGGAGAACCGACTGGAGCAAGACAGCTTACTTACAAGGTGGTTCACACGGTTGTGTTAACATTCGTCCTGCAGAAATCAGAAGCGTTTGGGACAACGTCATAACTAATGAACCAGTAATTGTTTATTAAAAATAAGGCTTTTCGAATTTGAAGAGTTTTATTTTTTTGCGTAAAATTAGATAAAAAAGATACAGATTTTTGAGAGGACTCTTATGTTAATAATTGGAATTCTTTGCCTGTTTGTAGCGGCAATTTCATACTTTAGATACTTAAACGAAAAGCAAAACAATGCTAAGAAAAATAATAAAAACAGTACAAACGAAGCCAAATGGCAACGCACTCTTGCAATTATTTTCTTAATCTTGGGTGTGATTTTGGTTGTCTACGTAGTCGCTTTGCACAGATTTTAAAGCAATAAAAAGATCCCCGAAATTCGTAACCGAGTTTCAGGAATCTTTTCGTTTCAAGGGGATTGGGTGTGTAATTTAAGAATTTGTTATCATGCTAAATTAGAATTTACTAGTTTAATTGCCTTTTTCTTCTTTGATTACCGTTAGCAATAAATATCATTTTTCTCATTTACATCTCTCCTTTTTTCTTAAATTTTAATTGTCTATAGAATACTCGGAGGATTTGAATAAATTATGCGGATAAATTAATGATCAGTTTAAGAAAATCTTCCTTAAAGCATAAGAACGTTAAGAAATTTAAAAGTTTACTCTTGCAAATAAAAAAGGTCCTACTTTCGTAGAGCCTTATTTATTAGGTTTATTTACTTGTTTTTAGCCTTAGCTATTCTCTTATTCAACTCATCTTGCAAGAGCCTTTCTTGTTCAACGAATGAATCATACATTTCCTTAGAGTTGGCCATGTTGTGGCGAACAATCTTCAACTGACTTCTTAAATCAGAAGTTGAGTATTCAGACATGTTGTTACGCATCGTTTCAGTCGTTTGCAACGCGTTATAGATAGTGTGATAAGTACGCTTACCAATGTGCGACAAAAGCATAACGGCAGCAACCATGAATAAAACTTCTTGTGTGATTCTAGCAGTTCGGTAAGATAACTTCGTTCTTTGCGTGATAATTGGTGCAATAGCATCATATGGTGCCGCACCAAGGTCCGGTGCCATGTAAAGCGATGCACCCCAGTGTGAACAAAATCAAACCGATCAAGGTGTCAGCTGCCACAATCAAGAACGTAGTTCGGTAGCCAAATAATTGGTGGTAAATCGTAGTAAACCATTGAATTTCAAATCCGACCAGAACCATGTTTAAGATAGTACCGATTCCGATTTGCTTACGGTCCAGCCACAAAATAAAAATGAAAATCACCAAGTTTACTGCTAATTGGTAAACACCAAGTCCGATTCCTAATTTGTTAGAAATACCGGTGTTCACGGCAGTAAATGAATCTAGACCACCACGCAAAAACGTGGTTCCCATTGATAAAATAGCCACACCAATGAATGATATCAACGTTTTATAGGCGATATTCGCTCAATTAATTTTCTACTTTTTCAGTAGGATTATTTTTCAACTAGTGTACGCCTTCCATTAAGACGTTAATTTTTTTAACTAAAGCAAACATAATAATGCCGAAGATTGCACTCACTATACCAACAGCCAAGAAGTATTGAACTTCAGTACCAGAAGAATAGAATTTAACAATTTGGGCGTTAACTGCCTGACCGGTTGCATCAGCCATGAACCACATACTCATCATTTGTGAACGGAAAGCATTTGGCGCAAGCTTAGTCGTAATTGACAAGCCAATTGGTGAAATCAGCATTTCCGCAATTTCAACCAAGAACCATGAACCGACAAGCCATAATGGACTAACTCTGCCACTGGTACCAAAGAGCATCCCTGGCAAAGCCATCCACATGTATGAAAGGCCTGCAAATACAAGACCTGCAGCGAATTTACCTGGTGCACTTGGTTGCTTTTTCCAGTGTTCCCAAAGCCAAACGAATACTGGCGTCAAGATCATAATAAACAATGGGTTAAGTGACTGAAAGTTAGCTGCCGCAAAGTGCCAGCTGCCAACATGAAGCACAGTTCTTTGTTCCGCAAAAAGTGCTAAAACAACTGAACCGGATTCTTCTATTCCCCAGAAAATAGCTGCGGCGAAGAATAATGGAATATAAGCTTTAACACGTGAACGTTCAATCTTAGTAACCTTAGGGCTCCGGAGCATCATGACGAAGTAGTAGATTGGCAACGCAATAGCCAAAATAGTAAGCAAAGTAATAACGTTATTAACGTTTAATTGACCTACACCAGCCATTGCAGCTAATACAATAGCGATTGCGACAATACCAATAACTACCCATTTAATAATGTTGAGCAAATCGCCATTATCAATTGGGTCATTTGGCGTCAAACTATCAGTTGAAAGATATTTTCTACCACCAAGAGTGTATTGCACTAAACCCAAGAACATACCAATAGCGGCAAGTGAAAAGCCGGCATGGAAGTTCCATTCGGTGCCAAACACGTTAAAGCCGAAGCCTTGTGCTGCCCATGGTACAAGGAGTGGTGCAAGGAATGAACCAATATTAATACCAAAAACAAAAATACTAAAACCAGCGTCTCGACGACGATCTTCTACAGAGTAAAGACCACCAACCATTGAAGATACGTTAGGTTTAAGCAAACCCGTACCAACCACGATCAAAGCGATTGAGGCATACAATGCACTAACACCAGCTGGCAAAGCCAAAACAATGTGACCGAGCATAATCAAGACACCACCATAAAAGACGGTCTTTCTTGAACCCCATACTCTATCTGAGAGCCAACCACCAACTAAGGTAGATAAATAAACAAGCGAACCATAAATTGACATGATTGAAGCAGCGGTAGTTTGGTCCATACCAAGACCACCCTTGGTAACTGCGTAATACATGTAGAAAAGTAAGATGGCACGCATGCCGTAGTAACTGAAACGCTCCCACATTTCAGTGAAGAATAAAGTGGACAAACCCTTTGGTTGTCCGAAAAATGCTGTATCTGAATCTCGTTTACCCAAAGAAAAACTCCCCTCTTATCTAAGGTAAGCAATAAAAGATATTATACCACGAAAAATAAGGATTCACTTCTTACATAGTGGATCCTTATTTCTTTAGCTATTTATTTTTTAGTCAATTGCCTTAGCAACTGCACTGTTTACAGCATCTTTTTCGTCTTCGATCAAGTTAACCTTGCCTTCGATGACCTTAATGTCCATCTTAATTTCACGACTAAGAAGTGGAATATTTACCTTAGGTTCAAAGAATTCCTTGAATTCCTTAAGTCTTTCAGGAGTATGGAAGACACCGGTAGTAACTGTGATAAATGTAGCGAATTCCATGTCGCCACCAACAGTCTTATCAAGCCAGTCCCAATCTTCTCTGATCCAGTCCCAAGCAGCTTGTTGACCATGGTGGTTTGCAAGAAGTCCACGGTACCAACCACGAAGGTCTTGTGGCTTAATGACGTCAGCATCTTCAAACTTGTCAACGATTGAGTTAACTTCAGCCTTGTCAATGGTGCTGGTTACAGCTGCACGTAAGTCAGCCTTGTATGAAGCATCTGCAGTTCTTTGGTATTCCTTGATCAACTTAGCAACTAAGTCGTGACTGCCATAGTTCTTAACTTCATTGATCAAAACATATGGACGAACATCAGCATTCATTGCTTCCAAATTGTCTTCATTTTCAGTGAAGATCTTATGAGCTGCCTTAATTGAGTCAGCATTTTCTGCGTAAAGACTAGCAGCTAATTCATATGGACGAATTTGAATATCTTCATCGCTTTCGCCAGCCTTAACCTTCCAGCCTAAGCGAGCAACTTGATCCTTAGATAAGAGATCGTAAAGCTTCTTCAAGTTCTTTTCTGCGGCAGAATCTGGTTCAACGAATTGACGCAATTTAGCAGCAGTAGTGTACAATGCGTTGATTACCAAGCTTGACTTAGAATCTGCAAACTTAGTAAGAAGTGGCACGATTGAAGCGTATGAAATTTGCTTACCTTCTGCCAAAAGTCTAAGGTCTTGCAATAATTGCAACTTATCAATTGGTTCAAGTTCGTCAACCTCTGACAATATATCATCAAGCAAAGTCTTGTCGTACTTAACGATGAAGTGTGAGTTGTTGCCAATGTTAAGTCTAAGTGGGTGACCTGCTTCTTCACGGATAACCTTGTAGTTACCTAAGTCTAATTCTTTTTCAGACATAATCTTAGGAGCGTCGAAGTTTGCGTTCAATGGAATTTGCCATTGTCTACCCTTGTCTTCACCTTCGCCAACGAAGAATTGCTTTTGAGTAAGCTTCAAGTGACCATCTTCATCGATAAATGCGTTAACTACAGGGTAACCTGGTTGCTTAAGCCATGAGTGCATAATCTTACCGATATCAAGATCAGTAGCAGTTGAAAGTGCATCCCAAAGATCATCACCAGTGGCATTGCCAAACTTGTGGTGATCGAAGTAGTACTTAAGGCCCTTTCTCAAAGCATCGTCGCCAAGAAGTGAACGAACCATGACTAACATTCTTGAACCCTTAGCGTAAACGATGGCACCGTCAAAGACAGAGTCAATATCAGCTGGGTCGTTAATTTCCATTTGAATTGGTTGAACACCGTCTGTAGCATCACGTGATAATGCGGCAGCAGCTTCACTAGTTTGGAACATTTCCCAGATGTGCCAGTCAGGTTCCAAAGCGTCAACTGACAAGTATTCCATCATGTTAGCGAAACTTTCGTTAAGCCATAAGTTGTCCCACCACTTCATGGTTACCAAGTCACCGAACCATTGGTGAGCCAATTCGTGAGTAATAACAGTGGCAACAAGCTTCTTCATTTCAAGACTAGTGTTGTCTGGGTCAAGCAATAAGTAAGCTTCACGGTAAGTTACAAGACCCCAGTTTTCCATGGCACCAGCACTGAAGTCTGGCAAAGCAAGTTGTAATGATTGTGGAAGTGGGTACTTAGTTTGGTAAAAGTCTTCGTAAAATTCAATTGCGCGTTTAGCAATATCTAGGCCAAAGTCCAATTCCTTAGGTTTGTGAGCCTTAGTTGCGTAAACACCAATCAAAACGCCATCCTTAGTGTGAGTAGTCTTTGATTGTAAGTCACCAAAGGCAAATGCGACAAGGTAGCTTGACATACGAACAGTTTCTTCAAAGTGGTGGTAGCCATCTTGGTCAACTTCAACTTCTGGCATGTTGGCAAGTGCAACTTCGCCGTCTTCTTCATCCCACTTAAGGGCAAGGGTGAAGGTAGCCTTAGCTTCTGGTTCATCAACACATGGAAATGCTTGACGAGCAAAAGTAGTTTCAAATTGCGTACCGATAATTTGCTTCTTCTTGCCTTCTAATTCGTAGTATGAAGGGTAAATACCCATCATAGTGTCGGTAAGTGGTGCGCTATAAGCAATTTCGATTACGGCTCTGCCAGTTACGCCAGTTTCAATCTTGATTGCTTCGTCTTTTTCAACTACTTCAAAATCAACGTCCTTGCCATCAACCTTAACGCTGTCGATGGTCATAAACTTTTGATTAATGAATACTGGGTTTTCAATTACGTCACCAGTAATAGTAGAAGTACCGTTAATCTCTTTATTCTTACGGTTTACATTGATGCGCAAATCGTAATGTTCTGGGTGAAAAATTTCATAAAAACGTTTTACAGCCATTTTGACCTCCTAAATAATACATATTTCCCTTAAATTTTACCAAACTAAGGACGTAAACGTTTAAAAAAGGCTAATTATTCTTGATTGTAAGAGTGACGTTGTCATTTTGTAACACTGCTGTCACATTGACCTTGTACTATATAATCATAGTCATTAAGAAATAAATAATTTTTTTAAGTTTTAAATAAGGAATGAATAAATTGAATAAACACGTTAAATCTACTTTAGTAAAAATCTTAGCTGCATTAGCACTTGCCTTTGCATGTGTCGCAGTTGCCGAAACTTTTTCTACCAACTCAGGCAATCAAACTGTACAAGCCGCAACCAGAAAGCTTTCAAAGAAAGAAAAGGCTGCTAAGAACTGGATCGCAATGCGCGAATCAGGTGGTAGCTACACTGCTAGAAACGGTGTTTGTTACGGTAAGTACCAATTAAATATCAGTTACTTACGTGGCGACTTATCACCAAAGAACCAAGAACGTACTGCTGACAACTACGTTTACGGCCGTTACGGTTCATGGGTAAATGCCAAGAAGTTTTGGTTAGCTCACAACTGGTATTAAAAATAAAGGTTCATTATTCACTACTTAATTCCCAGAAAAATAAAAGAAAAAACAGTTTAGTCCAATTGACTAAGCTGTTTTTTTGTTGCGTTTAAATCTTATTTGGGGCAAAAATTTGTGGGATGAAGATTCACCTCCATCCCACAATAGGTATAACATTATTTATTATCTTGTAAATAAATCTCTCTATCAAAAAGATCATGTAATTCCTTCGACCAATTATGTGCAATAAAGACAATTGCTTCAGGGCCTTGTAAAATATTCTTTAAAATTTTCAAAGTAGCTTTTTCATCAATAGCTGATGTTCCTTCATCAATTAATAGTAACTTACTACCATAGACCTTAGTCCTTGCTAAAACAATTTTTTGTCTTTGACCACCCGATAGATTCAATTGATCCAAATTAATGTATGTATTTATGCCATTAGGCATTTTTTTAGGTCTGTACCTAATTGCATTTTTTAGCAACTCCTTCAGTTTCACCATCTAACTTATTATTAAACATTGTAATATTTTCCTTAATTGTTCCTGGAAAAAGCGTAGGATCTTGAGGAATATATCCAATTTTAGCTAAATCAGGATGAATTTGCTGACCATTTTTATCTTTAAAAATGATTTTTCCTTCGGTAGGTTTTAATTCCCCTAATATTAACTTAAATAATGTGCTTTTTCCTGTACCACTGTCACCTGATAAAAGAATTTTTTCGCCTGATTTAATTGTAATATCAGGATATGAAACAACCTCACCATTACTAAAATGCTCTTGGAGTTTAACTATTGATAGTTTCGCAAAATTAGCAATATTATTTTGACCATTTTCTGAATTTCCGTATTTTCAGGATCTCTGTATCCTGCTTTAGCATTTTTTAAAATAGCTATTTTATAAGGAAGTATTACTATGGAAGCTTTATTAGATTTGCAAGTCTTGACCACAGAAATTGATCCAGAAACTATGAAAAAAAAGGAAGAATTTGAAGATAGTTCTACCTGTCGTAACACATTTATCTGTGCCAACTAAAAAATTATGAAATGTTCTCATATTTAAAATACTACTAAAATTCGATTTTATTAATTCAAGTTTTAGTAGTATTTTTATTTTCCTAGACTAAATGGTGGATCATAAATCTATGAATTCGTAAGCTGATTATTTTAGACAAAATAAAAGTGCTAGATGAGGATTCCATCAAATCCTCATCTAACACTAAATTAAAGTTTTTTCCTTATTCAAAATTATCTTGTTTTACAAACCGATAAATTGCAATGACCAACACCATGATTGAGCAAGCCATACCGACATAAGCCATTGTTCCGATGTGTACCGCATTATTAGCGGCTGCTCTGGTCATTTGATTTTCCATGGCATAACCGACAACCCATCTACGCATCAAAACTGGCGTTAGAACAAAACTGATCGTTGTAATTAATGACGTAATCAAAGTGGCATTTCTTGAATATGGCTCTTTAAAGAATTGAGCCAAAACACAGATAGCTGGCGCAATCATTAAAAGCATGATCCAAATAATGATCCAGCGCCCAGAACTACTACTCATCATTTGTGCACTGTTAGTTGCGTAACGATATGAGCTCCAAAGCTGACCGCCCGTGATAGTGTTAAGCAAGCTTAAGAAATATGAACCTTGTTGACCGTAGTAGCCACCGTTATTTGAAAGCACGCCTTGGACGATTTGGAAGCTATCGGTTGATCCTGCCGATGAGAAGTCGACCGTTACAACCTGCTTCATATAAGTTGCCAAAAACATAACCATTGAACCACCAAGTTCAAAGGCACGTAGCATGCTCAATTTTCTAGAAGCCTTCATATGGAATTCTAGACTCAGTACACGATTTGGGTGATGACTGCGTCCGATAATAAAAATTCCAATGATGACAAGTACGAATAAAGCAGCTAGACCCCACCACATTTTAATCATAATGAAGAATAGGGCTAAAACGATGATCGCTACGGAAACATAAGGACGGTCCGAGAAAATCGTCCAAAAGTTTAGCTTAACGTGATGATAATTCTCTCTAGAGATATTTTCTCTAGATGCACGAGCAACATTAGCATGATCAATTGGTTGCGGATTGCTAATTTTCCTACTTCTAAATTTTTCTCGGCTATTTACTTTGCTTCTTGAATAATTAATCCGGGATTGATCAGCACCTGCTTGGCTATGCTCTTTTTTCATCCGGTATTCTCGCCGTGACATATGTGCCATCTTTTGACAACTCCTTCCTCGAATCACTATCGTAGCACATTATAATTGCAATAGTTACGCTTTATATAAGAATTTGAGGGAAATTTTAGCTTTTTGCATGTGCTAAAATTAATATTATTGATTAACATTTATTTTTAGCTTGAAAGAGATGACTTTTTGACTACTGCAAAATCTAGTGCCTTTCCTGCCGGCTGGCATAAGGCCTTTTATACCCTATGGCTAGGCTGTTTTATTACCGGTATGGGTTACTCAATGACCATGCCTTTTGTTTCTCTATTTATTTCAGATTTGGGCAATTATTCTAAATTACAAATCAACCTTTACTCAGGTCTAGCTTTTGCCATGACCTTTATTGCCCAGGCAATTGTTTCTCCTTATTGGGGCAGTTTAGCTGACCGTAAAGGCAGAAAGTTAATGTGCATGCGTGCCTCTGGCGTGATGGCAATTACTATTACCTTGACTGGTTTTGCTCCTAACGCCCTTTATATCGTCGTTATGCGTTTTATTCAGGGCTCTTTTTCAGGTTATATCAATAACGCAACAGCATTAATGGCTAGTGAAACGCCACATCAAAAAAGTGGCTGGGTAATGAGCCAGATGATGACGGCTGGTACTGCTGGCAACTTGGTTGGGCCACTTCTGGGTGGTGCCTTATCTAGCTTTTTCGGCAATTTATTAGGCGGTGCCTGGGGCTATCGGATTCCTTTCTTCATTACTGGTGTCCTGATGTTCATTGTATTTTTGGGTACAACATTCTTGGTTCACGAAGACTTTACGCCAATCTCTCGTGAAAAGATGAAGCCAATGGGCGAAATCATGAAGAGTTTGCCTCATTTGAAACTGATTATTATCATGTTTATCACTACAATGATCGTTCAATCTTCCACTATGTCTATCGATCCGATTGTTTCACTCTATGTTAAATCAATGATGCATGGTAGTGGTGACGTAGCTTTTGTAGCGGGTGTAGTTGCAGCTACTCCAGGGTTAGGTACATTGATCGCCGCTTCTAAGATTGGCCACAAGATGGACGAAATCGGGCCGTTACGTGTGTTACGTTTAGGTTTAATCATTGGAGCTGTATTGTTCGTACCAATGGCATTGACAAATTCTCCATGGGTATTAGCATTTCTACGTTTTATCTTAGGGATTGCCAGTGCAGGGATGTTGCCCGCTGCTCAAACAGTATTAACCCTTAATACTCCATCTGAGAGCTTTGGCCGGATTTTCAGCTATAACCAGTCCTTCCAAGCTGTTGGGGCTGTCCTTGGATCAATGATGGGTTCCACCATTTCTGGCTTCTCTAATTATGCGACTGTTTTCTGGGTAACTGGATTTACGCTATTAATTAACTTCATTTTAGTGTTAGTCTTTGCCTGGGGAATTTCTTATAGAAACAAATAATAAAAAAATAAGACTGTTTAGTTCTTCTTCAGACTAAACAGTCTTTTTCTTATGCCGCAACTTGCTTGTATAACTGATACATCCTATCATCATACGCACAAAGGGCAACTTGCATTTTATATTTTGAGTTTTCTTTCTGCCATTCAGCAATCGTATCATAGGCAATCTCGGCTGCTATCTTAGCAGGAAAGCCAAATACACCAGTTGAAATAGCTGGGAAAATAATGCTATGCAAATCTGCTTTTTTAGCTAAGTCTAAAGAATTACGATAGCAAGCCCTTAGCATATCACAATCACTAGACTTACCTGAATACACTGGACCAACTGTATGAATTACGTGCTTAGCTGGCAGATCATAGCCTAAGGTGATCTTTGCATCCCCTGTATGACAACCATGCAAAGTCATACATTCTTCAAGCAAATGAGGGCCGGCAGCCGCATGAATCGCACCATCAACACCACCTCCACCAAGAAGTGAATTATTGGCTGCATTCACTATTGCATCAGCCTTCATCTTAGTAATATCACCTTGTATAATTTTAATGTCAGTCATTTTTGTGTCCTTATAAAACTGTTTCTATTTTTACGTTTTAATTCTAACACGTTAGATCTCACAATAATTGGAATAGTCCAAAAGCAATTGTAGATATTTTATTATTTTTGAAAAGTTTTGCATATTAAGGAATAATGACATAAAGACAACTTAGCCTTTTTTATACCTACACTGCTCTATTCTCAAAATGAACTACCACCCATCAGATAGATGGGTGGTCTCTTTTTAGAGATCTTGCGAACACCTAGACTTGCCACGTTCACTCGAAAATGTGGGCTACTTTCATAGCCGACTGTAGTTTTTTAATACCTACAACGTGATAGCGGTCGGGCTTTTTAGCAGGGTCTAGTTCCATACCCACTAATTATTTACAGCAGTCTAGCAAACTGCTCTGGCTAGGATATTCTTAGCTGCGTTAACATCGCGATCATGCTCGGCACGACAAAACGGACAAGTCCATTCTCTTACGCTTAGCCAGTCGCGTGTTTTCATATGCGCAAAAGCAGGATTTTTTTGTCCGCAGTCTGAACAAATCCGGCTAGTATATTGCGGTGGGACAACAATCAGCTTCTTGCCGTACCACTTGCACTTATATGCCAGCATTCGTCTAAACATGCTCCAACCTGCATTGGCAATATTACGCGCTAATTTGTGATTGCCTAGAAGATTCTTGGTTTTCAAATCTTCAATGGCAATTACATCATAGTGCTTAACAAGCCAAGTAGTTGCTTGCTGGATGTAGTCTAGGCGAATATTGTTAATCTTTACTTGATACTTGCTTTTAGTCTTTCTAAGCTTTTGCCAGTTGGCAAAGTCGTACTTATCAATCTTAGTCTCTTTGTGTTTTTGATTGAAACGTGCCACTCGCTTCTCAACTGCAGTCCGGTTACGATCACAATGGCTTTGGCGCAAATTTTTAGCTTTTTCTGCTTCAAAAGTTTGCGGTACGCTCCAACGGTGATTATCACTGGTTACTAGCCATTCATTGCCTAAGCCGACATCAATGCCGATCATCTTGCCGGTCTTTTGCGTCTTGGCTTGGTATTGTGGTAATTCTTCCTTCTGATCAGCTACGACAAAGCTTAAATAGAAACGGTCAAGATCAGCGCGATAGACGACCATCATCCGCTTAATCACCTTATGCTTTAGTCGATTAAGTGAACTGGTTTCTACAAATATTGGCTTTCTCGTTCCAATTCTGAGGCAGTATTTATTCACTGTCTGAATCGGGTAGAGCAGACTGCCATCTTTGCGCTTAGAAGGGACATTCTTTAAAGTGGCACTTTGGCGGTAGAAATGCCGTCCTTTAAATTTAGGTGGCTTTCTGCCAACCGGTGTCTGCTTGAAGAAGGCTTCTTGGGCATTGCAGTAATATTCAACTGTTGCCTGCAGAGATGTGGAGTTTGCTTTTTTTAGCCAAGGATATTCCTGCTTTAGTCTTGGCAAGAGCTTTTTTAAGGAAGCAGTTGATGGGAATAATAATTTCTTATTATTTTGATACCGCTTGTCGGTCATGTCTTTAATTTGATTCCATAACCAACGGTTAGCACCAAACAAGCGCCAAAAGTAAGTCTTTTGTGCAGTAGTCGGATACATTCTGATTTGTGCTACACCGTACTTGACTTCATCAAGGGCTGGGTTTGACTTTTGACGCATGGATTATCTTCTCCTTTCTAATCTACTTAAATGGGCGCTCCCATTGAGTTTCTACATATTGCTTGATGGTTTCTTCTGAACAGTTGCCAACAGTTCTTGCAAAATATGATGGCGACCATAAATGATGATGGTACAGGCTTTCTCTGAGTTCCGGCTTTTCTTTAAAGAGCCATCTAGCGGTCGTGCCTTTTAGCTTCTTAATCAAAACTGTAACCGACATCCACGGGGGCATGACTACTTCCAAATGAACGTGGTTAGGCATCACCGTTAGCGCTTCAACTTGACAGGAATTATCAGCGAGGATTTCTCTTATTTTCTGATCTAGCAGTTCACGGCATTCTTGATCTAACACTTTTTTGCGGTATTTGGTTACCCAAACAAGATGATAAATCAAGATCGAGACACTAGAAGAAGTATGATATTCTTTTACCATTAAATCTCTCCTAAACACATATAGCATAAGCTTTTTAGCTTATTTATATTATATCATTAAAAGCAAAAAGGAGGAGAAACAAATTCATCCCCTCATCAATAGATGAGGCGGTATTCTTTGTTTCTCCTCCTAGCTTTCTTTTCTTATTGCATAAAATGACTTAGTCAATACATCCCCAGCCATCTGACTTTGACTAAGATTCAATCGCAGTCTTTCTTGTCTTAACGCTTCCCCAATCTTCATTTCGTCACTTCCTAATTCTAGTTATGTTAATCATCTTAAGTTGATTGTATAACTTCGCCTTTAAAAGCAAACAAAAAATGCCTTGCCGAAGCAAGACATTTTTTAGCATAAGCAAATTTTTGATTAACCTTTATCAGCACCTGCAGTAATACCGTTAACGTAGAATTTCTGCATGAATACGAACAAGATAGTGATAGGGATAGCGATGATTACACACCCTGCAACGAATTGTGCGAAGTATGCAGTCGCATTACCTTTGGCTGTGTGCACCATGTTGTACAAACCATAAGCAACCGTGTAAGTTTTAGCATTTCCTGAGGTTGAAAGAATAATACCTGAGAAAATGAAGTCTGTCCATGGAGCAATGAAAGCAGTCAAAGCAGTGTAAACAATCATTGGCTTTGAAAGTGGTAAACCAATGTGGATGAATACTTGCCATTTAGTAGCACCGTCGATTTCGGCAGCTTCGTCGATTGATCTAGGAATAGTATCGAAGAATCCTTTAGCAACGTAGAAGCCAAGGCCGGCACCACCAACGTAAACCAAGAATAAGCCAAAGAGGTTTAACATGTTAAGACCCTTTAAGATGTAGTACAAAGCGATCATTGACATGAAGCCTGGGAACATCCCAAGAACCAAAGCAATTTGCAAGAAAGGTTTTCTAAATCTAAAACGAAGACGTGACAGAACGTAAGCAACTGAAATAGTCAAGAATGTTGAAACGATCATTGATGCAAGAGAAACAATCAATGTGTTAATAATCCAGTTACCAAATGGATATTGTGGGTTCGTAAAAATTCCAATATAGTTCTGCAACGTGAATTGTTCTGGCCAGAAGGTCGAAACAAATCCAGTATCGTTATATGAGAAACTTGCTAAGACGATCCACACAATTGGTAAAATCCAGATAATTGCTAAAAGTGCTAAGAGGATATACCGAAAGATTAATGAGAGCCGTCTTTGATTTGTATATGACTTCATGTCTAGCCCTCCTTGTAAGCATTAGTGTGTCTGTAGGCTATCAGCGAGACGACCGCACTAATAATGAAGATTAAGATACCTAGTACCGCTGATGCGTTATAACGTTGCTCTTGCCCGAAGGTCAAGTTATATAGCCACGTTACCAGCAAGTCAGTCGATCCGGCGCCGTTATATTTACTGTTCATTGGTGCACCACCAGTCAGCAAGAAGATAACGTTGAAGTTGTTGATGTTACCAATGAATTGTTGAATAAGTGAAGGTGCCATAACAAATAAGATTTGTGGGAAAGTGATTGATCTGAAGATTTGTACTGCGTTAGCACCGTCAATCTTGGCAGCTTCAATTTGATCCTGTGGTAAGTTTTGGATAATCGCAGTTGAAACTAACATTGAAACTGGGATACCAATCCACATGTTAACGATAATAACGGTTAATCTTGCAACTAATGGAGAAGCTTGGTTGTCAATAAAGTGAATTGGCGAACTAATCCAGTGCAAGTTCATCAAGATGTTGTTCAAAGCACCTTGGTAGTCCAAGAATTGAGCCATCATCAAAAGTGATACGAATTGTGGGACAGCCCAAATAATTACGAAGATAGTTCTCCAGAATGCCTTGTACTTAATACCCTTTGATTCGATCAATAAGGCAAGCAGTACTCCGAAGAAGAAGGTAGTAGCAGTAGCAGCTACAGCCCAAATTAAAGTCCAGCCTAATACTGGGAAGAAAGTACCAGCAAGGTCACCACTAAGCACATTACCGAACGCTTGGAACCCGGTCCAAGAGAAGGCAATTGGGTGTTGACGATCATAGTTGGTAAAAGCCATCGAGATCATGAAAACCGTTGGCAAAACCGTGAAGAACAGAATACCAAGTAATGGAATAAACATTAAGGTTGCGTGCAAACGAGTGTCGAGCAAACTCTTAAGTTCTTCAACGTTAGTTGCGATATGTTCACCATCACGCTTCAAAACGTAGTTGTGTCTAGTTGATTTTAAGTTGGCGATGTAAAGAGCAATCATTGCAATACATAACATGATAGCCAAAACACCGAACAGCAAAATCAAAACTGAGTTTGAAGGTTGCTTGGTGACATAAACACCTTGCGCGGCATCATAGACAACTTTTTTTGTTTTATCAGTACCTAATGTAGCTAACGAGTTTAAAGTTGGAACACCGCTAAGTACGAACCAAGCAATGAATACGATTTCTGAAATCAGAAATACGAGCCCTTTTGCCCATTGCTTGTTGGATAAGGCGTTACTACCCATTATAAAGAATGATAATTTGGTAGCAGCATCGCCTTTAGACCATACTTCGCGATATGTTGCTTTAGGAGCTACATGCTTTTTCTTTAGAAACATAACTTCTCCCCTTCTTAGGCAAAAAGGTTGGAATTTTTTGCCAACCTTTGCTTATGCTTTAAGAAATATTTGATTTAAATTATTTCTTTGAAATATCTTTTTGCAATTTAGCAAGCTTTGCTTTGTATTGTGCTGGCTTGATCTTGCCGTCGTAAGTACCACTGATAAGTGGAGCTGCTTCGTTCCAGAATGTTGCCATTTGTGGAAGCATTGGTTGCAATACTGAGTTACCTGGCTTAGCCATTTCAATTACAGCTTCAGCAACTGGGTCAGTCTTAACAGCGCTTGAGTTTACAGCAGCCTTAAGTACAGGAATTTGACCAGCTTCCTTGTGGGCAATTAATTGAGCTTTCTTGTTAGTGATGTAAGCAGCTAAATCTGAAGCAGCCTTAGCATTCTTGGTGTGTGAGTTAACTGCGAAGCCTTCGATACCAAGGAATGCTTCCATTTGTACTTTCTTACCACCAACGTCAATCTTAGGATACTTAGCAACTGCGAAGTTCTTGCCTAAGATCTTCTTAATGTTAGCTGCGTTCCATGGACCATCAAGAATAGCTTGTGCGTTACCCTTCTTCAATTGGTTCAAAGCGTTTGAAGTTTGCATTACGCCCTTGTTGTTCTTTTGAGCTGCGTACCACTTCAATGCGTTTACACCGTTTTGTGAGTTCATAGTTGAACCCTTAAGGTCTTCACCGTTGTCACCGTAAAGTTTTGTACCTGCTGAGAACATTACTGGCCACATTACGTATGCGTTAGTAAAGTCAGTAGCTACAACACCCTTAGAGGTTAAAGTCTTCCAATCCTTAACGTCATCTGCAGAAAGCTTAGACTTGTTGTAGTAAATAGTTTGAGCT
This sequence comes from Lactobacillus sp. OTU4228, assembly GCF_001006945.1. Taxonomy (NCBI): domain Bacteria; kingdom Bacillati; phylum Bacillota; class Bacilli; order Lactobacillales; family Lactobacillaceae; genus Lactobacillus; species Lactobacillus sp. OTU4228. The sequence continues at coordinate 47,240 of NZ_CDLD01000039.1, forward strand.
TGTTGTGCGTATGGGAATGCGTAAATCTTGTTCTTCCAAGTTACACCCTTTGATGCAACGCTAATGTAGTTAGCCTTAATGTCTTTAGTTGCTGAAGGTGAAAGTGGGTTAATGTAACCAGCTTCAGCCATTTGACCTAATTGGTCGTTAGGAACTTCAAATACATCGGCAGCCTTTGATGGGTCCTTACCAACATCAGTCTTAGCGTTAGCTGAACCGTTAGGACTTTGAACAACACGAACCTTAATGTTCTTGTTCTTCTTAGTAAAGTCCTTAGCAATTTGCTTGTAGTAAGGAACTTGTTCAGTATCTACCCAAAGGGTCAAATTAGCACTCTTGTTTGAGCTGCTACTACTACTTGATGAATTTGATGAGCCGTTTGAACAAGCTGCAAGTGACATAGCAGCTAAAACAGCAGTACTACCTAAAGCCATTTTCTTCCAAAACTTCATGACTTTTTCCTCCTAAAAAATCAAAACAATAAACAATTTCTTAACAACAGTAGCCTTTGCTACATATGGTTGTAAGCTTTAATAAATTAAATTAGTTAACGATAGCCTTTGTGGTGTCCTTGTCAAAGAAGTGAGCCTTGTTAACATCGAAACCCATCTTGACCATGTCACCTGGCTTGTGATAATCACGTGAATTTACAATAGCAGTAAATTCAGTACCATCGACTTCTTGGTGAAGTTGGATGGTTGCACCCAAAAGTTCTGAAACAACAACCTTTGATTCAATTACTGAGTCTGGCCAAGTTTCCATAAACGCTTCTTCTGAGTGGATGTCTTCTGGACGAATACCGAAGACCAAATCTTTATCGTTGTAGCCCTTTTCGTTGAGCATCTTTGCTTTACCTTCAGGGATACCGATGTTCAAACCTTTACCGTCTGAAATACGGCCGTCCTTGTAGTGAACATTGAAGAAGTTCATTTGAGGGGAACCAATGAATCCAGCAACGAACATGTTAACTGGCTTGTTGTAAACCTCAAGTGGTGAACCGATTTGTTCAACATGACCAACAGACATAACAACAACTCTGTCAGCCAAGGTCATAGCTTCAGTCTGGTCGTGGGTAACGTAAATAGTTGTAGTACCCAATTCTTGGTGAAGCTTGGCAATTTCGGTACGCATTGTTACACGAAGTTTAGCATCAAGGTTTGATAAAGGTTCGTCCATTAAGAAGATAGGTGCGGCACGAACGATCGCACGTCCTAATGCAACACGCTGTCTTTGACCACCTGACAAAGCACCTGGTTTCTTGTCCAAGTATTCTTCTAGGCCAAGCATCTTAGCTGCATCTTTAACCTTCTTGTCAATGACATCCTTAGGTGTGTGACGCAACTTAAGTCCGAAGGCCATGTTGTCGTAAATGGTCATATGTGGATACAAAGCGTAGTTCTGGAAAACCATAGCAATGTGTCTATCCTTTGGAGCGACATCGTTCATTACCTTGTGATCAATTTCCAAAGTACCTTTACTGATGTCTTCCAAACCAGCAACCATTCTTAATGTAGTTGACTTACCACAACCAGACGGTCCAACGAAAACGATGAACTCCTTATCTTTAATATGTAAGTCAAAGTCATTTACAGAATACTTATCGTTTCCTTCGTATTTCTTGTAAATATGGTTTAAATCAACCTCAACCATTGTTTCCCCTACTCTCTAACTTTTATTCTTTTTCTTCAAAAACTTTTTCAATTTCACTAAGCTTAAGATCAGCAGTTGTTGGAACGATGTAGTCAGCTTCCTTTAAAAGCTCTTTATCGCCAATGCCGACTGCAAATTGATGAGCAGCCTTAATTGCTTCAACACCGGCCTTAGCATCTTCGAAGCTGATCACTTCGTTTGCCTTTAAACCAGCAATTTCTTGCGCCTTGATATAAATTTCTGGATCTGGCTTACCATGGTGAAGAGTTGCTGGATCAACGATTCCATCAAATTCATCCATGATGCCTAATCTAGTTAAAATCTTAGGTGCATTCTTTGAAGCAGAAGCAATTACCATCTTTAAGTTTTGCTTCTTGGCATCTGCTAATAATTCAGGAATACCAGGCAAGATGTCCTTTGGCGTCATTGTTTCAACTTGTTCAACAAACTTAGCGTTCTTTTCTGCAGCGAATTTTTCTTTTTCTGCTTCAGTGTATTTGTCTTCTTGACCGCCGTATTTCAAGATCAAGTTAAGTGAATCCATTCTTGAAATACCACGTAAGCTATCAAGTTGAGCATCCGTTAAGGTAATGCCTAATTCCTTAGCTAAATTGTTCCAAGCTGTAAGGTGAAACTTAGCTGAGTTGGTTAAAACACCATCTAAATCGAATAACAATCCTTTAAGCATTTGTAGTTTCACCTTCTTTAAGAGTAACTTTCTTATCATGGACTAAGACATCAATGTCTTCGCCCTTAAGCAAAGTAAGCTTAGTTCCTTCATGATCAACATAAACTTCGATCAAACGACCGCGGTAGTTAATCTTAAAGCTGTAGTGATCCCAGCCTTCAGGAACAAATGGGTTGAACTTCAATTGATCGTGGTCGTAACGCATACCTGCGAAGCCTTGAACAATTGCAAGCCATGAACCACTCATTGAAGTGATGTGCAAACCATCAACGGTATCGTTGTTGTAGTTATCAAGGTCAAGACGAGCAGTTCTTTGGTAAAGCTCAACAGCCTTCTTTTGCTTGCCAAGTTCAGCAGCTAAGATTGAGTGAATACATGGTGAAAGTGAACTTTCGTGAACTGTTAATGGTTCGTAGAAGTCGAAGTTCTTTTCCTTTTGTTCCATCGTGTATTCATCGTTCAAGAAGTAGATACCTTGTAAAACATCGGCTTGCTTGATGAATGGTGATCTTAAGATCTTGTCCCATGACCAGTGTTGGTTAATTGGGCGTTGATCTTCGATTTCGCTAACTGGACGAATGTCCTTGTCTAAGAAGTCATCTTGTTGTAAGAAGATGCCGCGTTCCTTATCTTCTGGTAAGTACATCTTGTCTACAATGTCTTGCCATTTAGCTTTTTCTTCATCAGTTACGTGAACTCTTTCTTGAGCTTCCTTAGTGGCAAGTGGCAAGCGTTCCAAAGTATATTTAAGGAGCCATCTTGCCATAGTGTTGGTGAACCAGTTGTTGTTGACGTTGTTTTCGTATTCGTTTGGACCCGTTACACCGTGCATTACGTACTTGTTACGCCACTTTGACCAGTGAACTCTAGCTGCCCAGAATCTTGCGGTACCAACTAAGACGTCCATACCTTCGTTCTTAACGTAGCTGTCGTCGCCAGTGTAATCAGTGTACATAGCAATTGCGTGAGGAATGTCCGCATTTCTGTGGATTTCTTCAAAGGTGATTTCCCATTCGTTGTGACATTCAATACCGTTGAAGGTAACCATTGGGAATAATGCACCTGGCAAACCTTGTTCCTTAGCGTTATGGTAAGCACCTGGCAATTGATCGTGACGATATTGAAGAAGTGCTCTTGTAACGCTTGGCTTGGTTACGGCTAAGTACATTGGAACGATGTAAGCTTCAGTGTCCCAGTAAGTAGCACCACCGTACTTTTCACCGGTAAAGCCTTTAGGACCAACGTTCAAGCGCTTGTCTTCGCCGTAATAAGTCATGAATAATTGACAAATATTGAAACGAATACCTTGTTGAGCTGCATCATCGCCGGCAATTTCAACATCACTGGTTTCCCAGCGCTTCTTCCAAGCTTCGGTATGATCTGCTAAGTTTTCATCGAAGCTCTTTGCTTGAAGTTTCTTCATTAAGTTGTCAGCTACAGCAGCTTGATCCTTGTCTTCAACGTCACGGCTAGTTACAACAATGACATCTTTTTCAAGTTCGTAACTTTCGTTTTCGTTTAAGTCTACTGAAAACTTTTCGCTTAATTTTGCATCTTCAGTAGTAACGTCGCCGTTAACCGTTTCACCGTTATGACGTAAGCTTTCTTTAAGCAAAACAGTGAATTGTGGAACGTCATAAGGATTTGCCTTAGTTTTAACTTGGATGCTCTTTTCATCCTTGTCTTCGCCAAGTGGAATCCAGAAGCGATCACCGTAGTTACTGTCTTCGTTAACAACAGTACCGTCTAAAGTTGAATCAAAATCAATCTTTGCGTGACCTTCAAGTACAGTCGCTTTAACTTTGATCAAAGCAGCTTCTTTTTGAATGATGTGAAGGAAACGTTCAAATTCAAATTTTACTTTAACGTCCTTGCCTTCATAAACAAAGCTTCTTGTAAGAAGGCCTTGGTGCATATCGAGTGCTAATTCAAAATCGTCAAATTTTACTTTAGCTAAGTCGACCTTTTCACCATTTACTGTAATTCCAATTCCGATAAAGCTTGGTGCGTTAGGGGTCTTACCAAAGTATTTTGGATAACCGTTCTTCCACCAACCAACTACAGTTTTGTCTGGGAACCAAACACCAGCTAAGTATGTACCTTGAAGACTGTCACCTGAGTAACCTTCTTCAAAGTTTCCTCTCATACCCATGTAGTCATTACCGATTGCAGTCATACTTTCTTGCAATCTTTTATCTTTTGGATCGAAGTTATGGGTAATTACCTTCCAAGGGTCAATTTCAAAAATTCGTTTCATAAATTACATATCTCCCGCAAATTATTGATGTGCTCTTTTGTTTACGCTTTCATTATCCTTGAATTGAAAGCGGTTTACAATATCAAAACGCATGTTACCGGTATCAGAATTAATTAATCAAAAAAGAAGGCAGAACTTAATCTACCTTCTTTTAGATTGCTTATTAAAAGTAACTTTTAACGAACCTCGACTACAAAGCCCTTTGGAGCTAATTCGCCATTTTCATAATTTTGACTAAATGCATTTTCACAAGAAATTTTTACATTCTTTTTTGTGGTATTAAAGTAGGCATGAATCTGTTCTTTGCCTGCTCGATCGACTTCAATTAAGCCATCTTCTGTTACGTATAACTTAATTTGGCCTTTACCAAAGGTTTCATCATGCTTTAAACGGAATTCAATCAAGCTGTGAACTCTTTGCCATACTGGGCCATCTTCTTTTGACCAGTCCATTGGCTTACGACAATCTGGATCGTTGCCGCCGGACATGCCCATTTCAGTACCGTAGTAAATACATGGACTACCCTTTTGCATAAATTCAAAAGCAAGAGCTTGTAATGCCAAGTCTTGATCACCATTAGCCACAGTTAAAATTCTGGCTGTGTCGTGCGAATCAAGCATGTTCATCATGCCGGCATTGGTTTCATCCCTGTACTTCATCAATTGGTCGGTCAATCTTCTAGTCAATTGCGTAGCAGTCAACTTGTTCTTAAAGAAGTGATCTTCGATCTGCAAAGTGTAAGGGTAGTTCATAACGCCAGTGAATTCATCGCCGTTAAGCCATGGACGTGCTGAGTGCCAAATTTCACCTACAACATAGAAGTCTGGCTTAATGTCGGTAACTGCCTTGTGGAATTTCTTCCAGAAGTGGTGGTCTACTTCGTTAGCCACATCAAGGCGCCATGCATCAATATCAAAGTATTTTACCCAGTAGGTTGCGATTTCAAGCAAGAAATCTTGCACTTCTGGATTAGCAGTGTTCAATTTTGGCATGTGCTTTTCAAAAGCAAAGGTATCAAATTGTGGGTCACCTTCACCCTTCAATGGATCATGATATGGTTCAACTGGATACTTATTAATGTGGAACCAGTTAGCAAAACGTGAACTTGGGCCATTCTTGACTACATCTTGCCATTGCATTGACTTGTCACCCAAGTGGTTGAATACCGCGTCAAGCATAACCTTCATGCCGCGAGCGTGAGCTTCATTAACCACCTTGGCAAACAAATCTTTATCACCGAATTCTGGGTCAACTTGTAAGTAGTCGATTGTGTCGTACTTGTGGTTTGAACCAGCCTTAAAAATAGGACAGAAGTACAAGCCGTTAACGCCCAACTTCTTAAGGTAGTCTAAGTGGTCAAGCACACCTTGTAAGTCACCGCCGTAGTAGTCTTCACGGCCAGGATGATCGGATGGGTTCCATGGCTTTACATTCTTTGGGTCGTTAGACTTGTCGCCGTTAGCAAAACGTTCAGGGAAGATTTGATACCAAACGGTATGCTTAACCCATTCAGGTGTTTTAACCATATCGATTTCATGACAATATGGAATCTTAAAGTATGATCCGTCTTTATTAACTGCGGCTTCGATGTCGCTGCTGATAGCACGATCACCGTAAACTACGCTGGTACCATCTTTACCAATAACCTCGAAGGTGTACTTTAAACGGTGAAATGGTGCTTCAAGCGTAGCACCCCAGTGATCTTCTACTTGTCCTTCGCCGATTTTATCCATTTCAATCGTTTTTGCGTATTTCAGTGGCAAATAGTTATCGCAGTAGTGAACAATTACCTTTTCAACATCGCCCTTTGCACTGTGAAAACGAACGCGAACGTGCTTAGGATCAATTACAAAACTATCTTCACTCTCACTTCGGTGCTTTAAAGCAGCTAATTGCATATTTTAATTCTCCTTTTTCAACACAACGCCTGCATAAGGCATCAAGGTTAATACTCCGTCAGTTAATTTGTATTCTCCGGCTTTCAAAACTTCTGTAGTATAGCCAGCAGGAAGCTTGATCTTCGTCTTTTTATCACTTAATGAAACAGCTACGATGGCACTTTCATCGTTTAAGTCTCTTTGATATACGTAACTGTTTTTATCAGTTGAGATCATGTAGTAAGTGCCGTCTTGGAACAAAGCTTCTCTCTTAAGTTCCAACATATCTTTATAGAAAGTAAACATGCTGCCATCGGCGTTAACTTCGCTAGCTACCGTAGCATCATTTTGACTAGTTCCGTTTATCCATGGTGTTCCTTCGGTAAAGCCGTGATTCTTAGTGTCATTCCATGGCATTGGACCACGAGCTGGCAATTTATGCGTGTCGCTAACCATGGCTAAAGCCTTGTCTTTGCCGATGACTTTTTCTGCATCCTTAAGCCAAGGGCCAACAGTTTGATCTTCAAATTGATCAACGTTATCAAAGTGCAGGTTCTTCAAGCCAAGCTCTTCACCGTAATAGATAACTGGAATTCCGCGTTGCAAATACATCAACATAGCCAAACTCTTAGCCTGCGTTTGTGTCTTAGCAACTCTAGTCGCAATTCTAGCCATATCATGGTTATTCCAGTACAAAGTTGGTTGAGATACACCAGCTAAAGTTTGTTGCCAAACAACTTGGTTTTGCTTAAAGGCTGTCATATCAAGATCTTTAGGTTGGTATTGGGCTGAAAAACGCTTGTCGACATTTGAATCATCTTCAGTGAAGTAGCGGAATGTGATTACGCTATCCATTAAATGATTACGTTTTGAAGTATAATCAACGGCCAAGTTGACACTTGCACTGGCAGCTTCACCTAACAGCAATGCATCAGGATAATCTTGCTTGATTTGTTCACAGAATGGTCTCATCCACTCTTGCACTTGTGGTAAGTTGGCAAAGAACGGCTCTGCGACAACTGGCTCGGTATTGCCATCAACAGTAGGATAGTTTTGTCTTAAATCAGCCTTGCCGATGTGAATAAAGGCATCAAGACGTAAACCATCAATCCCCTTCTTAAGCCAGAATTCAGCCACTTCAAGCATTGCGTGACGTACTTCAGGGTTCTTCCAGTTAAGGTCTGGCATGCGCTTGTCAAACAAGTGGAAATATGATTGACCGGTTCCAGCTGGATCTGGTTCCCATACGCTGCCACCAAAGAATGATCCCCAGTTGTTAGGACGCTTATTGTCGTGCCCAGCGAAAATATAGTAATCACGATACAGGCTATCTGGATTCTTAATTGCATCTTGGAACCAAGGATGTTGATCTGAAGTGTGGTTCAAAACGAAGTCCATGATGAGATGGATGCCTGCTTTGTGTAAGTCCTTAATTAAGTTCTCCATGTCTTCCATCGTCCCCATGTGAGGATCGATAGCAAAGTAATTTGAGACATCATAACCGTTGTCTACTTGAGGCGAAACGAAAATAGGATTCAGCCACACTGCGTTGATGCCCAAATTCTTTAAATATGGGATACGTTTGCGAATACCGTTAAGATCGCCGATACCGTCATCGTTGCTATCTTGGAAAGACTTAGGATAAATTTGATAAATAATTGCGTGATCGTACCAATGTGCCATAATTTTTCCTCCATACATATTTTAGTTGATTGAAGAAACCGTTTTCAACACATAGTGATATGTTAGCGGTATCAAAAAAGTGCATCCCTGTTTGGGGATGCACTCATTGTCTAGCAATATTTTTTGTTAACGTGTCAAACGGATGACTTCGCGAGCAATCATCAACTCTTCGTTTGTTGGCACAACCAAAGCCTTTACCTTTGAATCCGGCATTGAAATAAACTTCTCACCGTTAGTTCTGTTAGCCTTGTAGTCTGGTTTTAAACCTAAGTACTTCAAGTATGACATTACACCAGCACGAACGCCTGAATCGTGTTCACCAACACCGGCAGTAAACACAATACCGTCAACGCCGTCCATTTCTGCGGCATATGCACCAACATAACGAACAACACGGTTAATAAAGATACGACGAGCAAGCTTAGCTCTCTTTTCCTTGCTTTCGATCAAGTCACGCATGTCAGATGAAATGCCTGAGATACCAAGCAAACCAGATTCATGGTTAAGCATATCAACGGCATCATCAATTGACATACCTGTTTTATGCATCAATTGTTGCAAAGCAGATGGGTCAAAGTCACCGCTACGCGTACCCATTGTTACACCAGTCAAAGGACTGAAGCCCATTGAAGTATCGAAGGACTTGCCGTTTTTAACTGCAGTAACTGAAGCACCTGAACCCAAGTGACAAACAATTAACTTAACGATGTTAGGGTTCTTGCCCATCATTCTGGCAGCACGGCGAGCTACATATTCAACTGAAATACCGTGTGCACCATACTTACGGATGCTGTCTTCTTTGTAATACTTATAAGGAATTGAATAAAGGTAATGAATTGGGTCAAGACTTGTATGATATGAAGTATCAAATACAGCTACTTGTGGCACGCTAGGAATAGTTTCCATGAAAGCCTTGATACCTGTAGCTTCAGGGATATTGTGCAATGGTGCCAAGTCACCCAAGTCAAAGATTTGTTGGAGTTTCTTTTGGTCAATCAGGGCTGAATCCTTGAAGATTTCACCACCGTTAACGACTCTGTGGCCTACACCAGCAAATTCTTTTAAGTCTTTAACTACATTGAATTTCTTCAAATCATCCATTAATAATTTAACGGCTGCAGCTTGGTTAGGAATTGCTGTGTTTTTGATGTACTCTTTACCATTGCTAAGTTTAATCTTAAATACCGCATTTTCCATTCCTACACGATCAGCCATACCTGAAGCGATTACTCTTTCATCTGGAAAAGAAAATAACTTGTATTTAAAAGATGAACTACCTGAATTAATTGCTAAAACTTTTTTCATAACCTGACCTCTGTTTCCGAATTGATTCTCTATAACTTATCTCTTAGTTTTAAGTATAGCGCTTTCATTTGCGATATGAAAAGATTTTTCAAATCAAAAAATGCACACGACTTGTGTCAAATGTGCATTTCCATCTATCTAGTTGTTTGTCGTCTAACTAATTTAGGCTTAAACATAATCTCGCCTTGGGGTGAACCTGATTGGGCGATCTTTTGCAAAAGCATCTTGGCCAGCATTTCGCCCATTTCAAAAATTGGCTGCTTAATCGTGGTCAATTTAGGATTTGAAACTTGGTCCAAGAAGACGCCATCAAAGCCGATTACACCAAAATCTTCTGGAATTCGTGCGCCTTGGCTCTGCAATGTCCGCACAACACCAATTGCAATACGGTCACTAGCACAGATAAAACAGGTATCCTTTTTGAACTCCTTAAAGTGTTCACGAACAACTTTTTCTGCCACGTGACTGTGGTTGGCCACACGATAAATCTGCGGAATTAATTGGTGTTGCTGCAGCGTGTTAATATAGCCGGCTTCACGTGAGTATTCAAAAGGTTCCTTAATATCGATCCCGATAAAAATAATGTGCTTATACAGGCGATCTAAGGCATACTGCGTGGCCATTTTTTCTGCCATTTGATTATCGCTATCAACGAAATCATAGCCGCGGTGATTTTCACCAAATAAAACAAATGGCTTATCCAGCTTATCAAACATGTCATAGTTTTTGTTACGCGCACCAGTAATCAAATAGCCATCGGCACGGCCCTTTTCAATCTGATCAGGATCCGTTACCAGTTGCATCGCATATTGCTTGGAGTTCAAACCACGGGCAAAGCCGAATAGCAGGTTCATGTAATAAGGTTCTGTTGTATCGATATCTTCTAGTGTAACGAACTTAACCACGTTAGAACGATTATTGACTAAAGCCTGCGCGATAGAATTTGGATGATAGTTTAAAGACTCCATCGCCTTTTCAACCATGACACGCAATTCTGGCGTTACTTGTTCAGGGTGGTTGATTACCCTTGATACCGTCATTTTGGAGACGTTTGCTTCTTTAGCTACATCAGATAAAGTTGTCATTTTGTTCCTATTCTAAGTACATCTTTCTAAATCTATCTAGATCTTTTTGACTAAAACCAAGCTCTCGCTTGAAAAAGTTGTCAAAGCTGCCCCAACCTTTGCGAATTGTTTCGGTAATACCACGGATGGCTGGGCCTTCACCCTTGGTCAAATTCATTTTGGAAACGAGTTTGGCAATTTGATTTTCATCAGGATATTGCTTAGAAACGGCAAAATCGTAAAGTTCATTAGTCAACAGATAATCTTGTGCGATCGTGTCATCGTCAACACCGAGGGCGGTCAAGATTAAAGCTGATGTCATACCGGTTCGGTCCTTGCCGGCACTGCAGTGATAGACAAGGGCATCTTCTTCAGGCAGTTCAATTAATTCCGCAAAAATTTTGGCAAATTCTTCTTGGCTGTGTGAGTTAAGTAGAACCTGCTGGTAAATTTTACCTAGGAAATTATCACCCATGTCAGGAATGTGGTGAATAAAGCGAAAGAGCTTATTATCACCTTTATTTTCCTTAGGATTATCCGAATAAATATGGGCGTCTACATATCTAACACCTGGCCAGTGTTTATCTGGTGCAGCATTTTGTTCATAGGTAGAACGCAAATCGATATCTACAACAATGCGGCGATCAGCTAGTTTTTGTTCATCTTCTTTTGATAAAGAACTAAGCGAATCGGAACGATAAATTTTATTCCACTTTACATGCTGGCCTTTATTATTTTTGTAGCCGCCAATATCTCTAAAGTTAAGTGGCCCATCTAAAGCTACTATTCTATCGTGCTCCATGCGTCTCGCCTTCCTTGTGAAAGAATTAATATACTACTTTTATTATACAAAAAAAGAGCTGATTACTGTCAACTCAAATTCATATTTATTCACCATGAGCAAAAACGCGTGTAGCCTTGATTGCACGCTGCCAGCCATTATATAGCTTCTCTCGTTCTAGGTCACCCATCTTAGGCTCAAATGCCTGACCAATAGTGAAGACATGCTTCAATTCATCAATATTTTTCCAATAGCCAACTGCAAGACCGGCTAAAAATGCGGCACCCATACTGGTTGTTTCGAGCACCTTGGTTCGTTCAATCTTTTTACCCAAAATATCTGCTTGGAATTGCATCAAATAGTTATTGTTACTTGCACCACCGTCAACGCGAAGGGATGGAATATCGATACCGGAATCTTTTTGCATCGTATCAACTACATCCCTAGTTTGATAGGCCAGTGATTGCAACGTTGCTTTAATCATATCTTTGTCAGTAGTTCCACGTGTAACACCGAAAATTGCACCACGTGCTTCCGCATCCCAATATGGTGCGCCAAGTCCCGTAAATGCAGGCACGACATAGACTTCATTTTTGGAAGTTGACTCATATGCTGCCTTTTCAGAATCAAGAGCATTCTTAATTAGTTTCATCGAATCACACAGCCACTGAATTGCACTACCTGCCACAAAGATTGAACCTTCTAAGGCGTAAGTAATCTTGCCGTTGATGCCATAACCAATCGTCGTCAGTAAATTATTGTTAGACGTGGTTGGTTTATCGCCAGTGTTCATCACGATAAAGGCACCTGTTCCATAAGTGTTTTTCACCATGCCAGGTTTTAAAGCAAGCTGACCAAACAAAGCAGCTTGTTGGTCCCCTGCCATTCCGGCAATTGGCACTTCTCCACCAAAGAACATGTAAGTAGCCGTCTTGCCATAAACTTCAGAGTTAGAACGCACCTCTGGTAACATTTGCTCTGGAATATTGAGCAGCTTCAAAATATCTTTATCCCACTTAAGGGTATGAATGTTAAAGAGCATGGTTCTTGAAGCATTGGTGTAGTCAGTCACATGTTTTTGTCCATCAGTCAATTTCCAGACCAACCAGCTATCGATTGTTCCAAATAAAAGCTTGCCCTGCTCCGCCTTTTCTTGCGCACCTGGCACATGATCAAGAATCCAGCGAATCTTAGTTGCGCTGAAATATGGGTCGATAATTAACCCAGTCTTTTCTCTGATCTTTTCACCATAACTTTCTTTCTTCAGCTTTTCGGCTAATTCAGTTGTTTGACGTGATTGCCACACAACTGCGTGATAAATTGGTTCACCGGTTTCTTTATCCCAAACTACGGTAGTTTCACGTTGGTTAGTAATTCCGATAGCGGCAATTTGTCCTGGCCAAATACCTGATTGAATAAAAGCATTGGCAATTGTAGTCTGCACTGCCATCCAAATTTCATTGGCATCGTGTTCTACCCAGCCTGGTTCAGGAAAGTATTGTTTAATTTCTTTTTGAGCTGAGGCAATTTCTTTTCCATCATGATCAAAAATAATTGCCCTAGTTGAAGTCGTTCCTTCATCAATAGATAAAATATATTTTTCTTTCATATTAATTTTTCCTATCAAAAGCGCTTTCTTATTAGTTTACTTTTTTTGGAGTGCAGATTCTAGCGGATGTCTAATTAATTGCGTTATAATTTTTGGTGAATAACAAATAAGAGAGGCCTTCAAATGACAGATAAAAATCCAAAAATTGCAGTAACTATCGCTGGTAATGACAGTGATGGTAGCGCAGGGATGCCTGCAGACTTACATTCATTTTATGCACGTGGCGTTTACGGCATGGGATTATTAACTGCTGCCGTTGCGGGAAATACAACGGGAATTTATGCAGCTGAAGTAATGCCACTTGATTTCATTCAAAAACAATTCGACGTTTTAGCAGATGATTTTACTATCAATGCTGCTAAAACTGGGATGGTTGCCGATTCCAAAGTGATGAACGTAGTTGCCGACAACCTTGAAAAATATGATTTCGGTAAAATTGTCATCGATCCCGTGATTTCTACTAAACACGGCAATACTTTAATGGACGATGATTCTTACAACACCTTTATCAAGCGTCTGGTGCCACTTGCTGATATCATTACGCCTAATTTCTATGAACAAAGAAAATTAACCGGTCTTGAATTAAACGACCTAGACGAGGTTAAGAAAGGCGCTAAAATGTTGCAAGACATGGGTGCCAAGAACGTTTTGATGAAGGGTCGTCATGACGGTAACCCAACTGAAGTAACTGATATTTTGCTGACTGAAGATGGCAAATTCCATGCCTTCCCTAAGCCATACTTTAAGACTGACCGCGTAAACGGTACTGGTGATACTTTATCCGCAGTCATTGCCGCTGAACTTGCTAAAGGCAACGATTTAATTGATAGTGTAAAAATTGCTAAGGACTTCACCTATGAAGCAATTTCACATCCAATTGATGTTGGTTCAAAATGGGGTCCAATCAATCACTTGGCTGCACAAAATAATGAGAATGAATAAAAGCTAGAGCATTTCGCTCTAGCTTTATTTATTAGTTTTTCAGCAAAAATTTGTATACAGGTATTACTTGAATTTCACAGTCACCTACTTGAATTTCATCCTCATCTTCAGCTGTGACTATTATCAAATCTTTTATCTCCGGATTAGTTTGATGCAATTTAACTAGATTGCCAATCTCTCTTTTTTTATCAGTCTCTGAAAGTTCCCATGTTACCTGAATTGCTTTGCTATGTTCTGGTAAATAAAAATCGATATCAATCTTTGTCTTAGCCGACTTAAGAAAGTAAACATCATCCTTATATTTATTATGAAGAACAATAGCTACAACATTTTCTAGAAGTGTGGCATTTTTATCAAACAAGAATAGATTCAAAATTCCATTATCAGTAAAGTAATATTTGGGGCTTGCTTTTCTCTCAGCAAATCTGGCAACATAGTTTTCAATATCAAAAATAAGATAGGCTTCTTTAGCATAGTCAAGATAATCAATTATAGTTTCGGGACTTACCTTCTTTTCGTTTTCACGATGGCCAATTTGTGTCAATAATTTTGCCAGACGATTATATGTAACATCTTGCATCACAGATTCAGATAATTTCTTTATTAAATTCCGTAATACTTCAGGTGAACGAACACCATTTTTGTAAACTACATCCCTGAGTAGCACATTATTATAAATATTGTTTAGGTAATCTCTTTTTTCGATGGCATTAATAGTCTCAGGTAAACCACCATCTTTTAAATAAGCATTCATAGCACCACGTATTTGGCCATTCAATGCAGTGGTATACAGCGCCTCTTCATCATGACGAATATTTTTAGCTGTTAGATATTCTCTAAAATTGAATGGGGCAATATATTTAATCATGTAGCGGCCTCCCAAATGAGTTTGAATATCTCCACTTAACATCTTGGCATTACTACCGGTTATATAAACATACTGTTTTTCATCAGCCATTCGTCGAGCAAAATATTCCCAACCATCAATATTTTGAATTTCATCAAAAAAGTAATAATGTTTTTTAGGTGTTATTTCATTAGCCGTAAGTACAATGTCATTGAAATCATTTACTGTAAAATCTAATAGACGTTCATCTTCAAAATTTACATAAATGATTTGATCCCAATCAACACCATTTTTAACTAAATCTTGTGCTACTTTATAAAGAAGTGTGGATTTTCCTGCTCTTCTTAAACCTACAAGGACATAATTGAAATTCGGATCAAACGAGTATTCACGCGGTATTATTTTAGCCTCTCTAATAATTTGCCGTTGCCCATAAATAATTCCTTTTAATAGACTTGTTTTCATTTTTTATTCCTCATAATGTACAAATATACTTATATTTGTCTTTATTATATTATATCTGAAAGATTTTCCACAGAAGTTTCGATTATATCTGAAACTTTTAGCATATTTTTATCAGTTATAACTGAAACATAATTTCAAGATCTTTTATCGCCAAATCTTCTTGATTTACGTTATACTAAGTACATAAATTTCTAGCAAATTAAGGGAAGATAAAATGAGCGACAAATTAATCAAAATTGCATATCTTTACGAAGATTTGATGAACACCTACGGCGATTCCGGCGATGTTAAGATTCTTAGCTTCTTACTCAAACGTGAAGGCTATGACACCCAAGTTGATAATATCTCACTTGGCGACGACTTCAACGCTTTTGACTACGACTTCGTATTCTTCGGTGGTGGCCAAGACTTCGAACAAACTGTGGTTGCTAAAGATTTACCTAGACACAAAGAAACGCTTGAAAAATACATCAACAGTGACAAGCCAATGCTCTGCATCTGCGGTGGCTACCAACTTATGGGTAGCTACTACAAGACCAACTCTGGTGTAACCATCCCAGGACTCGATATTTTGCCATTACACACCGTCTTCAAATCAGACAAGAGAATGATCGGTGATACTCGTTACATGACCGAATGGGGCGAAGTTAAGGCTTTTGAAAACCACTCAGGTCAAACTTACTTCGACAACAAAGACAAGTTGCATCCCCTTGGTGACATGATCGAAGGCTATGGCAACAACCCACAAGACCACGTCGAAGGTTTACGTTACCGCAACTTTATCGGTTCATACTCACACGGCCCACTTCTTAAAAACACTAATGTAGCAAATGCCATCGTTAACATGATTTTGGATTGGCACAAGCAACGTATTAGCGAAAAAGAAACAGTAGCTGAATAAACAGAATGCCATTAACACCTACTGTTAATGGTATTTTTTATTTAGAGGTATAAGCAATGACCAGCCTAATTGTATTTATTGCTGTTACGATCATAGCAAGCTAGCAATGATTACCTTGATCGTCCTTACATGGATATTTTTATTCTTCCCTTTTACATTAGATTGGAGCACTTACATCACCTTAGTAATAGTACGGATTCCTTTCACAATTGTGTGGTGGTTATTAATCATGCTGGGGATATACATTGATATCAAAAGATAAAAATAAAACAAAAATATCGACCGGATTATTTCCGATCGATATTTTCTTTTAGGCTTATTTTGTCAAATTAGTTTAATACACGCTTAGCTGCTGATGGGTAAAAGTATGAACTCAAAGTTTGCTCAACCACACCTTGACCTGGTGTTGCAGCGTGAACATACTTATTGTTACCAATATAAATACCTACGTGGTATGGAGATGAGGTTGAGCCCCAGAACAACAAGTCACCCTTCTTAAGGTTCTTCATTGAAACGCTCTTCCCCTTGTTAACTTGAGTGTAAGTAGTTCTAGGTAAAGTCTTGTTAGCGGCTTTTTTGTAAACGTATTGGGTTAAGCCTGAGCAGTCAAATGCGGATGGACCAGTAGCACCGTAAACGTAACGCTTACCAACTTGTTTTTTAGCAAGATCGGCAACTGCTTCACGTTTTTCTGTAGTGCTTTGCTCTGCTGCGTGCACAGTTTGTGTTTGGTTAGGAACATTAATAAATGAAATTCCTGTAAAGAATACTGATAAAACTGCGGCAAACTTAACTAAATTACGTCTAAAACTCAATTGATATTTCTCCTTAAATGCTTTTTATCTTTCGACGCTTTATATATTACCTGAGAAATATTACAACTATGTTTTAAAAGTAATACTATCAAATTAAGCAAAATTACAGGAAATGTCTTATTTTGTAATTTTGATAAGAAAGAGCTTATGTTTCTTTGCTCAACTTGAAAAATTTTTCACTTTTTTATATGCTTGTAACATTGATTACAGGAGTTGAGTAAAAACTATGGAGAAAATAGACAGTTATGCACGACATTTTTTAATACTGATAGCCTTAATTCTGGGCCTTTCACTAGTTTCAGAATTTCGTGATCTATCATCTTACGCCCCATCAATGATCAACCTAGCCTGCCTATCTATCGCAACCGCCTGCACCTTCGCTTCAGGAATTACTTTACAATTTAAAAGACTAAATATTGTAACTATTATCCTAGCAGCCATCTTAATTTCGATCTCCGTCTTCTTTTGGATCGAATTTTCTTCTCTTGCCTTAATCACCAGCATCTTCATTGTCTATGGCATTATTACATTACTTGTCTGTTTAACTAATTTAATTTTTTACAAAAAAAGAGAGGTTGAATAAACCTCTCTTCTTTATTTTCATTCATGAACTTTATTTTTCTTCTTTTGTTTTGGCGTCAAATTCAAAGCCATTGCAGCTACGACAACCAGGATTGAACCTACCCAATCCATTGGCATCATCACAAGGCCGAAGCATAAAACTGAACCGACCGTGGCAGAGAATGGTTCAAATGCGTCAAGCAAACTGGCTGTAGACGGAATAACGTAAAGCAAAGCATTGGTCATAATCTGGAATGGAATAATCGTTCCAATGATAATTACAACACTGGTATAGAGCCAAACTGCTGGTTTATTCGGGATTGCTTGAAATTGCGGATGAATTATTACCAAACTAATCCCGGCGAAAAGCATCCCCCAGCCCGTTACAACCATGCTGGATACTCTTTTAACAATATTAACTGGGATTAAAGTATATGTTGCTTCACCTGCTGCTGAAAGCAGACCCCAGAATAATGCGACTGGCGTAATAGCCAAATGATCAAACTGGCCATGTGTCGATAGTAAAAAGACACCAATAAAAGCCGCAATCGCAGCCAAGATATCCAATCTACGCATTACTTGCTTATGAGTAAAGGCCAAATATCCTAATACGAAAAACGGGCCGATGAACTGCAAAATTGTAGCGATTGAAGCGTTAGCTACCTGAATACACATGAAATAGAATAATTGCACGGGTAATAATCCGAAAATGCCATAAGCAAAAATTACTAAGGCATCATGCTTATTCTTTAATGTAGCAATTGGCTTTTGCTTCAGTGCTCCTGCTAAAAGCAAAAGTACGATTCCTGAAATAATCAACCGAATTTGGGTTAACCACATCGGCGTGATTTTAGCACTAATATTGAATAAACCTTTTGCAAAAAGACCTGAGATTCCCCACATGACAGCAGCGAGTGCTGCTAGTAAAGTCCACAGTCTACGTGTTTTTGGATCAAACATTATTCAATTTTCCTTTTTTCTTTCTTGGAGAAATGTTCAAAGCCATTGCAGCTACAACAACCAAGATTGAACCAATCCAGTCCATTGGCGTCATTACTAAGCCAAAGCAGAGAACTGAACCAACTGTGGCAGAGAATGGTTCAAATGCATCAAGCAAACTTGCCGTAGAAGCCTTGATGAAACGCAATGAGTTGGTCATCAGCTGGAACGGAATCAAAGTACCAATTACAATTACGACTGCCACATCAAACCAAACGTGTGGCGTATTAGGAATATGCGGCATCCGTGGGTGAACGATCATCAAGCAGATTCCTGCAGATAAAAGGCCCCAACCTGTAACGACTAAGCTTGAGACGCGTTTTAAAACGCCGATTGGAATCAAGGTGTTAGTCGTTACACCAACGGCTGAAAGCAAGCCCCAGAATAAAACGCTTGGCGTAATGGCGAAATGATTGAAACGGCCGTGCGTTGCAAGCAAAACAACCCCAATAAAGGCACAGATCGCTGCAATCACATCAATCCGGCGCATTACTTGTTTATGCGTAAAGGCTAAATATGCCATTACGAAAAATGGACCGATGAACTGTAAAATTGTGGCAATTGAAGCGTTAGCTTGTTGCACAACGATAAAGTAAAATAATTGCACGGGTAATAAACCAAAAATACCGTAAGCAATAATTACCCAAGCATCATGTTTATTCTTCATCGTGGCGATTGGCTTTTGCTTTAAAAATCCAGCTACGATCAACAAGATAATACCAGATGTGACCATTCTGATTTGTGAAAGCCACATTGGCGTGATGGACGGACTCGTATTAAATAAGCTCTTGGCAAATAAACCTGAGATTCCCCACATGACGCAGGCTAAGGCAGCCAAGAATGCCCAAAGACGACGTTGTTTTTGTGTAACCATTCTTCTTAATCCTCATCAATAAACTAGCAACTTATATAATAACAAAAACGGACTAGCTTGAACTAGTCCGTTAATTTTTTATTCATTTTAATTTTCAGCTATAGCTTAGCTTGGTAAGAAAGTACGATTGCACTAACACTACCGACAATTCCTACAATAGAAGCTGTCATCATTTCGGGTTGAATAAGCAAAACTGCCAACAAGAAAATGATTGCTAAACCAGCGGAAACGCGCATCGTCTTGTTACTTGCGAAAATAATAGCGATAAAGACTATTGCTAGCAAGATTACACAAGCAAAATCGCCGTAAAGTGACGCATTCTCAAGCGTAGTCGCGTGTTGGATTTTTAATGGTGCATTCAAAATATCGTCCCAGAGTTTACGTCCAAATGCAATGTCTGCTGCTACGTTTACCCAGAAAGTAACTATTTCGAAAAATCTGATAAAGAATAAACGATTAAGACGAATGCTAGTGATCGTTTCCCATAATGTATCACGCTTTTTAAAGCTGACAGCTGAATCACCTTTATCGAAGATCCAACCGACTAATAAATAAATGAAAATTGCTATCCCTTGAAATACTACTAAATGCATGAAAACAGAAAAGTTAAAAACTAGTGTCAACATCAGAATTACTACATAAACGAATTCTGAGATCAACAATATTCTCTTCCATTTACGACTATGTAACCAATGATTAAGCTCTTGCTTGTTCATGTGGTCGTCCATTTGTCCATTCATATTCTCACTCTTTTTTAATTCCTTGTCTAATTTAACTAGAATTATATCCCTTCTTTTCGATTTGTCCATCATTTTTTCTAAAAAATAAAAAGGCGTAAAATCTCTATATTTTCGCCTTTTCTACGTGTTATTTTCAACTATATATACATTTTTAATGACTTAATTTAAGTATTTAAATCCAGATATATACATCTGATAGCTCAATATTTATTCTCATTTTGTTCTAATTGTGTTTCTTAAACAAATACATAGCTATATTTTCTAAAAAATTTCTTCATCTTCATTATCTAAATTGAAGAAAATTACATTAGGTGCTGGTGTAGTCTTTCCAGTTCGTTTATCATACTTACCGCCAAAATATTCATAACGAAATTTTCCTTTACCAAATGGATCTTCACGGCATAAAAACACAACATAAGCTGCCTTGAATTCTTCTTCAGGGCAATCCAATCTACCGAAGATAATTTCTTCCTGATAGCCATTAGCCACTTCAAGAATGTTTTCACCTGCTCGTTGTGAACCTACTTGGATTATCAAACCATACTTGCTGCGTTTTGCATCCCATGCGATTACGTGAACCACTGCTCGTTCTCCCAAAGCATTTCTGTTCACGTCATCAAGCGATTGCACTTCTTTGATATCAAGCTCTGGAAACAATCGCTGCACCGCAGAAAGTAATTTATCATTATACTTCTTCAAAATTCCAGCGGTTAAATGGTCCACCATCTCTGCCGACAGTTCGTTGTTTAACATAATAAAACCTCATTCCAAAAAAAGTAGTAGAGTTTTTACCCTCTACTATTTATTACGCAAAAAGGGTGCGAAATTTTTTCGGAATTTGTTTTTTTAGTCTTCTTTTCTAAAAAATGGACTCAACACTGAAACTAACAAGCCATAAATAAAGTACCAACGATAAATATTAGCTAAATCTTGATTTTGCACCCAGAGAATTAGAGCAATTACTGTTAAAACTGCTCCCAAGAAAATAGTTGAGCCTAAATTTTTATCTGTAAAGAAACTAGCTCCAGCACCTAATGAAATTAATGCAATCAAACTGTAGATTACGACAATAACTGGACCCTTAGTTTGAACATCTACGTCAAGTAAAGTGGCATCAGTGAATAACTGCCAAACAAGAAAACCCGCTAGGGCAATACCAGCAAGCAATACGATTAATCTAACAACAAATGAACCAAATTTTTTCATGATATTTTCCCTCTAACATGTTCCCATTGTACCAAAAAAGCGCTTGGAATTTCTCCAAACGCTTCTTTAATTAGGTATTTTATCAATTAGTCTAAACCACACTTCTTGAAGATTTCGTCCACATGACGCAAGTGATAGTGATAATCAAAGGCATCATCAACGTCTTCTTTAGAAAGGTAGTTCATAATTTCGCTATTTTCTACTAGAGGTTTAAATTGTTTTTGCTCGTTCCATGACTTAGCAGTCAACTTTTGAACCATATCATAGGCCTTTTCACGAGAAAGTCCTGCTTCGTCAATCAACTTAAGAAGCACACGTTGTGAGTAAATCAAACCGTAGGTACGATCCATGTTCTTGAGCATAGTTTCTGGGAAGACATCCAAGTTGCTCAAAATACGGTTGAAGCGGTGCAACATGTAGTCGATACCGATTGTGGTATCAGGCAAAATTACACGTTCAGCACTTGAGTGAGAAATATCACGTTCGTGCCAAAGGGCAACATCTTCATAAGCTGTAACGACATGACCACGCAATACCCGGGCCATACCACAAAGGTTTTCTGAACCAATTGGGTTACGCTTGTGAGGCATTGCGGAAGAACCCTTTTGACCTGCACGGAAGTGTTCTTCAACTTCATGAATTTCGCTTCTTTGCAAACCACGAATTTCGGTAGCCCAGTTTTCAATACTTGTAGCGATCAAGGCAAGCATTGCGATGTATTCTGCGTGCAAATCACGTGGCAATACTTGGCTGGTGATTGGTTGTTGCGTTAAACCGAGTTGCTTCATAACACTGGTTTCGATCTCAGGTGGAACGTTAGCAAAAGTACCAACAGCACCAGAAATTTTACCTGATTCTACCCCTTTGGCTGCGTGTTCGAAACGTTCAATATCACGGTTGATTTCGGCATACCAGCGAGCGAGCTTCAAACCAAAAGTAGTAGGTTCAGCTTGCACACCGTGAGTACGACCCATTTCAACAGTGTACTTATATTTTCTAGCCTTTTCCGCAATGGTCTCTTTTAATTCATGCAAATCTTTTCTGATAATGTTGTCAGCTTGCTTAAGTAAAAGTCCTTGAGCAGTATCAACAACGTCAGTAGAAGTAAGACCGAAGTGAACCCACTTCTTTTCAGGTCCAAGGCTTTCAGAAACTGTACGAGTAAAGGCAACAACGTCGTGGTGCGTTACTTGCTCAAGTTCTGCCACACGTTCTGCAGTAAATGATGCATTCTTAGCAATCTTTTCTGCATCTTCCTTAGGCACTTCGCCTTGTTCAGCCCATGCTCTAGTAGCAGCAATTTCTACTTCAAGCCAAGCTGCGTATCTATTTTCATCAGTCCAAATTTTGCCCATTTCGGGACGAGTATAACGATTAATCATAAATTACATTTCCCATGGATTCTTCAATACGATAGTTTGTTCACGGTCAGGACCAACTGAAACAGTAACAAGTGGTACACCGACCAATTCTGAAACACGATTCAAGAACTTCTTAGCATTTTCTGGAAGAGCATCCCAAGTCTTAACTTGAGTAATATCTTCATCCCATGCTGGAAGTTCTTCATAAACAGGTTTACAACGGTAAAGTTCCTTCAAACTTGCTGGGTAGTAATCAATCTTCTTACCATCAAGTTCGTAAGCAGTAGCAATCTTAATCTTGTCAAAGCCTGAGAAGACATCAAGCAAGTTCAAGCTTAAGCCGTTAATGCCTGACACACGCTTAGCGTGACGAAGGGCAACGGAGTCGAACCAACCAACACGACGTGGACGACCGGTAACAGTACCGTATTCATGAGCAGTGTCACGAATTCTGTCACCAACTTCATCAAGAAGTTCAGTTGGGAATGGACCTTCACCAACACGAGTGGTGTAAGCCTTGCAGACACCGATTACAGTGTTCAAACGGTTAGCACCCATACCAATACCTGAGCAGATACCGCCTGAGATAGTGTTTGATGAAGTTACGTATGGGTAAGTACCTTCGTCAATATCAAGCATAGTACCTTGTGCACCTTCAAAGAGGACCTTTTCGCCG
>NZ_CDLD01000040.1:0-13165 GCF_001006945.1 Lactobacillus sp. OTU4228
AGCACCCATACCAATACCTGAGCAGATACCGCCTGAGATAGTGTTTGATGAAGTTACGTATGGGTAAGTACCTTCGTCAATATCAAGCATAGTACCTTGTGCACCTTCAAAGAGGACCTTTTCGCCGTTATCAAGTGCATCGTTAACCAAAACTGAAGTATCAGTAACGTACTTCTTCATCTTTTGGCCGTATTCATAGTACTTGTCAAAAATGTCTTCAAACTTAAGAGCTGGCTTACCATAAACCTTAGTAAATAATTCGTTCTTAAGTTTCAAGTTAAGGCGTAATTTTTCTTCAAAAGTATCTTTTTCAAGTAAATCACAAACGCGAATACCGATTCTTGAAGCCTTGTCCATATAAGTTGGTCCAATACCATTCTTAGTAGTACCAATCTTGTTAGCACCCTTAGCTTCTTCTTGGTATTCATCTTGCTTAATGTCGTAAGGCATGATGATGTTAGCACGGTTAGAAATTCTTAACTTGCTGGTGTCGATTCCGTTCTTTTCCAAGTTATCAAGTTCACCAAACATAACTTCTGGGTTGATAACTACACCGTTACCAATTACTGCACCCTTAGATGCGGCAAAAATACCGGAAGGAATCAAACGCATCTTGAACTCTTTGCCATCAATATCAATTGTGTGGCCTGCGTTGTTACCACCATTTGAGCGAACTGCCATTGCGGCTTCTTTACTCAAAAAGTCAGTAATCTTTCCTTTCCCTTCATCGCCCCATTGACTACCTACGACTGCAACTGCTGTCATTTGAAATTCACCTCATAAAAAATTTCTATAAATATTACGTAAGCTAGTCTAGCAATTTGTAAATTATTAGTCAATGCAAAATCCGAATTATTTTATTTTTATTTTCTTTCATAGTTCGATTTTTATATTGACAAATTAAATTTTATCCCATATAGTAGTTTTCGTTTGGTAAAGCACTACATAAGGAGCAAATCAAATTGAGTAATTATTTTAGTATGGAAGCCTTTGATTATGATGATATCCAACTTATTCCTAATAAAGGAATCATCAAAAGCCGTCGTGACGCGGATACTAGCGTAAAGTTCGGAAGCCGAACGTTTAAAATACCGGTTGTACCAGCTAATATGGAAAGCGTCATTAATGATGACTTGGCCGTTTGGTTAGCAGAAAACGGTTATTACTATGTAATGCACCGTTTTGAACCGGAGAAGAGAATTCCTTTTATCAAGATGATGCACGAAAAGGGCCTCTTTGCTTCTATTTCAGTCGGTATTAAAGATAGTGAATATGATTTTATCGACGAATTGGTTAAGCAAAACCTTAAGCCTGAATACATCACAATCGATGTAGCCCATGGTCATTCAGTTTATGTAATTAAGATGATCAAGTACATTAAGGAAAAATTGCCTGATTCATTTTTGACTGCTGGTAACATTGCTACACCAGAAGCCGTACGTGAACTTGAAAATGCCGGCGCTGATGCCACTAAAGTTGGTGTTGGTCCTGGTCGTGCCTGCATCACCAAACTCAAGACAGGCTTTGGTACAGGTGGCTGGCAACTGGCCGCACTTCGTATGTGTAGTAAGGTGGCTTCAAAACCATTAATCGCAGACGGTGGTATTCGTCATAACGGTGATATTGCGAAGTCTGTTCGTTTCGGCGCTACAATGGTAATGATTGGTTCAATGCTTGCAGGACACCAAGAATCTCCAGGTAACGTCATTAAGATTGACGGCAAGACTTATAAACAATACTGGGGCTCAGCTTCTGAAGTACAAAAAGGTGCTTACAGAAATGTGGAAGGTAAACAAATGTTAGTGCCATTCCGCGGCTCAATTAAAGATACTTTGCGTGAAATGCAAGAAGATTTGCAATCATCTATTTCTTACGCGGGTGGTCGTGACCTTAATTCTATCAAGTTAGTTGACTACGTTATTGTAAAAGACAATATTTTTGATGGCGACAGATAGCGGATACTAATGGTTTTCGTTACAGTTTCATTATTTTTTTGTTAATAATTTTAAGATAGTATAGTTTTATTGTCATTTTTTCGATAGAATAGTATAGGTCTAGTTACTGGAGGGTAGACAGTAACTAGGCTTTTTTATATTTTCGGGCATTTTTTCAAAAATAATTGGACATCACTCATATTTGTGTTATACTAATTGAGTTGAAAGACAGACGCGCCCTTAGCGCAACTGGATAGAGTGTCTGACTACGAATCAGAAGGTTGAAGGTTCAAATCCTTCAGGGCGCACTTAAAAACGGGAAATGGCTCAGTTTGGTAGAGCACCTGGTTTGGGACCAGGGGGTCGCAGGTTCGAATCCTGTTTTCCCGATAATATTAAAAGAAGCATTTCCTAGGAAATGCTTCTTTTTTTGTCTTATTGCTTAATTTTATTCTTGCTTGGCTGCTTTTCTAAAGATCACGCGTGTATTCGAGCTAATGTAGTCAAGCAAAGCCAAATCATACGTCTTAACCTGCCCTAGGACATTAACTTTTTGATCACATGGTAAATCACGTTTGGTAATCTGAATCTCGCCTTCATAGCGCTGATACAGGTTATTATCAATCGTCACGCTGCCTTTAGGACGGGCGTAAATATTGTCTTGTGGTTCTGTAGGTAAAAGACGCTTCTCCCTACTCTCCTGCAATCTGACAACGTCACGTGCGACATCAGGTCTATTGTGCCATTCATTTTCAAACAATTCTGGAATATCAGTATCAAGATGCAACGTAATCGCATTCTCTTTTTCATAATTGGTGATTGTCTCGATTGCATCCCTAGTTAATTGAGGATCCCCTACAAAAATGTAGTCACAATCATATCGCTTTAATTCCAAAATTGCAGCCAATGGATTCTCATATCTTTGCTTTTCAAGCGTTGGCAATCCAGCAAAGATTGGACCACGCAACTTGCCATTCCCTGCAATAAAGGCCGCGGTCTTTAAATCATATTTGTGCAGCCACTTATTTTTCTCATGCATCCAATGAGCTTCAAGTCCAGTCTCAGGCCGTGGGTAGAAGTTATGACCTGCAGTTAACTTTTCAAAATTAGCATTGCTGTATTTCAAATTATCAATGTCATCTTGCGTAATCGTGCTGGCATTAAGCACCACTGGCATCTCTTTAGACAGCTTGGCAATCATTTCAATTGAAAAGCCCTCGTCTACCCGAATACCCGTTAGATTCAGACTCTTGATTTGTTGTACGCTGTTAACATTGATGTCTAGATTCTGCAGGATTGGTTCTGAAACGTCCGCAATAATTTTCAAATCCAACTTTTGACACCAATCAGTCAAATTGGCTAGTCTTTTTAAAATAGTTTCACTATCGGTATCTGCCGCTTCAAGCTGGGTAAATACACACGTGAAGCCACTATTTCGCATCGCTAATAAATAATTGTAATCCTCGGAAGTTAAATCATGTCCGAGATAAACTGAAAAACCTAACATTCTTATCCTCTAAATTTATGAATATCTTTTATATCTATAAGTAAAACGCTTTCTCAACTATCATAGCACAAATTTTTCTTGCTTTTTTGTTTGAAATATTGTTAAATACATATAAATAAATTAAAAAGCTATGAAAAAGACGAGTAAATAATCTAATTCTTTCCAGTGAATTAGTGCTAGTGCGAAACTAATAGACCCTGGATTATTGAAAAACACTTTTAGCAGCTCACCGAACTAACAATTCTTATAGTAGGTTGAGACGTCTCCGGTACGTTACCACGCCGGTGGAGCATGATAGTGCTTCATGAGGAGGTCTATTTATAGACAACATGGGTGGTACCGCGGAAAAAGCCTTTCGTCCCTAACAACTAGGGAGCGAAGGGCTTTTTCTTTACTCTCAACTAAAAACAAAAATAATTTTTAGAAAGAGGATTTTTATGGAACTTATTTTACCTGAAGATTACCGTCCAACTTTAACTGTCCGCGATACCGAAGCTGCAATTGTCTACATTCGTGAGACTTTCCAAGACAAGCTCGCTTCTATCTTAGGCGTTCAAAGAATGTCTGCACCAATGTTTGTCGAAAAAAATACTGGTTTGAACGACAACTTAAACGGTGTTGAACGTCCTGTTGCTTTTGACATGAAGGCTATGCCGAAAGACGATACCATCGAAGTTGTGCACTCTCTTGCCAAGTGGAAGAGATTAGCTCTTAAGAGATACGGCTTCGGTATGCATGAAGGTCTCTACACTAACATGAACGCCATTCGTCGTGATGAAGACCTCGACAACTTCCACTCAATCTACGTTGACCAGTGGGATTGGGAAAAGATCATCCGCAAGGAAGAACGTAACACTGATACTTTGGAAATCACTGTTAA
This sequence comes from Lactobacillus sp. OTU4228, assembly GCF_001006945.1. Classification (NCBI taxonomy): domain Bacteria; kingdom Bacillati; phylum Bacillota; class Bacilli; order Lactobacillales; family Lactobacillaceae; genus Lactobacillus; species Lactobacillus sp. OTU4228. The sequence continues at coordinate 4,322 of NZ_CDLD01000040.1, forward strand.
CAAGATTTTTAGAGCTATCAAAGAAACCGAAAAATTAGTTTCAGCTCGCTACCCTGGTTCTACTTACCGCTTGGGTGATCACGTTTCATTCATTACTACACAAGAATTGGAAGATCGTTGGCCTGAACTTTCACCAGAAGAACGTGAAGACAAAATTGCTAAGGAAGAAAAGGCTGTCTTTATCATGAAAATCGGTGACAAGTTAAAGCGTAGCGGTAAGCCACACGATGGCCGCGCACCTGACTACGATGACTGGCAATTAAACGGTGATTTAGTCTTCTGGTATGAACCATTACAAAAGAAGCTTGAGATTTCTTCAATGGGTATCCGTGTTAGCGAAGAAAGCTTGCGCGAACAACTTAAGAAAGCCCACTGCGAAGAACGTGCTAAGTTACCATTCCACCAAATGCTTTTAAAGGGCGAATTACCATACACTATCGGTGGCGGTATCGGTCAATCACGTCTCTGCATGCTTTTACTTGGTAAAGCCCACATCGGCGAAGTACAAGCAAGCATCTGGCCAAAAGACATGGTTGAAAAGTGTGAAGCAGACCACATTCATTTACTTTAAAAAACGCAATAAAAAAAGTGCATCAGCTGATGCACTTTTATTTTTTACTAAATTATTTCCATTCGCTTCTTGAAATCCAAGACATGATCAATGGCAAAATTACGAAGCCGAAGACCATCATTGCGATGGCATACCAGTTAACGCCAACAATTTGACCTGCCGCATTAGCTACACCGAATTGAGCCTTCCAGTTGTATTCAACAAGCAAGAAGACAACGATCACGATTGATAAAATTGGCACAACAACATCAGTCCAGGCGTTCTTGTCTGCCTTCAAGACTTCTTCCTTAGTCTTGCCACGGTAGAATTGAATAACCGCAATTGGCACAACGATGAAACCTAAGAATCTAACCATGGCACTCAAAGTGATCAAGTTAACCATGTTGTATTCAAAGGCCATTGGAATTAAGATTGCTAAACCTACTGAGATAAAGAAGGTTCTAATTGGAAAATTATTCTTAGTTCTCTTAGTAAGAGCCTTAGACATTTGACCTTCACGGGCCATTGCTTCCAAGATACGTGGTGCATTAAAGCTAGATGCGACATTAATTCCGAACATGGAAACAAGCGCACCAACCAAGATCACGTCACGCAAGATTTCATTCTTAAAGATAGCAGCAACCGCTACAACTTGCTTAGTTGTCATAAGAGCCTTAGGGTTAAGGACCATAGCAACTGCTACAACGCCAATATAAACTACCGCAATGATCAAAATAGCCAAAGGAATTGCACGTGGCAAGTTCTTTTCAGGATCCTTCATATCATCGGAACCTGAAGCTACTGATTCAAAACCAGTAAAAGCATAAAACGCTGAAACGATAGCCATAACGAAGGTCGTAGTAGTTAAAGTAGGTACAATTTTTTGACCATTTTGATTAATTTGATCAACCTCAGATAAGTTGCTTGATGCACCTGTGGTAATTAATAATATTACCCCGGCAATAATGATTAAAACTAAGGCAGCCAACTTACCAATAGTGGCCAAGTTCATCACCCACTTCAATACGCGTTGACCAAATAAGTTAATAATCGTAATGATAGCCATCAAGATTAAGAAGCCAACCGTTACGTTTAATGCTTTATTTGGGTCGCCGCCAAAAATAGAAATGGTCGACTTAATAACTCCGACAGCCATTACACCCCATGCAACGCTGGCTGAGAAGTAACGCAAGACACCCATGTAGAAGCCGACCTTTTCACCAAAAGCGGCCTTAGAGTAGGCATAAGCGGCGCCTGACTTAGTTACATATTTTGATGCGGCCGCAAACGAAACTGCCAAAATTGAGGCAAAGATTGCGGCAATAAAGTAAACAATTAAGGCTTTAGAACCGGCTTGTTGAACCACACTACCTGGAGTTAGGAAAATACCTGAACCGATAATAGCGTTAATGGCCAGCAAGACAATTGACCAGAAGCCTAATTTATCTCCTGTTTTCTCATTCATTTAATGTTCCCTTTTCTTATTTTGCATTCTCAATTACAAATTTGAATAAATTATTCATGAAGGCAACTTTAGGATTACGGTGCAACATTTCCGGATGCCATTGAACCGCGATCACATTGCCTTTTTTGTTTTCCAACCCCTCAACTACACCATCTGGAGCAGTTGCGGAAGCAATAAGATCTGGAGCGACATCTTTAATTAATTGGTGGTGGAATGAATTAACTCTAAATTCTGTCTTACCCAAAACTTTAGCCAATTTACTATCTTCTTTTACCTTCATTCCATGAGTTGGCAGGTCAGGCGTATGACCTTGCATGTGCTTCAAAGTTAATTCTTTGCGGTAAGAAAGATCTTGATAAAGCGTGCCGCCGTGCGCAACGTTAATGATTTGAGCGCCACGACAAATACCAAGAACCGGAATTCCATTTTCTTCGGCCAATTTAAGCAAGCGCATATCAAAGTGATCACGCTCTGGCCAAGTTGCGCCAATTTTTTGTAAAGGTTCTTCACCGTAACCATGTGGATCAACGTCGTGACCACCAGAAAGGATTAAACCTTGGACATGGTTAAGTTGTTCCCTAATTACCTCATCATCCTCAGTAAACGGAATGATGTAAGGCACACCGCCATTTTGTACTACTGAATCAACGTAGTCTTCGTTTACATAGCTACGATGATATCCTGGAAAAATACCTCCATCGTCGATAATTACGGAACCAGAGATTCCAATAATTGGTTTACTCATACTTACTCCTCCTTACTTACTTTTAATACGTGATTAATATTATAGTTAATCTACCAAAAAAGTCCAATTAATATTTGTAATTGGACTTATAAGTTTAGCTTATTTTAAATTTTGATGTCTATTTAGCCTTTTTACGATGCTTAATTACATAAACTACAGCTGCCACGATCAAAACAATGGCACCAACTGTAACTGAAACACGTGTCTCCGGATTAATGAACATGAAGATTACGATTAAAGTTAACATGAACAAAGCAAAGTAATTCGAATATGGATATAGTGGCAATTTAAATGGATGCTTTTCCATTAAATGCGGATTCTTACGTCTAAATCTTAATTCTGCAAGCAAGATAACGAACCATGCCACCATTCCTGGTAAAACTGAGGAACTATAAATAATGACAAAGACGTTTGACAAAGACTTATTAAAGAATTGAATAATCACATTCAACATAAAGCCCAAGAAAATTCCTGACGTAATACCGATAATTGCGTGACTTGGAACAATTCTCTTTGACACGTACTTAAATGTTTTTGGCGCTTCACCTTCATGAGCCAATTTATAAAGCATGCGACTTGAAGAATAAATACCTGAATTAGCCCCTGATAAAGCTGCGGTTAACACAACGAAGTTAATTACAGAAGCTGCGGCCGTAATCCCTACTTTAGCAAAGGTATTTACAAATGGTGAACCAATACTGCCAAGTTCGTTCCAAGGATAGATGGTCACAATTACGAAGATAGCTCCTACGTAAAAGATTAAGATTCGCCATAAAACAGATTTAACACTCTTCACAATTGCTTCTTGAGGGTTGGCTACTTCACCAGCAGAGATCCCAATTAGTTCGATCCCCTGGTAAGAACCAACGATAATGGCCATTGAGAAAATGAAACCTTTTACACCGCCTGTGAAAAAACCACCATGACTCCATAGGTTAGAAAAACCAACTGGGTGTCCGCCATTACCAAAGCCGAATAAGATGACCATAAAGCCTAATACAATCATCAAAATAATCGTGACTACTTTGATCATCGCAAACCAGAATTCTAGCGTTGCATACGCTCTAGCACTGGCTAAATTGGCTAGCAATAAGAACAAAATAATGACTATACCAGCAATCCAGTCGCTTGTACCAGGCCACCAGAAACGCAAATATTCTGTAGTCGCCACAACTTCTGAAATACCTACAACGATATATTGAAAAACATTTGCCCACTCTGCCAAATATCCGGCAATTGGATGCACGTGTGTTGAGGCATAATCCGCAAAAGAACCAGTACCAGGATCAACATAGAGCATTTCTCCCAGAGCTCGCATTACGATATATAAAATCAATCCTACAAACATGTAAGCAAGCAGTACTGATGGACCAGTCCACTTAATAGTTGAAGCTGAGCCCATAAATAGACCCACTCCGATCGCTCCCCCGAGCGAGATCATTTCCATTTGTCCGGCCGTCATCGACCGCTTTAATTCAGGTGCTTTCTTTGCCATACACAACTCCCCTTCTTAGCATCTGCCAAAAATCACTTAGGAAATACTTTCATTCTTCTTGATAAAACTATAACTAATCGCCAAAATTACGATAAAAATAATCGAAATAATTAAAGCCAATTTTGTTGATTCAATAAAGAACAGCAAAATTAAAATTGCAACATAAAATGCAATTGTGAGCCAGCTAGTCAAAGGATAACCAGGCATTCTAAATTCACCGAGGTTGTCCTTATTTTGTCTACGGTACACAACATGCGCAGCCATGATCATGATCCAAACGATAACGAAACAGATGGTAGAAACTGTCGATACCACATCGAAGATCCTAGCTGGCATGACATAGTTCAATATTACCACTACAAATAAAATCGTCGATGAAGTCATTAAAGCATTCATTGGAATAGCTTTACTTGTTAAATTGCCCAACTTCTTAGGAGCATGACCGTTACGTGCCAATGAATAAAGCGAACGACTCGTTGAAAAAATTGCGCTGTTAGTAGCAGATAATGCAGCTGTCAAAACGACAAAGTTCAAGATTCCTGCTGCAGTGGTAATGCCAATTCCTGTAAATACTTGGACAAACGGACTAGACGTCGTTTTAATTTGGTTCCATGGATAAACTGACATAATAGCCAGCATTGATCCAACATAGAAAAGCCCAATTCTGACTGGCAAAGTGTTGATTGCCTTTGGAATATCTTTATGCGGATCAGCTGTTTCACTAGCAGTTTGACCTACGATTTCTACCCCAACAAAGGCAAAAACTACCATTTGAAAAGAGAGCAAAAAGCCCCAAATTCCGGTTGGAAAAAAGCCACCGTGACTAACTAAATTGGTTAGCGAAACGGTGCCGCCCTTAACCTTGGTTTGCAGCACGATCATCACAGCACCCGTAACGATTAGTGCAACAATAGCGATCACTTTGATCATGGAGAACCAGCTTTCAAGCTCCCCAAATAGACCGACATTAACCATGTTAATTAGCATTAATAAAACGACGATAACCAGTGATCCGACCCATTGCGGCAGCCATGGAAACCAGTAACGCAGATAGATCCCTGTAGCGGTCAAATCGGCCATGGCCAAACTAAGCCAGCAGGCCCAATAGGTCCAGCCTGCTACAAATTCGGCACGCTTACCTAAATACTTTTTAATCGATTCCAAAAATGAGTGGCTGTCGGGATCGGCTAAAATCAATTCGCCTAACGCACGCATCATAAAGAACGTGATAATCCCGACAATCAAATACGACAAAATAATCGAGGGTCCGGCACTGTGAATGGCCGAACCTGACCCTAAGAATAAGCCTGTACCAATGGCGCCCCCTATTGCGATCATTGTTACATGACGGCTTTTCAGTCCCCGTTTTAACTTTTTACTCTCATTCACAGTGTCACCTTCCCTAAGTAGAAAAAAAGAGCGACCGACAATGAAACGGACGCTCCATCAAAATTCTTTTTGTTTTGAATTATAAAGCCATCTTACTTTTTGCGCAATTCTTTTTTGGCATGATTGTTCAAGTAAGCAGTAAAAATCAGAATTGCGATCGCTACCAAGCCAAAGACGATTGCACTTACATCTAGTACTCCCATCATTGGGAAGCAAGCAATGATCTCAAGCACCATCAAAGCGGTAGTAATCCAGGCCACTTTACCGCGATAAAACTTCAACCAATTGATCACCGCGTAAACGATGTCTAAAACTACCAGAAGCAAGATTCCATAAACAAAGACATATTGTCCCCAAAGTGGCAAAGCCCAAATTGATGCGCCACTTGTTTCTAGCATAATGATTAACATAAATGCAATAAGTCCTACTTCCAGGCTGAGCACGATACGCATAAACACTAGTAACAGTTCCATGTTGCTGTGATCCATCTCTAAGTTAAAGTAGATTAGGCCCAGAATCGCAGGCGAAGCAAGTAGAACCATCAATAGTGAATAAAGTGCGCTATTAATTTGCCCTATACCCAGTGGCATCCCTGATAGAGCTTGGTCAAGCGTAAAGAAAATCGTAACCATCAAAGCTACAATCATCACTACTCGAACCCAATATTTTTTATCCGCAAAACAAAACGAAATAGCCGCAATAAAATATGCAATTCCAAAAATGGCTGCTTCAACAGCTGAATAACTTGGCCAGCGCAAAATGAAAGCTAGGATTCCTGATGCAATGGCCAAAACTGACAATATTATTTTGATAATTAAATCAAATGTTTTCTTATTCATATTCCTATCTCTTTACTCGAATTGTATTACTTTCATTATAACAAAAAGGATATTTCCGAAGAAATATCCTTTCAGTTTAATATACTTTGAATTGATTGAATGGCCAGTATCTTAGCTTAACGACACCCACAATGTTCTTACGCTTGATCGTACCGATATAACGACTATCCTTTGAAACACTTCGGTGGTCACCCATTACGAAGTAGGTTCCTTTAGGAATACGGTTTTGTTGATTAATATACGTTAATTGCGACTTGGTGTAGTATTGCGCAAATTGGCGTGATCTAGCAAGTGACTTCATTGTGAAGTTTTGCGTAGCTGCAAAGCTAGTATCAGTTGCAGTGTCTTCCATCTTCCGGCCTTGAGCCAGCCATGGTTGAGCCAACTTCTTGCCATTGATATAAATTTGATTGTTCTTGCTGACGATCTTTTCGCCAGGAAGACCGATCACACGCTTAATATACAAAGCACCTGGTTCATCCGGTGCCTTAACGATTACTACTTCACCACGTTTAATTGCGGCATGACGCACAGAAATTAAACGTTGTCCGTTTTCAAAACTCGGTTCCATTGATGGGCCGGAAACTGTATCGTTGCTCAAGACAAAGCGGAAGAGCAAGAAAAAGATTCCCATTAACACGGCCCAAATAATTACTACATCAAGGACAAATCTGCCCCATGATTCATTTTCTTCTTTTTGTTTACCCATATAAATCTCCAATAGTTTTTTTACTTAGAATACAGCTAAACACAAAATTTAGCAAAAAAGCCGTGATAACAAAAAAAGGATATTCCCGGGGGAATATCCTTTTAATAATTAACTACTAATTAGTCTTCTTTCTTGTCGTCAGCCTTAGCTTCGTCTTCCTTAACCTTTTCTTCAATCTTTGGAGAAATGTCGAAGATTGCTTTGCCGTTCAAGTACAAGTGCTTGTCGTCAGCAGTAAATTCAACCTTCTTAGTGTCAGGTTCTCTTAAGATCAACTTAGCAGCTGGAGTTTCAAGGTTTTGTTCAACAACTCTTCTAAGTGGACGAGCACCGAACTTCTTGTCGTAACCCTTTTCTGCCAAGAATGCCTTAGCTTCGTCTGAAACTTCAACAGTTACACCCTTCTTAGCAAGTACGTGGGACATCTTCTTCAAGTAAATGTTGATGATCTTGCCCATGTCTTGTTCAGTAAGTGAGTTGAATGGAACGATTGCGTCCAAACGGTTCAAGAATTCAGGTCTGAAGTAGTTTTCAAGAGCTGAGATTAACTTGTCTTGGTCAACCTTGCCGTCTTCAAGAAGCTTGTCTGAGAAGCCTGCGTTTGAAGTCATAATCAAGATAGTGTCTTTGAATGAAACGGTTCTGCCTTGTGCGTCAGTCAAACGACCATCGTCCATAATTTGGAGAAGTGCGTTGAAGACTTGTGGGTTAGCCTTTTCAATTTCATCGAACAAAATCAATGAGTATGGTTGGTGACGAACTTTTTCAGTTAATTGACCACCTTCACCGTAGCCAACGTAACCAGGAGCTGAACCGATTAACTTGTTAACAGCCATCTCGTCTTGGTATTCACTCATGTCCAAACGGATTAAGTGGTCTTTGTTACCAAATAATTGGATAGCTAATTGCTTAGCAAGTTCAGTCTTACCAACACCAGTAGGACCAGTAAGTAAGAATGAACCAGTAGGACGATCGCTGTCTTTAAAGATTTGCTTACGAGCAATAGCGTCAGTAATTACATCAATTGCTCTGTCTTGGTCAATAACGTTTTGCTTTAACTTCTTAGCAAGGTCTAAGTTCTTTTGAGCTTCGTCAGCGTGGAGTTCGCTCATAGGAATCTTAGTCTTTTGCTCAATAATTTCGTAGATGTCTTTCTCAGTTACTTCTGGAGTATTCTTAGTGTCTACGTTCTTAAGTTGCTTTTCAAGGTCAGCAATCTTGTTCTTAATTTCCGAAGCCTTGTCGTAGTCTTCAGCCTTAGCAGCTTCTGACTTCTTAGCTTCAAGAGCATTGATTTGATTCTTCAAGCTCTTTTCATCAGTTGGTTGTACAAGCAAAGCCTTCTTAGCACCAGCTTCATCCATCAAGTCGATGGCCTTGTCTGGTAAGTAACGACCTTGAATGTATCTTTCTGATAATTCAACGGCTAATTTAAGGCTGTCGTCAGTGTATTTTACGTGGTGGTAGTCCTCGTATTTCTTCTTCAAGCCTTCCAGAATCTTAACAGCTACATCAGTAGTAGGTTCTGGAACTTGTACAGCTTGGAATCTACGTGATAATGCTGGGTCTTTTTCAATTCTTTGGAATTCGCTTGTAGTAGTAGCACCGATTAACTTCAAGTCACCGCTTGCAAGAGCTGGCTTCAAGATGTT
>NZ_CDLD01000041.1:0-121959 GCF_001006945.1 Lactobacillus sp. OTU4228
CTGGAACTTGTACAGCTTGGAATCTACGTGATAATGCTGGGTCTTTTTCAATTCTTTGGAATTCGCTTGTAGTAGTAGCACCGATTAACTTCAAGTCACCGCTTGCAAGAGCTGGCTTCAAGATGTTAGCAGCGTCACCGTTGTTGTTTTCTGAATCAGTAGAACCTGCACCTACAATGTTGTGTAATTCGTCGATGAATAAAACAATGTTAGGATCACTCTTAGCTTTGTCGATAACTTTCTTAAGTCTCTCTTCAAAGCTACCACGAAGGCTTGAACCAGCAACCATGTCGTTAATATTTACTGAAATAATGTGCATGTTTGCCATCTTAGCTGGAACGTTGCCAGAAGCAATTCTTTCAGCCAAGCCTTCTACGATAGAGGTTTTACCAACACCAGCAGGTCCAATTAAAACTGGATTGTTCTTCTTACGTCTTGATAAAATTTCGATTACGTTATCGATTTGTTCATCACGACCGATAACTGGGTCGAATTTATTGTTCTTTGCTTCTTCAACTAAATCTTCACCAATTGGTTTTTCATTTGGATTTTGAGGATTTTGTTGAATAGTTTGTGGGGTTGCTCCCATGTTGCTTGAGTAGTTAATTGGAATTGAACCTGAGTTACCATTTCCATTGCCACTTCTCTTGCCGAAGTCGTCATTAAAGAATGAGCTGTTCAATTCGTTAAATAAGTTGTCAAAATCATTGTCAAAGTATGCCATATATGCAAACACTCCCTATAAATAAATTTAAGTCTTTTTAGCACTCGATGTCTTTGAGTGCTAACTCATTACATTTATTAGTATAGCAGGTTATCCACAGAATGCAAGCTTTTTTCTGAAGGTTTTCCACAATTTCTTTATTTTTTGTGATTTAGCAAATAAAAAACACAATAAACACTGGTACATCAGCGTTTATTGTGCTTCACAAATTATAAAGGATTTCTTAAGATAATCAGTTTATCACTAATTATTGTTGAGCTTTCAAAGAGACTTATCCACAGGATAATAAGAAAAAAACTCTTACCTCATGACACCTACATTATTGTCTTTTCTTATTAGCTTGTCTAGGGGGCCGCAAGTTTTTATTCTTCTTTTCTAGTAAATATTGTTTGATCAAGCGCACAACCTGTTCATTCTGTGGCAGGTCCGAGTGATCGGCTCCCGGACCGGTTACTGTCATGGCCGTGTAGCTCTTTACCTGATTTTGGAAAATATACTTTCCGGCTGCAACACTTGCTTCCGGCACAATCCCGTCGGATTCATAGCTTTTACCACCGGATAAAGAATAAACAACCAAATTCTTTGGCAACTTATTTTTATTCTTGATAAAGTCTTCAAGCATTTGCGTTCTGTACTTCAAATTGCTTTCACTAAAATTATATGGCGTCCCCAACGTCATCAGGCGCTTCATTTTGATTTCATTAGCATAACTAGAATAGTAATGCTCCAGCCAATATGTCCAAATCAGACCGCCATTTGAGTGACCAAATGCCTTGAAATTATTGAAATGATAATTTTGCGTCAATGTGTAAAAAGCCTGATCAAGCCAGCCTGCTTGCTTTTTGATGTTGCTATAGCCGTCATGATTATTTTGAAAACCTACTACAATAATTGGTTCATTATCATCTTTATCAATGGCACCGGAATAAGACAATGTGCCTTTTGTTGAAACCTTAATCTTTAACACACTATGCTTAGTTGCTGTTTGGCTATTCAGTTGTCTAACTAATTGATTGAATCGTTCCGTGGTAGCACTTGAGCCTGGCACCATAATAACTGGTGATAACATGGACTTTTGCCTTTGTGCTCGAGCCCAGTTATCTTTTTTCATCCAAGAGTAGCCCGGAATAGCTAAAAGAATAACCAGCAATAAAGTTAGGATTAACCATTTTAGGTTGGGATTTTTACTCATTCTTTTGTTCACGTTCTCTCAGACCTTTCTCGATTCTTTGGCCCAATGAGGCAATTGGGATAAGCATCACGATATCCAATATAAATAGCAAGATTGAAAATACTAAATTAACCCAGTTTCCGTTAGAGCCAAAAAATGAAATTAAGATACCTGGCGTCCCTCTTAGCACTGGATACACGCATGGAGCAATAATATGCAGTGCAATTGCCGCTGAAGCTAATAAAACATTGACCACAGGAATAATAATAAATGGTAAAAACAAAACTGGATTCAAAATAATCGGCATCCCTACCATTAAGCCCCAATTAGAGTTAAAGACTACCGGCAATAAGTTAATTTTTGCAATATTCTCATTTTGCTTATTTTCACGTACAAGCAGAATAATTACTATCAAAGCAAGACCAACACTAGCTCCGCCCATCCAAGCATATGGATAAACTAACGAACTACCCAGGAATTTGTGGGGAACGTCCCAGGCGCTGCCATGTTTTAAAGCATAATTCAGATTTGCCATTGCGGCAGTATTAACGGCTGAATTAGACAAAGCATTCAGTGGATAGCCAATACCAATCCAGCTTAGGAACATTACTACTATCAATAGTAGGATAATTTCAAATAAATTATTTGAATTTTCCACCTGCGCTACCAGGTTCTTAAAAGTAGCCGAACTCATAATTCTGATTTGCAGTTCATAAATTGAAACACCTAAAATCAGACCGCCTAAGATCGACACTGACGCTGGTAATAGCGCATTCCACGCCCTTTTTCGAATGCGGCTAGTATGTTCAAACTCAATCGGCTCATGATCTTTACCTAACCAGTGAAAAATCTGGCCAACAACATATCCTATCAGCAAAGCCAGCAACATGGCATTTACTTTTAAAATACTGGCAGAAAACGGCGAGCGATTACCGGTTGTGTCGCTCAAATTATTAGCATAGGCACAGAACATAATTACAATAACGGCAGTCATACCGACCGAAGTGGAATCTTTCTTATATAAACGCGCCGTATATCTTGCCGAAAAATATGCTGCATATAAGCCAAATAGCCCAAAAGTAGCTCGCACCATTCCGCTGCTGATAAAAGCACCAGCATACCAAATATCGTCTGGCATAGTTTTATCAAAATTCAAAACATTATAAATAAAGCTATCTGGTGAAAAAACAGCATTTCGCATAAGTTGAAAGTATGCACCAATAATTGCGATCGGCATCAGCATAACCAGCGTTCGCTGAAAGACTCTGAAGATCGATAATCTTCTTATTTTTAATAGCAAATTTGCTAACTTATCTACCATAGTATTTTCCTTTATATAACGCTTACAATTATGTTTAAATAAAGTTATAACGACATTATACAATTATGCTAGAAAGATGATAATCATGGCTTACATTGAACTTAAAAATAATACCAAAATTTATCAATCCGGCGATACGCAAATCTATGCCAACAAAGATATCACCTTCTCTGTCGCCAAAGGAGAATTAGTCATCATCCTTGGCTCATCTGGTGCCGGCAAATCTACTTTGCTTAACATTCTAGGCGGCATGGAGCCTAATACCAGTGGTGATGTTATCGTTGCTGGCAAAAATATCGCTGGCTATAACGCTAAAGAGCTGACGACGTATCGGCGCAACGACATCGGTTTCGTTTTCCAATTCTACAACTTAATTCCTAACTTAACGGCCAAAGAAAATGTGGAATTAGCTGCACAAATCGTACCGGATGCGATGGACGCAGACGAAGCGCTAAAATACGTCGATTTGGGCGATCGTGAAAACAACTTTCCGGCTCAACTATCTGGTGGTGAACAACAGCGTGTAGCTATCGCTCGTGCCATTGCCAAAAAGCCAGAGCTGCTTTTATGTGATGAACCTACAGGAGCACTCGACTACCAAACTGGTAAACGTATCTTAAAGATCCTGCAAAACATGAGCCGCGAGAATGGTTCCACCGTTTTAATCGTTACTCATAACGCTGCTATTGCTCCAATTGCCGACAAGGTGATCCGCATCCACGATGGCTGCATTCAGGATATTCACATTAATAAAAAGCCTGCTGATATCAGTACTATTGAATGGTAGGTGAGCAAAATGCGTAAAACAATTCTATGGAAGGATGCCTTCCAGGCCATAACGCATTCCTTAGGCCGTTATATCGCCATCATTTTATTAATTGGTTTGGGTACTTTTGCCTTTACTGGTTTAAAAATGGCGGGCCCTGATATGCGCGCCACGGGTGCCGACTTTTTTAACAAACACAATCTGGCCGATGTAACTATTACTTCAAATTGCGGTATCAATTCCACAGATCGAATGACAATCCGTAATTTATCGGAAGTTAAAAAAGCAACGTTTGGCTATTTTCAAGATGTAAAAAATAAGCACAATAATGATACGCTGCGCGTCTTTTCAAAATCGGGAGATCTTTCAAGCTATGAGCTAATTAGTGGTCATTTCCCGAAAAATAGAAATGAAATCGCGCTATCTTATTTGCTTAAAAAGAAATATCGCATCGGACAAAAAATCACTTTTACTAAGCCTGGTATTTTAAAGAATAAAACTTTTAAAATCGTTGGCTTTGTCAAAGCAAGCGAGTTTTTGGATAAGAATCAAATTGGACAAACTAACATTGGCAATGGTCGTTTAACTGGGATTGCAGTTACTACTCCCAGTGCATTTGCTTCTCCTGTGTACCAAGTTTCACGTGTAACGTTTAAAAATACCCAGAATTTGAGCCCATTTAGCGTAACTTACCGTAACCGCGTCTACCACGATCAAGACAAGCTGCAAACTGCTTTAAACAAGAACCGTGCTGATAAACATCAAAAATACGTCACGATGTATAAAAATCAGTACCGTAAAAAAGCAGCTGAGCAAATGTTAAAGCGTGGCATCTCTGTTGATCCAGCCCAAATTAAAGTACCTAAAAATAAGATCAAAATTGCTTACCCGAGCTACACAATCAGTGGTCGTGAAGAAAGCCAAGGCTACGCTTCTTACCGTGCTGATTCAGAACGTGTCGAAGTCCTCGCTAATGTCTTCCCTGGCTTTCTCTTCGCCGTAGCAGCCTTTGTCAGTTTGACTACCATGATGCGCTTTGTCGAAGAAGAACGGACAAATATTGGGACGCTAAAAGCACTTGGTTACAGCAATGGTGCCATTGCTATTAAATTTTTGCTCTATAGCACATCAGCTGCAATCTTAGGCGTTATTTTGGGTGCCAGCTTTGGTTACACGTTCCTACCCGATCTCATCATCAAGGCCTATTTAGCCTCTTCTACGCTAGGTACCGGTTATGAGATTAATTTTGCCTGGGGTCCACTACTCATTTCCCTATTGGTTGCATTGATTTCTACCACCGTGATTTCAATTTTTACCTTGCATCAGACGCTACGTGAGCAACCATCTGCTTTGCTTTTACCAAAACCACCAAAAAATGGTTCAAGAATCTTGCTGGAACATTGGAGTTGGCTATGGAACCACATGAGCTTTTCGGCTAAAGTTACTGCACGCAACATTTTCCGTTATAAGAGCAGAATGCTTATGACCATCATTGGTGTTGCCGGTTGTACCGGACTTTTAGTAATGGGCTTCGGTATCCGCGATTCGCTGCAAGGCATTGGCGGTATTCAGTATTCTGATATTCAAAAAAATGACGTAATTGCGTTAAGAAGCAGTAATGTCACAAAGAAAGAACAAAATAAATTAGATAATCTGCTAAAAGAAAAAGGTATTAAGCAGTCTAATGCAATCCAGTACCAACAATTAACCAAGCACATTGCCAGCAGCGGTTCGACCGAAAATGTGATGTTGATGGTACCTAAGTCAAATAAGAATTTTAAAAAATCGATCAATTTAAGAGAACGTCAATCAAAGAAGAAACTGCAATTGACCAATAATGGCGTAATTATTTCGGAAAAATTGGCCAATATTTTAAATGCTAAAAAGGGTTCGACCATTTCTCTTAAAAACAGCCACGGTAAAACATACCGCTTCAAAGTCAACGGCATTTGTGAAATGTACCTAGGGCACTACATTTTCATGAATCAACAAGAATATGAAAAAGCTACTGGCAAAAAATATGTTACTAATGCATATTTGGTCACCATGAGAAAACACTCTTCTGCTTTCATCAATCGCGTCAGTCGTAAGCTGGTTAAGTCTGCTGCAATTGAAACAGTGATTTCCAGTTCCGCCAACAGAAGATTGCTAGGTAGCTTCACAGGTAGTTTGAACGAAGTTATCTTCATTTTGATTTTGATTTCAGGAATGCTAGCCGTTGTGGTTATCTACAACTTGACTAACATTAACGTAGCTGAAAGAATCCGTGAGCTCTCCACGATTAAAGTGCTAGGCTTCTACGATAATGAAACGACTATGTACATCTACCGTGAAACGATCATTTTGTCTGGTCTTGGCATCATCGTAGGCTTCGGCTTTGGTTGGTGGCTGCACCACTTTATCATCACGAGTCTGCCGCCAGATGTAGCAATGTTTGATCCGAATATGTATCCAATGAACTTCGTCTTCTCGGCCCTCATCCCTGCCATGATCACGGCCGCATTGGCCATCGTCGTTCATCAAAAGATCAAACGCATCAACATGCTAGATGCTTTGTCATCTATCGATTAATGGCTACTATGCTATAATTATTTCCATAAGAAAAGGTGGAGTAAAAAAATGGCAAGAAAACACTTTGAAATGAACAGTGATGTTCGTAAATTAATCGATAAATATAGCGAGAATCATGATGTTGAATTTAGCGACTTAATCAACAAGGCTTTGAAATTCTACCTTGTTAACCAAATGAACCATAAGGAAGTTAAAGAAGCTTTATGGGACTCAGACGATGAAGTGTCTAAGTACGTTGATGAAACCATGCGCTCCAGTATGGGTGATATTAACAGAAGATATTAATTAAAAAAACCAACAAGAAAATTCTTGTTGGTTTTTTCTGTCTAAATTTTCATTTTATTGGTAATGCTTATATCTGTAATAGCGATACCCAATCTTTTTGCCGAAGATTGTTTCGGACGTTCCCATCCAGTTGGCAATCAAAATATAAATGCCTAAGAATGCCAAACCGAAAATTGCGAGGTAGATAAAACTGCCCATGCGGCCCAAATTATTGAAACGATAGCCGAAAAGAAATTGGTAAACGAATAACAAAACAATATAAATTTCGTTAGAAACGATAATTGGGAGTAAGTTTCTCAGCTTTACGCCATAAGTCTTGTCGAGCTTGTGGTAGCTGAGCAAAATTACGAACAAGAATGCGATGTCGGTTGAAAGAATCGCACCATCCGCATTCATCATCATTGTTAGTGGCACCTGCAAAACGATCTTGGTCAGGATACCCCACATCATGTAAATAACGGCTAGCTTGTTCATGTTCAAAGCAAGAAGCAAAGTAAGTGAGTTCATGACCAACCCTGCTAGTAAACTTTGGATGATATTTTCTACCAAGTAATATGCACCAAGACTATCATGTGAAAATAGCACTGTATAAACTGGCGATGATGCAAATGCTCCAAGTGCGACTACCGGAAGAAGGACAAACAGAAGTAGTCTGTAGTTCTCTAAGAGCAGTTTTCTGATGCTTTCGACGCTATCCTTGGATTTATACCTAAGCCCTGCTAAAAGCGGCAGACTCGTCTCAGAAACAGCTGTAGCGAGTGAAATAATCACCGTAGTGATCTTACTTGGGTTAGCTGAGAAAATCGTGTAGAGATAACTAACATAGGTTGTGCTCATGTGGTTGAAACTGAGCAAAATTTGTTTAAACAAAAGTTGGTCGACCAGCTGCGTCACGGTAATAAAGGAACCAAGCAAAACAAATGGAATTGAGGCATACCATAAATTAAGCAAACTCCGTGAGACGTTGTTTAAGGCACGTGGAGTGCTTTTATCGATTAGGCCCTTGTAATGCCCCCACTGCTTGCGCATATACGCAAAGAGGTACAAATAACTGGCAATAGCGCCGACACAGGCACCGAATACACTAAAGTAAACGGCAGTCACATAATCATGGTGAAAGACTTCGATAACTAAGAACGTAGATAAAAGGATAAAGAGGATTCTGGCGAACTGTTCCCATAATTGGGAAATTCCGTACGGCTTCATATCGTTATTTCCCTGGAACCAGCCTCTCACCATACTCATTGATGGCAAAATTACTACGGCTGGAACCAATACACGAATGGAAATAGTCGCACTGGCAACGGAATCTACCGGACTGTTTTTAGCAATAATTGGTGCCGTTACATAAAGCAAAACACCACAGGCTAGTCCCATGACGAACATGATGATCAGTCCCAGTTTAGTAATGTATAAACTATCCTTGTATCTATTTTGCGAATTTAACTGTGATACTTCCCGGGCAATAACTGAAGGAAGCCCTGCAGTACCAATAGACAAAAAAAGCGCATATGGGGTGTATGAAGAATTGAACAGAGCCTGTGCGTTTAATTGGTTGTGGTAACTGCCAAGCATGATTAACCACGGAATTAAATAAACGACTCCCAGTATTCTAGATACGATACTACCGAATGATAGCCAGAAAGAGCCGGATAAGATTTTTTTATTCAACAGAAAAGCCTCAAATCTACGTTAGTTTCAATATTGCCTTCTTATTATACGTGGAAATTCGATTTTTTGGGAATAAAGTGGATAAAAGCCGAACTTTTTTAGAAAAAATTTAGCTTATTTTCTTCTTCAAATAATACAATTTGATTACATTATTTACTATAATGTTACTTCTAGTTTATTTTACCGTTAGTTCTCTTGACCCAGTACGTTATTCTTATTATCCTTGAAATGTTTCTATGAAGATAAAATTTAGACTAACAATAAAATTTAGACTAACAATTAAAGAATAATATTCGGGGGAATAAAGTTGTCATTAAAGAAGAGATTTATTACAAAATTAGCACTTGTTGCTGCATTATCAACTACTTCAGTTGCCATAGTTAACACCTTACATACTCAAAACAAGACTGTTCAAGCTTCAACTACTTCAGTTGCTGCTCGTTCACTTGGTATCGACGTTGCAAGTTACCAAAGTGCTGATCTTTCAACTCATGCAAAATCAGGTGCTAAGTTTGCCGTAGTTAAGGTTAGTGAAGGTACTAGTTACAGAAACCCTAAGGCTAGTGCACAAGTTGCTAGTGCACGTGCACAAAACATGATGCCAATGGGCTACCACTTCGCTACTTTCAGTGCTAACAGCGCTGTTGCTAAACGTGAAGCAAACTACGCAGTCGCTTCAGCTAAGGCCGTAGGTTTTGCACCAGGTTCATACCTTGCTTGTGACTATGAATCAGGCGATGGTAACAACATCAACATGGGTAAGAGCGTTACTGCTAACGCAATCATTGCCTTCATGCAACAAGTTAAGTCAGCAGGCTACAAGCCACTTTTATACGCAAGTTCATCAGTTTTGAGAAATAACATCAACACCAACGCTGTTATTAACCAGTTCCCTAACAGTTTATGGGTTGCTTCATACGCAGTTGCTGGCCGTATCGACAAGCCAAACTTCAGCTACTTCCCATCAATGAAGGGTGTTTCAATTTGGCAATTTGCTGATAACTGGCGTGGTCTTAACGTAGACGGTAACATCAACGTATTGCCACTTACTTCTTCATCATCAAGTGCCGTTTCTCAAGCTCCTACTAAGAGCTCAACTAAGGCTCGTGTGTTGAAGCACGCAGCTCACGTTTACGACAAGAACGGTAATCGTAAAGCTAACCGCAAGACTTTGAAGAAGAACACTACTGTTACTACCCACGGTAAGAAGAAGAACATTAATGGTGTTAAGTACTACCGGATCGGTAAGAATGCTTACGTTAAGGCAGCTAACCTCTACTAATATTAATAAAGACTAACAACAAAACACCAGGTAAGAAATTTACCTGGTGTTTTTTCATGCTTAATTTATTTTTTTACTTTAAGTATCTGTCACCGGCCAAGTTACGGTAGAAGTTAGCCTTAGCAGTTTGGTAATATTGGGATAACCCACAAAAGACCGATACCAGCTGGAATACTACCAAGAATATACCAACCAAGGAAACTTAAATCAAAGATAAACAAGTCCATCTTGTGTCCGTTCATCAATTCCTTGCTGGCATTAATTCCATCGGTAGCTCCAACTGATTTACCGCTAGCCACCATGTCGCTAACGATGTATGGCGTCATTGCGTATGAATAGCCCTTAACGATACCAGGAATGATCAGTAATAAACTCCACAAGAATGTAAAAATACTGGTCATTACGAAGTTAATACATTCTGGGCCAAAGCGATTTTCGGTGAAAACTGAAAAGGCAGCGGTGTATGGCTTTTCATCGCTTGTATCTTCGTTATCTCTTAAGTTCAAAAATGAAATGGTCAAACTTAATGCGATGAAATTAGCCACCCAAGCTAAGATGCTACCTACTGGACTAAGAAATTGGAAAAATACATTATTTCCATCGTAATCCATATAAAAACTATCAAGCTTGTGACCGCCTGAAGTTAAGATCCAGACAACTAAGCCGTTAATCAAAGCGATAACAACAGCCCAAGTCCAATTGCCGCGAAGAGCATGCTTAGCGTTATCCTTTAATTCCTTTCGTGTAGTAGACATTTATTTCCTCTCACTTTCAAATAAGTATTATTATTAAATTATATACAATATTCAGAAAAAATTGCATCAAAAAAAGCCTAATTCCACCAACAACGGAACTAGGCTCACACAGTGTTGACCGCCACCTCTGACCACATATAGAAGATAACATTTTCGCTACCGGAGAAAATGACTACTATCAGTGGCGGTACATGAAGATTTTAGCATTCAAAAAAATAAAAAACAAGCGATATGGCGTTAATCGCAAATATTGTAATTTTTCTTTGTTAAAAAATTGCAATTAAGCCCGATATAACGGCCGCAATTACAATTACATACGTTGCAACTGCCTGAGGTGAACTAGATAATGGTTTATTTTCTGCCTTGAGTTTCTTTCTAATTTGTTCTGCCATGGCTAAGGAGAAAATAGCTGCTATCCAGAATAGAATCCCTCCAATAATTGACGTCATTTGACTCATATTCTTAAGACCACCGGCCATAGCAATGATAGGCCCTACAATGAAAAATAGGCCAAATATTAATCCACTCCAAATGGCAAAAGGAGCCGTTGGTGGTTGATTCTTTAATTTTTTAATATTTTGAGAATACCGATAAGTCAGATAAAGTTCCAACACACCACATAAAATTAATACTATTCCTATGATTGTAGGTATGAACTTTTCCATAATACTTTACACTTTCTAAAGTTGATTATCTGACTTAATTATATGCCACCAAAAAAGGCCTGACTCCGAATTAAATCGGAATCAGACCTCTTTTTATTGATACTGCAAACCTTGCACGTCAGCTAGTTCAAATGAATTTCTTTATCAAACATGCCACGCATTTTTTCATTAAAATTGTGTGCAATGAAAATAATAGTAGCTTTACTTTTTACCAATTTTTCCAAAATATCAATTGTACTCTTCTGATCAATTGCGCTAGTTCCTTCATCAATGAGCATAATATCACTATCATGAATTTTAGCACGGGCTAAAACTATCTTTTGTCTTTGACCGCCAGAAACATTAAGATGATCCAAATTAATTTCTTCTTCTAGCCCTTTATCAAATTTCTTAATGTCCTCACCTAAACTTACATCTTGGACAGTTTGCTCTACTCTATTTCGTAGTCCATCGTCAAACATAGTAATATTATCAGCAATAGTAGCAGGAAAAAGCCTTGGCGTTTGCGCAATATAACCTATTTTAGATAAATTAGGAGTAATTTCTTTTTGACTCTTATCAAAGTACAAAATCTTACCAGTTGTAGGTTTTAATTCACCCAAAATCAACTTGAAGAGAGTGGACTTACCTGTGCCTGAATCACCTATTAAAAGTGCCTTTTCTCCTGTTTTAACAGAAAAATCAGGGAAAGAAATTTTCTCACCATTTGAAAAGGCAATGCTTAGATCTTTACTACTAATAGCTGTTGCTGAACCTAAATTATCTTCTTCTTTCTTAGGGATCACTTTACTATCATTTTTAATCTTTTCGTTAAGAGGCTCAGTTGATTTCATTTGTCCTCTGTTATTGCCTAAATATTGTAATCCTGTTGCCATGTAGAACTGCAAATTACCAACCGTGGTAATTGTCCCAAAAACTACTAATTTATTAGCAATTAATACAGCAGTAAAAGCAAAAAGAGCAAGCATTAGCAAACTAGAAATCACGCCATTCATTACGGCTAATTCTTGATTAATTTTAGTTTGCTGAACTTTAGCATTCTGAACTTTCTTTGCAGCTTCATTCATCACTTTAAATAAGTGACCACCAGCCATATATCTTTGTAAAGTATTCAGTCCACTTAGCCATTTTTCGGCAACGTCCAAGTATTTCTTATTTGAATTTGAAATATTTGAAAATGCTGCTTGAATTGGTCTTTCAATTAATTGAGGTAAATAAATAGAAATACCTACTAGGACCACAGTTACTAATAATAGACTCCAATGTATCAACAACAGAACAATAATTGCAAATAAGATGTAACAACTCATTTGAATACTACTAAAGAATTTCTTTAGGTAGTTTTCATTAGTATTTTTCAAATCAGTAGTTAACCTATTTTGCATCCCAGATACAGTGTGATTTTGATTATCAAAATAGTAATGCTTAATAGTGTTAGCCCGAACCTGGTGATTATATCTTTGAATTTGCTTAGTTGCTAAATAACTACTACTTGACTGACTAATGCCACTAATTAATAGAAGAATAAATTCTCCTAAAGTTAGCCAAAGCCATAGAGCTAAATTTTTATTAGCCAGAGCCGTTACCTCATACATCAATAAATAAGATTGTCCAATAGCTGTTAAGGGAATTAGAACATTAAAAATTATCGTTAAGATAAAACCAAAAGGATTGATTTTATATAATTCCTTAATTGTCATTGTTCTTTTCCCCCTTTTCTCAAGTGAATTTCACGATCAAACATTGCACGTAAACTTGGATCAAAATTATGTGCAATCAAAATTAAAGTAATATCTGATTTTAAAAGCTCATCTAAAATTTTCTTAGTAGCTTTACTATCAATTGCACTTGTAGCTTCATCCATTAAAACAAATTGACTCTTGTGAATTTGAGTTCTTGCCAAAACAATCTTTTGTTTTTGACCACCTGATAAATTATCATTATCCAAATCGACTACAGTGTCCAAACCATCAGCGAATTTAAGTACATCATTGTTTAATTGAACTTTTTCAACGAAATTCTTAACTTTATTATTTAAAGTTGAGTCAAACATAGTGATATTGTTCTTAATCGTATCTGGAAAAAGAGTTGAATCTTGAGCAATATAGCCTATTTTACTTAGGTCTGGATTAATTTCTTTACCAGCCGAATCCCTAAAAATTACAGCTCCAGAGTTTGGCTTCAATTGTCCTAAAATCAACTTAAAGAGAGTTGATTTACCTGCCCCACTATCTCCTGTTAGTAAGACTTTTTCCCCATGCTTAACTTTGATGTTAGGATATTGAATCAATTCACCGTGTTCATATTTGACTGATGCATCTTTGACTTCTAATTCTGCTAAGTCATCATCAAGCTTTGCAGTATTTTTAACTACGTCTTTTTCTAAATCTTTAGTTTCTTGGTTAATTGATTTAATTGAATTAAATTGAGTTATTGATTGTTCATAAACCCAAATAGCGTTAAAAATTTGACTAACGAAATCCCCTACTACTAGAGCAGCACCTATTGTTATTTTTCCTTGGAAGAACAAAACGCCTGCCCATAATGAAATAGAAATTTGAGACAATGTATTGGCAAGATTACTAATAAAAAATGAGAGTGAATTGATTTTCGCACTATGAATGTTACTATCTTCAAAATTCTTATCAGCTTTATTCATAGTTTTAAAAAGTGAAGTAAAAGAATTGTATCGTCTCAATTCTTGAATTCCACCTAGCCAATAATTAATCGTCTTCAATAATTTGCTATTTTCAATGGAAATTTCTTCATTAGCCTTATCAGTGGCTTTTTCCATAATTCGTGGAGTAAGCAGATTAATCACTGCTAAGATGACTGTCAAGATTACTAAAGTCCAGTTTAATTGAAACAAGATACCAATAGTAAAAATTAAAGTAAGACTATTACTGATAATAGTCAGGATTGGAGTAGCATAATTATCTGTTAAGATATCAAAATTATTTCCTAGTTCATTTTGCATTTCATCCAAGGTTTGATCATTTTGATTATAGAAATGCGCTACAATTTTTTGTCTAATAATTCCAATGTAATTCTGAACTTGACGTGAATACATTGTTTGAGTAGCAGAATCTAAAACAACACTAATAATGCCTGCTGAGATCATTATTACAAAGAAAATCAACGATGACTTCAAATTGCCTTTTACCAAATAATCTGTTGCTGGTTTAAACAAATAACTAGCTGCAGTATTCAATGCTGCTACCAAAATTAATAGTATAAAGGTTAGTAATGCCCTCCCTTTATTACTTTTAATTAACCCACTTAGTGTCATTCTTCTACCTCCCCCGCAAATATGAATCACACGTATTTTTATAAAAAAATCGAAGTTTTTAACTTTAACTTGGTAGCTTAGATAGGTAAGTTGCTTAATTAATATTCGATTTTATTATATGAGGATTTTATAATAAATCAACACTTTTTTCATTAAAAAATTATTGATTTGTAATTTAAATTATAGTATTTTAAGTAAAAGTTCAGCTTATATAAGGAGGAAACAGAGACCGTAAAATAGTTTATGTAAGTATGGATAATTCCTTAAATTAATTGATAATATTAATAATTTATACCAGTATAAGTCACCTACGGAAGGGATCTTTTACAGACCTAATTTACTTTCTAATCATTTATCACCATATTTATCTAATGGTTCAGCGGGTATGCTAGTAATCCTTCTTAGTTTTAAACGTAGATTTCACAAAAATATTTATGATGATCAAATACATGATATTATCAATACCCTAACTAAAAACTTTATGCCCCAAAATGCTTCATTAATGCGGGGATTAAGTGGAATAATATTTTCGCTCTTACAATACGCAGATATTTGTCACGATAAGCAATATAACAGTTTTATAAAAGAAAATATTGAAACATTGCCATATTACTCCTGTAAATGGAACGATCAAACTTTGATTGTTAATCCTTCTTTTCGAAATTTAGATATTTGTTTCGAAGATGGAAGCAAGGGGATTATCTATATCATTAATCTAGCTAAAAAATTACATATTATAGAGTAGTATCCATACCAAAAAAGGCCTGACTCCGAATCAAATCGGAATCAGACCTCTTTTTTATAATTCCATCATGATTGACATGATGCGATTTACTTTTTTCTTAATCTTACCAAACTCACCAGGGACAGTGTGATTATCTTGAATGATAATCATATTCTTACCATCCTTAGTGCTACGCATAAAGGTGTAATAACCTTCACCTGCACCATTAGCTGACTTATACTTCTTCAAGTTGTATAAACCACCATTGTAGAATGTAGGAGCCTCACCCTTAAACAGGATCTGCTTGCTATGTTTGGTTAGCATGTTGCCATGTAGAATGTATTCAATCGTTTTAGCTAAATCGCCATTCGACATTACAATCGATCCAGCACCTAACTCATTATGTGCATCATTTACTGCGGTCTTACGCTTTACCTTTACGTACTGGCCCTCTTTCATCTCATATCCAGGCACCCAATTAATGGCGCGTAATTTGGACATGTTAGACCATAAGAACTCAGTTCTCTTAAGGTGAAGCGGCTCGATATAAGTCTCACGGAACAATTGCTCGTAAGTCTTATGTTCAAGCTTGGATAAAATACCACAGAGATAAATGTAGTTAACTGAAGTATAGTGCCATTTGCCAAGCATCTTAGCATCAAACACGGTGTATTTCTGATCATGGTCAATATTAGCCTTATCAGAAATAAACTTCTTTGTGCCTAACTCTTGGCCCTTCTCTAAATCAAGTCCTGAAGTCATATCCAGCAGATTGCTGATTCTAACCTTCTGTGCTCCAGCTACGTTTGGATAATACTTAGAAAGCTTATCTTTTAAGCTAAGCTTACCTTTCTGCACCTCGCGCATTACCATTGCAGCAGTCATTGACTTTTGAACTGAATTGATCAAGTAGCTAGTGTCAGTACTATTGTTCGTTGCATAGTTCAGTACAGGCTTCATATTGCTTGTTACCAATACGGAACCCTTAATACCTAATCTACTAATAGCCCGTCGCACTACTTCACTTTTAAACGATCTTTGCTAGTTAAATTTACTCGCTTAACATTGTCTTTATTCTGCCACTTCTTTGAGTAATAGTAGTTAGACATATCGTAGTTGTAACGCTTGTTAGGCAATTTCATAAATGGTCTAACGGCTTGATCAACAGCTACCCAACCTTTCCAACCAAGGTGAATAGTATCTTGCATGAAGTACTTTTCATTACCACGTCTTGAAAGATCAGCAATGTTTTCAAAGCCTTGGCTAGTCAATTGTTGTTCCATCTTAGCAACTGATTCTTGGTACATCTTAGCTGACAAGCCAGTGTACTTCATCCACTTACCGTTGATAGGTGGAATAATGAACAAAACATTGGTATGTTGCTTAGCAAATTGTTCTAGCATCAATTGGAAGTCAGCGTATTCAACTGATTTTACGTAGTTAAAGTGACGTTGACTGCCCTTGAGGTTCTTCAATACCTTCTTAGGCAAACGAGTTCTAAAGAAAGTATTGTCGATTCCCAAGTTGTTTGAATTAGTGTGTGCTGCAGCTTGTTCTTCAGCAACCTTGTTCAAGGCAGCAACAGAATAAGCACTAGGCAAAACCTTAGCTCTATCGTGGATCTTATTTACACGGTCACGCAATTGGAATGAACTAAAGAAGTTGTCTTCGTTAACCAACATTCTACGACGATTTTCTAAGTAAAATCTTTGGAAAGTAGTTAACTTCTTACCTGCAGCAATTTGCTTAAGACTATTTCTAATCTCACCCTTTACGTCTGGCATATCAAGCAGACGTTGTGCAGCATAACGATCAGTCTTATTATTCTTAGCACTTAACAAGAAGTTACATGCTTGAAGTGGTGAATAATACAAAGCAAAGGCATTAGAATCTTGGCCCTTCTTAGTGAACCATTGTGGTGAAATGATCACTACAGCCTTTTTGTTTTTAAGCTGTTTAGCTGTACCTTGCATCCCCAGGAATTGAGCCAAAGATTGACTACCTGGTCCACCAAGTAAGAATGGACGATAATTTCTGTGGTACTTTTCTGCAATAACACTAGGGTGAAGTGGATCGAATCTAGACAATTCACTTGAACCATAGAATGGTACATAACCCTCATTGTATGCTTCTTGCTTCATTGTGCTGCCCTTGAAGACAGTAGTGTTTTGTGAAGCAGCAGCTTCGTAAATGGTTTGCTTAGAAAAAGTTCTTTCCCAAGGAAGTAGGAATACAACTAGTAAAAGGATAAAAGCGCAAAGGACTGGGCCAAAAATTTGCCACAGCCGGCGTTTATTACTCATTTTCTAAGCTTTCCACCTTTGCAACAATCTTGTTAGGAGTGTCCCATTCAGCACGGTTGAATTCTGATACAGGAACATCGATATCAAATTTTTCTTGTAAGCTCAAAAGCATTTGTACACTTGCCATTGAGTCCATCAAACCATTGTCAAAGATGTTTTCATCCATTTGGTCTGATAAGTCTTCACCAGTTAAATCGTTCAAAATGTCTAATACGCCTTGTTTAGTGTCCATAATTAATACCTCTCAAAAAATCTACTCTATTTTTTACTTCCAGCCAAACCATAATTGGCTAAGGAATCCTGAGAAAATCAAGAAACTGAAACATACCACGTTGAAAGTTAAGAAAATGGCGAACCATTCAGTGAACTTGTTGTGTGGAATTTGCTTCTTGTGTTTTCCCTTAAATCTTAGCCACATATCGTTGACACAGATAGCAGTGGCATGGAATAAACCATACACAATATAATACCATGTTAAACCATGCCAGAATCCCATTATTAGGAATAACAGGAAGTATGAGACCTGTGACAATCTAATACGATTCTTGAACAACTTTTTCTTCATTGCAAAGAAAGTGAATCGCATGTAGATGTAGTCACGGAACCAGAATGAAAGCGTCATGTGCCAACGGTTCCAGAAGTCTTTGATGTTCTTAGAAATAAATGGCTTGTTGAAGTTCATTGGGGTATGAATACCCATGAAGTATGAAATTGATACCGCAAATAGTGAGTAACCTGCGAAGTCGAAGAACAAATACATACTGTAGCAGTACATATAAGCAAGTAACCACCAGGATAACTTCAAACCACCATTTGCGTTACCTACTGCTAAAGCAGCAGTGCTGATTCTTGGAAGCCAGTAAGTTCCAAAGAACCAACCAATTACAAATTTGTATAAAAATCCTTGGAACAAATATCTTACAGCGTATTGTAAGTCTGTAATATATGCGTCTCTTGTAGGAACTTTATCGTAATCTTTCTTAAATCTGCGATACCTATCGATAGGACCTGATGAAATAGTTGGGAAGAAGAGCAAGAATCTTGCATACGTTACAGGATCTACCTTCTTGATTGCCCCATCACGCATTTCCATGATAACTTGAATGGTCTTGAACGTTACATATGAAATACCCAAGAAACCGATCACGAAGTTAATTGAATTATCAGGAAACGCAGTCAAATATTTAACTGCAGCTAATGGTATGATGGCCAAAATTACAGCTAAACTGAAAATCCAGGTCTTATTTTTACCATGATGACGATAATACTGATAAGCAAAGGTCAACGCGAATTCGTAAATCAACCAAAGAATCAGGTTTACACCTTGTTGCCAGTGACTACCATCAAAGATCAAGAATAAGAAGACAATTGAGAAAATTGCTTCATATATCTTGAGACGACGACCGTTATAAAGACCAATAATGATTGGAATTAAAGCAATCATCAAGTAAACGAAATATTGCGGATTTGAGTAAGGTTGTAAGTTAATGAAATTAAAATTCACTACTTATTAACCTCCTTAATAACCGCCTTGATATCAACCTTGCCGTTTTGAGAAATAGGCAACTTGTCTTGGTAGACAAAACGTTGTGGAAGCATGTATGGCATGATGTTCTTTGCCAAATCTTCACGAATTGCCTTAGTTAAAGTGGCTTCTGAGTGTTGACGCGCTACACCGTGCTTCAATTCGATCTCCGCTACGATTTGCTTAACGGTGTGATCTTTATTGTATTTTGGTGCTGCAACGCCATAACGGACGTACTCGTTCTTGCTCAAGTAGAAGTTGATTTCTTCAAGCTCGATTCTGTAACCGTTGAACTTGATTTGGAAGTCAATTCTACCGCGATAGAAGAGCATGTCGCCGTCAAAGAATCCGGCATCCCCACTGCGGTAGCTACGGTACTTGTCGCCATCCTTTTGGAAGAAGGCAGCTTCAGTTTTTTCAGGGTTGTTCATGTAACCCTTTGAAACGCTAGGACCGCTAATGATAATTTCACCTTCGCCAGGCTTATCACCCTTTGAAGTATCAATAGTGATCTTGGTGTCTTCCTTAACCTTACCGATTGGTAAACGGTCGTACTTCTTAAGAACGTCGTCAGTAATTTCAACTTGCGTTACGGCAACAGTTGTTTCGGTTGGACCGTAAGTGTTAAAGATATGGCTTTCTGGGAATCTCTTCTTAAGCATGTCTGCTTCGCTGTGTGGTAATTCTTCACCACAGAATAAGAAGTGACTAAGGTCTGGGTGATGTTCAGAATCAAAAGTCTTATCCAAGAAACACATTTGTGCAAATGATGGGGTTGATACCCAAACATTAAATTGCATCTTTGGCAAAGTTTGGAACAATTGACCAAAGTTTTGCGTTACATCGTGTGGCAATACAACAAGCTTACCTGCTGAAACAAGTGCAGGGTAAAGACTCATTACTGACAAGTCGAATGAGTATGGAGCTTGGGCCAAGAAACTTGGGTGTTCTGGCAAATTAAAGTCTGATAACTCCCAGTTTACAAAGCTGAGTAAGTTATCGTGACTGATTTGTACACCCTTAGGCTTACCAGTAGTACCTGAAGTGAAGATGATATAGTAGTTTTCATCGCCTTCAACAAATTTGCTTTCGTCAACAGTGAAGTCGCCATCTTCAACTTCACTAGCCTTAAGTACCTTAACGTTGTCTAAGTTAACGTCTGGCAATGGGTCAATTTCCAAAACCAATGGTGATTTTGAAACATCTTGAATCATGGTCAAACGTTCAGCGTTTGAGTAACTAGCAATTGGAATATAAGCGTGACCAGTTTTAACACAGCCTAAAAAACTAGCGATCATTTCAAAGGTTTGACCACCCCAAATCATAATTGGAGCATCATCTGAAATATCTAAGCTAGCAATCTTGTGTGCCCAAGCGTTAGAACGCTTCTTAAGGTCACCATATGTATTAGTTTTGCCAAGATAGTCGTAAACAACACGATCTGGTTCTTGTTCTGCTATCTCGTCGATCTTCTTAATAACATCTTGAATCATGTGACAGCACCTACCTTAAAATTCGTTGTAAATGAAGTGAACTGAAGTAAGTCCACTATATTCATACAAATAGATAAGGGCCATCAGGATTGCAAAATAAACAATTGTCTTTAAAACAAACTTTCCAATGCGTTTGCCTCGAGAGTCAATTTGTGTTTTTTTATCCATTTTTTCTCCCTCAAGTAACATATATTTTTTACTCTTGCCTTATATTACTACAAATAGCAACACTAGACGCACTATCGTTGTACATTTTAACAAATTTAAACTTTTTCTGAAATCCAATCTATTTTTGAAAAAAATACAAAAAAGCGGTTTCTTTATTGTAATTTCTTACAGTTGCGATATGCAAAATATAATGGGATGAAAATTACGATTGCCACAAAGATTAAGGCAAAAATCGATAGTCGCATCACATTTTGCGGTTTAGTCCAGCGCTCGCTCTTGGCGGTAGTCAGCAAATATACAGCAAAAAGCACAATAATAACTAATTCGCCAAGGCAAAATATCATATGAGTCATTTGATAAAGGTAGAGATAAACTGACGCTGGGAATAAGCAGAACCAACCAGAAAAACGCAAAAGAAAGATCTCTCTTCTTCGATAATCTACATTCATTTGTTTTTCCTTTCCAAACTAGCTGCCAAACAAGGCATTGATATTCATCGATAGTATTCTATCCATTACCGTGATGTCTGGTCTAGCATAAATACTTGAAGCTGATTCAAATACACAAAGCAGCTGCCCCTTGTAAGCAGTAATTTGTTCCAAATATGGCGGCATATCGACAACTAGCTCCGCATTCTTTTCGTCAAGCGCGTTCAATGCCGAAGTTGGGAACACATACAGTTTAGAATTGCCGCTGCCGTATGACTGACTCAAGAAGATTTTATCTTGATAAATCGCAATCCCCTGAATCTGCTTATCCATTGATGTTTCACCGGTAGGATCTGACCACTGCAAAGTACCAGTAACGGATTTCACTTCATTATTAGTAATGGAGCCCTTGTTTTTACCGCTACGGGCAATTGAATATGCGGCAACTTTCCCCCGGCCATACATGTTAAAGAAGCCGACGAACAGTTGACCATCGTAGTAAGTAACAGTAGAGGCTTTTTCAACGGCAGGAATCGCAATCTGGTGATTGTACTTGATCGGGATGCGACTGCCATCTTTATAGTCCTTCATTTCTTTTAATGTAAATGAAGCAAGAGCTGAGGACTTACCCATTTTACCGGTTACCCAAATATTTTTGGCAACTGGATCATAAGCAATCCCGCCTAAGTGAGGACGGCCGTGAACCTGGATCGTCTTAATGTATTTTCCCGTCTTTTTGTCCAGCACATAAACGACTGAAGCATGCCGGTGTTCGCCATCATATGCCGTGAGCAAAATATATTTACCAGCTACAGTAATCCCCTGCGGCGTCATTGCGGTTGCCGTATTGTATTTTTTCGTGGCAAAATCATAGCTCTTAGTCGAAACTAAGCCCGGAATGACAAAGTCCTTACCATCCCACGTTCTTGGTGGAACATAATTTGAAACCTTATTAATGAAAGAATAATTTTGACGCAAGGATCTTTGATAACTAGAAAAATTGTGCCAAGCAGCACTTGTATTAGTACCATCCTTTGCTTTGACTACCTTGGGCCTATCTCGCAGCATTTGCTGTTTCTGCCACCATTGATAACCGAAATATCCACCTGCTCCCACTCCAGCTAATAAAAGGAGTACTAAAAACAGATGCAGGATAAATCTGCCTATTCTTTTCAAAAAAACTACACCCTTCTATTTTCCGTTTTTATCATGTCTTACATTATAACCAAAAAAATTTACTTTTCTTTATAAGTGCATAAACTCGGGCTTTTTAGCAAAAATATAGCCTTTTTTGAAAATAAAGTGCATTTCGTCACACTTTTTTCACAATTTCAGGTTATACTACTTAACGTAGTGAGGAGGAAAACATCTTCCCATTACAACTCAACTTTTTTGTTTTTCATTCATACTCCTCCAAGTAAATAATGAAAATAAAAAGAATTGACTTACTCCAATTAGTCAATTTCATATCTATCCCTTTCGGCTCAC
The DNA here is from genome assembly GCF_001006945.1 of Lactobacillus sp. OTU4228. Lineage (NCBI taxonomy): Bacteria > Bacillati > Bacillota > Bacilli > Lactobacillales > Lactobacillaceae > Lactobacillus > Lactobacillus sp. OTU4228. Next base: position 22,630 of record NZ_CDLD01000041.1, read on the forward strand.
GTGCGTTGCGTGGGCTTTTCTTATGCCCAAATTTTCTTCTTAACTAGTTCTCAAACAAATCTTTACCTTTTCATAATAATTTGAACATTTTTAATTCACATTTACTCTGTACTATATAAATCGTAGCAAGGCGGTAGAAACTTGCTACAATACTCCCACTTTTTTTATTTCATTCATTCTTACTCCTCCAAAGTAGATGAAACTAATAAGGTCCGCAAAATTTTGCGGGCCTTTTCCTTTTTTCTAGTATAATTTTAGTTAGAAAAGAGGCGTATCATGTTTTCACCATCGATCCAACATTTAATTGAAGAAAAATCGGGATCATTCTTAATTCCCGCTAGTCGTATTGCCTTTGTTCAAGAAGACAACCCACTCTATCACGCATTTTTAATTCTGACTAAAGTTAAATATTCCAAAATTCCAGTTTTAGATAAAGATAAAAGAGTAGTTGGTTTACTCAGCTTGGCCATGATTACGGATAAAATGCTAACCAATGACGCAATTTCTACCGCGCCACTTGATACTTTAAAAGTTAAAGACGTAATGCAAACGGATTTCGATAAAATAAATTTTGTTGAGACTACGCTTGAAACGCAGCTGCATTTACTGATTAACAATGCCTTCCTGCCCGTCGTAGATGATCGCGGCGTCTTTCAAGGTCTTCTCACCAGACGTGAATGGATCAAGGCCTTCAACTATGTCGTTCACACATATGATAAGCACTATAAATCTGAAAAAATTAAATAACCCCCAATCGGCTTGAGACCTTTATTCAAGCCGATTTTTTAATTAATAAATTATAATAAACCGTTTATATCTCTTATACCTAGAAAGAATGTTAGAATGGTGTGAGTAAAGTAATACTGCTGACTTTTTGGAGGTTTAATCATGAAACGTCATTGGAAATTTATTGTCGTTTTAATTGCGGGGGTAATAAGTCTGTTTTTTGAGTTTGGCATACATGCTTCTACATTGTTTACTACGCCACTCCTTAAATTGCAGATGAACCCACAAGCAATTATTATCGACATTCTTGGTATTTGGATTTCCGTTCTCTTGTTAATGGAAATATTTGAAGATTGGAAATCTGGACGCTACGGTGTTGATATCCTAGCAGTTATTGCGATTGTTTCTACTATTTTGATCAACAACTACTGGGCTGAATGGATGATTTTGGTAATGTCCACTGGTGGTGAAACACTGGAAGACTACGCTACTGGACAAGCCAGCAAGGAACTCCGTTCTCTTTTGAACAATACACCACGTATTGCCAACAAGCTGGTTAACGGTCAAATTACTGAAGTCAAGGTTAATGAATTGCGCATTGGCGACATCGTTTTGATCAAGCCAGGTCAACAAGTTCCTGTTGACGGTGAAATCATCAAGGGTACTTCTAGTTTTGACCAATCTTCATTGACTGGTGAATCCGTTCCTGTAACTAAGAAACCAGGTGACAACTTGATGTCAGGTTCCGTCAACGGTGACGTCGCAGTACAGATGAAGGTTACCAAAGAAGCTAAAGATTCTGAATATCAGTCAATCGTTGCTTTGGTTAAGTCATCACAAGCACAACCTGCTAAGTTCGTTAAGATGGCCGACCGTTACGCCGTTCCATTCACTATCATTTCATTGATTATTGGTGGCGTTGCATGGGCCGTTTCGGGGGATGCTACTAGATTCGCCGAAGTTATGGTTGTCGCTTCACCATGTCCACTTTTGATCGCAGCTCCCGTTGCTTTGGTCAGTGGTATGAGTTCAATGTCAGCTCACCATATTATTGTGAAGTCTGGTCCAACTCTTGAAAAATTAGCTCGTGCTAAGACTTTTGCTTTTGATAAGACTGGTACTTTAACTAAAAACCAATTGGTAGTTGACCAAGTTGTCCCTGCAGAAGAATCTGTAAGCAAGGATGAATTGCAAGGCTTAGCTGCTAGTGTTGAACAACAATCAAGTCACGTTATTGCTGGTTCACTTGTAAAGGCTACTAACAAAGATTTGATTAAGCCAGTAACCGACTTAAAGGAAACTACTGCTCAAGGTGTTGAAGGTAACGTCGACGGCAAGCACGTTAAGGTTGGTAAATTAAAGTTCGTTGCACCTGATCATGAAAAGATCGATGTTAACTCCACTGCTGTCTTTGTCTCAATCGATAATCAATTTGCTGGTTACATTACTTTGATGGACGAAATGCGTCCAGAAACACCTGACACAATCGCTAAGTTGAAGCGTCAAGGTGCTCAAGATATCATGATGCTTACTGGTGACCACAAGGCAGTTGCCGAAAAGGTTGGTAACAAGGCCGGAATTACTGATATCCGTGCTAATCTTTTACCATCTGAAAAGATTAAGGCTATCAAGGAAGTACCTAAGAACTTGCGTCCTGTCGTTATGACTGGTGACGGTGTTAATGACGCACCAAGTTTGACCGCCGCTGATGTTGGTATCGCTATGGGTGCTAAAGGTGCTACTGCTGCCAGTGAAAGTGCTGATGCGGTTATCATGGTTAACGATTTGTCTAAGATCAATGATGCCGTTGCTATTTCTAAGCACACTATGAAGGTTGCTAATGTCGACGTTTTGACTGCGATTGGTGTCGTAATTATCATTGAATTAATTGCCTTCACTGGTGTTATCCCAGCATTCTGGGGTGCTATTTTGCAGGAAGTTGTCGACATGATCACTATCAGTTTGGGACTTCTTGCTAAGACTACTCCAAGCAAAAAGCAATTCGGACTTGAAGAGTAATTTGCATCGGACTAAAAAAAATATTAAGATTAAACTCAACTGAATATTTATTTAGTGGTTGGGTTTTTACACAAAATAAAAACTTTCAAGATTTGCTTCTTTGGGTCAAGAAGCGCTTGAAAGTTTTTTGCTTTTATAAGGAAAAGAGGACGATATGCATTTCTTAGGGGAATTAATTTTAATCCTACTGACGACGGTATTGCTCGGGCAATTATTTGCACGTTTTAACTTGCCAGCAGTTATTGGACAATTGCTTTCAGGGATTTTATTAGGACCAGCTATCTTAAACTGGATTCACCCCAACGACATAATCAGCTTATTCTCTGAATTTGGGGTCATTCTATTAATGTTTTTGGCCGGTCTTGAAAGTGACTTGGACTTGTTAAAGAAATACTTCAAGTTGAGTTTTACGGTAGCTAGCGTTGGCGTTATCTTGCCAGTTGTTTTCATGGGGCTAGCAAGTTACTTCTTCGGCATGAAGCCACTTGAGGCACTCTTTATCGGGATTGTTTTTGCGGCAACCAGTGTTTCTATCTCAGTTGTGGTTTTGCAAGAAGCTAACCAGCTTCATACACGTGCTGGTACAGCCATTTTAGGGGCCGCTGTGGTTGATGATATCCTAGCCGTAGTAGTTTTAAGTCTCTTCACCACCTTCAGCCATGAAGGTGGTAAAAGCGGCTTAACTAACAATTTCTTCCTTAACATCTTGATCGAAATTGTCTACTTCGTCGTTGTTTGGGTGATCTTTAAGTTTATTGCGCCATACTTCATGAAGGTCTCAGAAAAGATTTCTGTTGATTACTCTGTAGTCATCGGTTCATTGGTTTTAGCATTGACAATGGCATGGGCTGCAGACTTTGTTGGTTTATCCGCCGTTGTAGGTGCATTCTTCGGTGGTTTGGCAATTCGTCAAACACCGCAACATAAAGAAGTTCAGTCTTCTGTTTCAGCAATCGGTTATTCAATCTTCATCCCTGTTTTCTTCGCTGATATCGGCCTTTCAATGACCTTTGCCAGCTTCTTCAAAGACATCTGGTTCATCATTGCGATGACCGTTTTGGCCGTTTTATCCAAGTTCTGGGCTGGTAAATACTCTAGTGAAGTATTCGGTTTCAGTAAGAATGAAGGCAATATCGTAGGTGCCGGAATGGTGTCACGTGGTGAAGTTGCGTTGATCGTGGCGCAGATCGGGATTACGCATCACCTATTCCCTGAAGATATTTACTCTAGCTTAATTTTGGTAATCATTGTAACGACCGTAATTTCACCATTTATCTTGAATCACTTTATCAAAAAGAGTAAGCAAGATACTGAATTTATGTAGATTAAAAGCCTAGCGGATGCTAGGCTTTTTTCGTGTTCGCTTGTAGACGCAAATACGAATCAGTATAATTTTATGCGTAAAAAAGTTGAAGCGGCGGCTATCCCAAAGAGATGGTGCTTATGAGGATTTTTTGACTCTACCACAATCCTGTTAGAAAGGAGACGCCATCGTGTCTGTCTCAGATGCGTTGCAACTAATGATCAGTTTCGGCTAATTTGTCGTTTTACTGATCACATTGGTTGTCGAGCTGATCAAAATTCATAATCAGCGAAAAAAATAGCTGCTTTAGCTCTGCAAAGCTGGCAGTTATTTATTAATACCTAAAAAATATTTTTAAATAGTCGTCGCTAATGCGATTCTACACTAAAGAGGTTCGACTTAGTCGGCCTCTTTTTTCATACTCATTATATCAACTACACGATTTGTATACAATCAATTAACGTAAATATTACCGTTTGATGTATCGATACTTAGCACATTTTCAGCACTAGTATTCTTCTCAAACTCATCAGATTTATTTTTCCCTTCAACAGTAATATGACCATTTGAAGTAGACAAATCATACCCTGCTGCATTAGTCTTTCCTACTTTTACCGTGCCGTTAGAAGTGTCGATTTCGAACTCATTTTTCATCACTAGATTTTTAATATTAATACTACCGTTCGATGTATCAATCTTTCCCTTTTGAACTTCCAGATGATCGGCCGAGATATTGCCATTCGATGTATCAATTGAAAGATACTTTAATTCTTGTTTGGGCATTTCAATAATCAATTCTTGTTTTAACTTTTTCACATTAAAAATGCTGCCATTAATTGTTATAGACCTTTCTGGCGAATCAATAGTCAAAATACCATTTTTCACCTTTACAGATGGCTCTAATTTTTCTTGTCCTGTGTAACTTACACTATAGCGATCACCAGTCACTAATCTAATGTTGTCGATCGAGTTATCAACTTTTATTTGATCAAAGGATTCTACCGAAAAGTTTTTATTAACTGTCTTTATATCATTTGAATTGTACAAGAAATAAACTCCTCCAATGGCAATTACAACTATAAATATTAATATCAACATTTTTCTCATCACTCCATATATTCTTTCAAGTCAATTACGTTATCATAGTTTCCTAACTCATTTGCTTCATAATGGTGGGTCACTTCTACAAAGGTTAAATCAGAATTTAATAAATATTGATGAATCTTATCTGATGTCTTTTTATCAAGAGAGGCATTAATTTCATCAAGTAAAAGCACAGGGCGTCTTGATAAAATCGCTCTAGCCAACTCAATTCTTGCAAGCTGACCGCCTGATAATTGATCTGCGTTATCACCCAAGGAATAATCAAAACCTTTTTCTTTAATTACATTAGTAAGTTGAAGCTTAGAACAAACTTGCTCAACTATTTCCTGGGGAATATCTTTACCTAAAGTCAGATTGAACCATAAAGTATCCGCGAAAATAACTGGTGCCTGACTTGCATAAGCAAAAATATTTTCAAAGTTACCTGCTTTTTCAATTTTCCCGTTTAACAAAATTTCTTTTGCTTCACCATATTTACCTTTCATCAAGAACTGCAGCAACGTTGATTTACCTGTCCCTGATGGACCAATAATTGCCTGCTTAGTTTTTCTTTTAATTGTTAAATCAAGATTTCGGATTAACTGTTGGCCTTTTCTATTAAGTGAAACGTCTGTTAAAACAAGATCCTTAAAGGCCACTTTATTGTTATCGGCTTTTTCACCTTTGGCCAAAGCTAAATACTTATTTGTCTTTTCAACGATCTTTTTAGTAGTTGATAATTCATTACGATCATTCAAGATAGTTAAGATTGGATTTACAAAAGAGTTAGCCAACTGCACAATAGCAAACAACGAACCTAATGTTGTCATGCCATGGATTACCATGTAGACACCTGTTAAAAACGGAACTAAGAATGTAACAAGATTACCGATCAGACTAATCCAAGAACCAGTATCTAAATTCAATAGATTCATTTTTCTTAATGCAGCCTCAAGATTGAATACTTTTACTTGGTTTTTCTTCGCTGCATTTTCTCGCCCATTGTATAAACTCAAAGTTTCGCTACCGGCTAAAAAATTCTTAGTTTGATTTACATACTGACCATTGGCTTTAGTCCAATTTTCTGAGGCATTTTGAATTGATTTTTGGAAGAAATTAGAAATGAGCATTGGCACGAATGAACCAACTAAAAACAAGATAGTAACCAGCCAATTAACTAGTAATGCATAGCCAAGGGCCAACACCAATGTACAAGCCTGCATAATAATTTCAATTTGTGCATCAAAGCGATTAGTTTCAAGCAACTTAAAATCATTGGTTAAAAAGCCGAGAGCATCGGAATTTTCATCCCTATCGGTATTGAGCATCCCTTTAAAAATATTTGTTCTCAAATATATATTGGCTTCTTGAATTGCAGCAGTTTTTAATCGATTGAAAATCAAACTCGCCATAAAAGTAATCAAAAATCCAATAATTACGATAATTAAAAAGCTACCTACTTGATCCCACTTCTTTTGTGTTGCGATATTAGTCAATGTTTGCACCATATATGCTAATACGATAGTGGAGCAACTTGCAATAAAGCCTGTTATGATCATTGCGATAAATTTAAAATGATTTGAGTATTTGTAAAACATGAAATTCAACTCCCCTGTTTGTTATTGGGGATATTATTACATGCATTTTTTATTCAGAAATGATAAATTGCATATATGCAATATTGATATGGAGGACAGTAAAATGGCAATTGGTGAAAAATACAAAGAATTACGAAAAGAACAATCTATTACCTTAGCACAAGCAGCCAAAGGTATTTGTGCTACTTCGAATTTATCTCGCTGGGAGAACGGTAAAATTACGCTAGAGTTCAACAAAGTACTGGCTCTTTTAAGCCGGATTCACATTAGCCCTACCGAATTTATTGGTTATGCAGATATTGTGCAAGAAAATGATCTTCCAACAGAAATACTGAAAGCAATTGAAGAAGAAGATGCTAGTGCAATAAAGAAACTTATCCACGTACAATTAGATAAGTACCATGCTAAACGAAACGCACATGATCTTTATCTTGCTGTGATACTTTGTAATCAATATTTACTAATCAAGGGTGAAAACCTCTTACCATTTTCTGATCAAATGCACCTTTACACTTATTTATCCAAGATCACCTTGTGGAGCACCTATAATTTAGGCTTCTTCGGTAACTGCGTTTTCATGATCAAAACTGACAAAGTCTATGCTATTGCAATGAACGTTTTAAACAACCAAGATTTAATTCAGAAAAATACTAGTTCCATCGGTTTAATTTCTATGATGGGCGTGTTATCCGATGCAACGATATCGCTAATTTTTCGCAAAGATATAATTCATGCACATAAATTATTAGATGCACTGCAAGGTGTGGAACTACCACAATTTCTAGAATTCTTTAAAGTAACTTTGACGTTCTTAGAAAAGACACTGCAATATTTAAAAACTAAGGACGAAGATCCTATTCTAAGTTTTATCAATAATGCTCAAAATATGGGTATGACTGAATCTGCAGATACATTTAGAGATGTCTTTGAAAAAGTCAAAATATTAAACTAAAAAAAGCAATTTGCTATAGAATATTAATCAAATCAAAAAAGAATAACACAAGAGGTTGTTTGTCGCGGCAAATAAATCTACTTTAAAGAAAATTATTCTCGTCTTAATCAGTCTCTTAGTTCTATTTAGCGTATTTTTTATAGGAGGCAGAGCAATGAACATACCTACTCAATTCACTGATGACTCACATTATCAAAACACAATTATCAAACATAGTCGCCGTTTGGTTGGATATTTCAATTATGGTACTGACTCTCAAAGAATGGACTTTGGCAGTTTACAACATCGAAATAAAAATGGTTTTGCTGATTGCTCAAGCCTGGTTTGGCTAGTGATGAAACAGGCTGGTTATAATGTTGGACAAACAGCCTTTTCTACTCCTGAAATGGAAAATGATGCCAAAAATGCTCATCAATACTTTAGACAAATTCATGCTAAAAATGTGAAACCAGGTGATATTGTCATTGTTAATGTTGGAACTGGTTATGGTCCAAATGGCCACACAGCAATTATTGATGGTTCATATCACGGCAGAAAAACGCAAATTATCGAAATCGGTGGAATCGATTCAATGGGTGCGGTCCATCGTTCAACAATTGCGCAATCTTTTCAAAGCCTTCTTAAAGAGGGACGTATCACTTATGCTCGTCCTACTAAATAAAAAAACGCCAGAAATTTTCTGGCGTTTTAATTTACATTCAATTTTAAATAAATCCCATCGCGTTATAACACATGTGCACTAGCATCGAGTAACGCAAATCTTTCGTCGTTGTATATACCCAGGCCAAGATAATGCCTAATACCCAGTACACCAAAATATATTTACTTAACATTGGATCATGCATGTAGCCAAATAAAAAGCCACTTGTAATAATTCCTAACCATTTATTCAATGTTGTTGGCTTAGTAAAGAAGATATTGAAGAACATCCCTCTAAAAATCGTCTCTTCACAAAATGGTGCAATAAAGATTACTAAAATTTTAAATAGTCCCGTATTGCCCTGTTCCAGTCTATTCAAACTTTGCTGGTTTTCAGATACACCGCCACCAACTAGGTTAAGCATCACAACAGATCCAACCACGATCAAGATAAAGCCAATTACCGCAATTCCTAATCTACGTGCATCCCAGTGCGGACTCTCATTAAAGCCCCAAAGATTCTCCTCTTTTAACTGTCGGCGATATAAATAAAAGATGACGAATAAAATCACCACAGTCATCAAAGATGTAGCAAATACTCGTAAATTGCCCTTGCCCAAATTTATTCTTTTTGGTGCAAAATAAGCTATTTCAAGCAACATATATAGGGTAAAAGCTAAAATTGCCCCTGCAATATTTCCCAGGTAATGTCCTATTTTCTTCATTTTTCTCGTTCACACCTTGATTCTTTCCTCTTTTAATCGATGTTTTCATTATAATATTAATAAGCGAAAAAGCATAAGGAGGAGTATCTGTGCTAAACGAAATTGTTGCTTTTCTAGGAAGACGTGGTGAATTTTTCTACATCTCAGTTTTTATGCTGGTGATCTTCTTTGTCTTCCTAATTTCTTGGCTAATTGAGCCGCGCCGTTTAATCAACGGTGTCTTTTTCACCATCTTTTTAGTGTCACTACTGTCATGGACAACAGTCATGATCCACAAAAGTACCAGCCACGGATTGCAGCGAGCCTACGATCTTCTTTTCCTAGTCGCACTTTTTGGCATCACCGCTCTTTTAATCTTTGCCTGGATCTTTTTGTTCTGGAACGCCTACTTCGTCTGGAAATATGAAAGCCACACTTTGCCTAACTTATTAACTTTAATCGTTGGCTTCATCGCTCTTATTTTCAGTATTTTAGTTCTAGTCGGTCCCGGAAGATATTTACCATACTGGTTAAGTGCACTGCTTGCATCAATTCCAGCAATTGCCCTCTACCTTGGCTTAGTTTTATATAACTTCTTGGTAAACTTACTACTATATCAAATCTACCCTCGCCACTATAAGCAAGATTATTTAATCGTTCTTGGTGCAGGTTTACTCAATGGTGATCAGGTTTCCAAATTATTAGCCGCTAGAATCAACCGTGCGATTCAATTTTCTAACCGCCAATATCAAAAAGGCAGAAAGCGCCCCATTATTATCATGTCTGGTGGACAAGGACCTGATGAAAAGATACCCGAAGCTTTAGCTATGGCGCGCTTTGCACAGCATCGCGGTGTTCCAACTGATCAAATTTTAATTGAAGATCAATCTAAGAATACTTACCAAAATATGCTTTTTTCAAAGCGAATCGCCACCCAAGACTTTGACAGTGATAAATTCAGAGCTACCTTCTTTAGTAACAACTACCACATTTTTAGAGCCGCTCTTTTAGCTAAAGAAGTAGGTCTAAAAGCCAACGGCGTTGGTGCTTTCACCCGTTTATACTACCTACCAAATGCAATTATTCGTGAATTTGCCGGTGTATTTGTCATGCATAAACGCCGCCATTTCGTTATCATGGGAGTAATAATTTTATTCTTTATTCTGCAAGCTATTTTGGCTGCAGCAGGCATCGTTAAATTTAACGTTGTCTAATCTCATTAGAAAGAAGACGAGAAATGCTACAACTAAAACATATTTTTAAGTCATACCATGTTGGTGACACTGTCACCCATGCGTTAGATGACGTTACCATTTCTTTCCGTGATCAAGAATTTGTCGCAATTTTGGGACCTAGTGGTTCTGGTAAAACGACTATGTTGAATGTGATTGGTGGCTTGGATCGCTACGACAAGGGTGATTTAATCATCAATGGTAAATCAACTAAGAACTTTAAAGAAACTGACTGGGATGCTTATCGTAACAACACCGTTGGTTTTATTTTTCAAAACTACAATCTGATCCCTCACCTTTCAATCATCGCTAATGTCGAATTAGGGATGAATCTTTCTGGTGTTCCAAGTAAAGAGCGCCACGATAAGGCGATTAAGGCTTTGACCGAAGTCGGTTTAAAAGAGCACATCAATAAGCGCCCTAACCAATTATCTGGTGGTCAAATGCAACGTGTAGCCATTGCTCGTGCGATTGCCAACGATCCTGATATTTTACTCTGTGACGAACCAACTGGGGCTCTTGATACTGAGACCTCCGTTCAAATCATGGAATTGATTAAAAAGATCTCCAAGGATCGTTTAGTCGTTATGGTTACTCACAATCCTGAACTAGCTGAAAAATACGCTACTAGAATTGTTAATTTCCAAGATGGTAAGATCCGACACGATTCTAAGCCATTTGATCCTAAGGAAGAAGAGGACAAATTCAATTTAAAGCGGACCAAAATGTCCTATTGGAATGCGATCAAACTTAGTTTTACCAACATCATGACTAAGAAAGGTCGGACAATTTTAACTGCTTTTGCTTCCAGTATCGGGATCATTTCCATCGCGGTTGTTTTAGCCATCTCCAATGGTTTTCAAAAGCAAATCAACACTACGATGAGCAAGGCTTTAGCTAAATATCCGATCTCAATTAGCCAAACAGCCACCGATATGAACTCGATGAACGAGCGTAACGAGTCGAATAAAAACGTCAAAAATCGCGGTTATGTAACGGCTAAAAAAGATCAAAGCGAACAGGCTCAACATACTAACAAGATTACCCAAAAGTATGTTAACTACGTTAAGAAGATCAATCCTAGTTACGCCAACAATATTTCTTACCAACGTGGCGTTACTTTAAACCTTTTATCTAAGGTAAAGGGCGAGCCTGAACGAGTACAATTTTCAAATTCTGATCCTGATCAAGGTTCATCCGTTGTACAAGCACGTGCACAAGCCATGAGTTCAATGGGTATCGGCTCTTCAGTTTTCCCAACAACTTTGAATAAAAATAAGGGTTCATTCTTAAAGCAAAACTACCAAATTTTATCGGGCACTTGGCCTACCAAGGCAACTGATTTAATTTTAGTAACTGATAATAAAAACACTGTTAATCTAAATTCCTTAAAGAATTTAGGTTTTGATGTGTCTGAAAATGATCAAATTAAATTTAATAAACTTGTTGGTAAAACATTTAAAGTAGTTGCTAACAACGATTACTACCAAGAATTGCCTAATGGCATGTTTATTCCTAAGAAAGTTACTAGCTCAATGTACAACAACGCCAAGACCAAGTTGATACTCGTTGGTGTAATTAGACCTAAGAATGAAGATTCAATGGCCCTTCTCTCAACTGGCATTGCTTACAGCGATAAACTTTCTCAAGAAGTGATCAACGACAACAAAAATTCTGACGTTGTTAAGGCGCAAAAGAAGACTAACCGTAGCGTTTTGACTAATCAAAAATTGAACGCTAACGAAAAGAAAATGACGATGCAAACCTTAGGTGGTTCTAGCATCCCTACTGGCATCATGATCTACCCTAACAACTTCGATGATAAGGACAAGGTGCTCGATTACTTAGACAAGTGGAACAAGGGTAAAAAGAAGGCCGACAAGATCGTTTATACCGATATGTCTAACGCCGTTACCACGATGACTGGTGGCTTGCTTAACGGTATCACCACTATCTTGGTTGCCTTTGCCGCTATTTCATTGATCACCTCAATGATCATGATCGGTATTTTGACTTACACTTCAGTTCTTGAAAGAACGAAGGAAATTGGTGTCTTAAAGGCATTGGGTGCTCGTAAGAAAGATATTACACGTGTGTTTGATGCAGAAACCTTTATCTTGGGTGTCTTCTCTGGTGTACTCGGTATCTTCATCGCCTACCTGCTTACTTTCCCAATCAATACCGTAATTTACAACATCACGGATTTGGCGAACGTAGCGCAGCTTGATCCAAAGGCAGCAATTATTTTAATCATCGTTTCAACGGTACTTACTTTGCTAGGTGGTCACATCCCTGCAAGAATGGCAGCTAAGAAAGATGCCGCAATTGCACTTAGAAGTGAGTAACAAAAAAACGCATTACATTGGTGATGCGTTTTTTCATGGATAAATTAATGCTTTTTCAACACTATTTTAAGTGGCGTTACGATAATTGGTGTAACGATTGCTGTAAAAACCGCCTCAAGCAATCCGTTTAAGCCAAGGGCCGAAATCAAAATCAAGATCAGTGGTGAACTTGAATTATAATTGCCCAAATGTTGCACCAAACTTGCTGGATCATGCATAAAAAATAGACTAGTTAACACGATCACCATAACCGTATTAGTCAAAGAAGTGGCGGCACCACTCACGATATAGCTTACTTTATCATATCTTGATTGATCAAAGTATTTGCCAATAAGTCCCGGAAAATAGCCAGCTAAAATACTTGGCACAAGCGAAATTACCGGATTTTGAAATAGCATTAAACTAACCATATCCCCTGGTTGAGTGTACGCTATAATCAATCTGGTAATTCCCCAGAAGAGACCAAAGATAAAACCAGCCTTCGGTCCCATTAATGTGCCATAAACTGCGATTGTTAATGGAATAGTAGTGATGGCAGGAAGAGCTGGAATAACTCTAATGTAGCCAATATTAGGCACAAAGGTTTGAATAATCAATAGCGCAACAAATACGGCAGTAATTGCCATTCTCTTCGTTTCTTCTCGTCTCATTCAATTTCTCCAATTCATTTTGTTTCGACAACATTAAATTAAATCATAGATGAATAATTTTTTCAGTAAAAATACCTTGGTTCTTGTACAATAAGTACAGATTAAGAAAAGGAATTTATATGCGTTTCAAAAAATTATTTTTAGTAGTTCTATTAGCAATGGGCACCCTCTCTGCGTGCTCTACTTCAAACAATACGGATGACAATGCTTCAAAATCTGTCGCTTTAGTTACAGATGGTAAAATCGATGACCAATCTTTTAATCAGGCCGCTTGGAAAGGACTGAAGGATTATGGCAGCGAATACAAATTAGATAGAGGCACAGATGGCTACCAATACTTTCAAGTTAAAAATCAGGCTGATTTGAAAAAAGGTATTAATAAGGCGATCCGGCAAAAATACCAGACTATCTTTGGTATCGGTAACGAATCTAAAAGTGCCATTATCTCCGCTGCCAAAAGTAATCCTAAAAAGAATTTCGTTATCATGGATGATACCATTAAAGGCTATAAAAACGTGGCATCTGTCCGCTTTAGAAAAGATGAAGGTGCATATCTAGCTGGCGTTGCGACTGCAAGCCAAACCAAAACGGGTAAAGTCGGTTTCATTGGTGGTGCTAACAATAGCGTGATTGCTTCATTTAAGCGTGGTTTTACTCAAGGTGTAGCAGACCAAGCTAAAAAATTGCACAAAAATGTTACCATCTACGATCAAAATGTGGGCAATTTTACTGACACTGTAAGGGCGCAAAGTATCGCTACAAACATGTATGATAAAAACGTAGATGTGATCTTCCATGCAGCAGGCAATGCTGGAGGCGGCCTATTCCAAACAGCGAGATTTATCAATCAAGCTCGCCCTGCCCAAGATCGCGTTTGGGTAATTGGCGTTGATGCCGATCAATCTGATTTAGGCAAATATTATGCCAAAGGCGGTCAAGAAGCCAACTTTGTTTTAACGTCTGTAATCACCGGTGTTAACGTTGCGACTAAGGATATCGCCAGCCGCAGTTATCAGGATAAATTTCCTGGTGGAAAAATGATTACCTATGGTTTAAAAAACAATGCTGTCTCAATTCTGCCAGGACAAATAGCTCCGAATATCTGGAAAGATGTGCAAATAGCTCGAAGCAAAATTTTAGCTGGCAAGATTAAAATATAAAAGTAAAAGAAAAAATCTGTTTCACATGAAACAGATTTTTTTACACATATGCACAAAGTTATCCACAAGATATAGTGAATAGTGCACTTTCAAATACTATATCTTGTAATCAAATGACTGATAGTGGTTCTTTTTCAGTTGGAGCAGGGAAATCGCTGTTAATCAAACGCATTTCGTCTTCAGTTAATTTGATATTTTGAGCAGCAATATTTTCCTTCATATGCTTGATCTTGGCAGCCTTAGGAATAGCTAAAACATTGCCATTGCGCATTGTCCAAGCAAGCATAATCTGATGTGGCGTAACGCCATGATCACGCGCAACAATTTTCAAATTACGTGTAATGCGAATCGTATCGCCAGCACCCGAATTAAACGGTGAGTAGCCGATAAAACTTACACCATGCTTTTTTTGCCAATCTTGTAAGTCATACTCGGTTCCTCGCTCATTTAAATTGTACAGGTCTTCATTGGCAAAACATTTATCTCCACCAGGTACCGTGAAAAGTTCCTTCATATCGCTAGTATCGAAGTTTGAAACACCCCAATGACGAATCAAACCTTCTTTTTGCAAAGCTTCAAGGCCACGAATTGTATCAGATAAGCGATGATTGCCACGCCAGTGAAGTAAATAGAGATCCAAATAATCTGTGCCTAGTCTTTCCAAACTAGCTTCCAAACTCTGCCGTTCTAATTCTGGCGTTGCATGATAGGGATAGAATTTTGAAATCAAAAATAATTTGCTTCTATCATAGCCTTTAATGGCTTCACCTACCAACTTCTCGCTTTTACCTTCACCGTACATCTCGGCTGTATCAATAATGTTTATCCCATGATCCAGTCCATAACGGATTGCGGCTATTTCTTCATCTTTTTTTCTGGGTTCTTCACCAATATTCCATGTACCTATACCTAATCCCGTTAATTTTTCAAAATCCATCCTTATTCACTTCCTTTACTCAAATTCTAACATAGTTAAGAATATTTCTTTTTATTTAATTGACAAAATGGTCTATTCCATTTTACAATGGACTAGACCAGTAAATGAGGAGGATTTATTATGAAAGTTATTGTTACAGAAAACAAAATTCAAGGCGGAGCAAAAGCATTCGAAATTTTTGAAAAAGGTATTAAGAACGGTGCTAAGGTATTAGGTTTAGCAACCGGTTCTACCCCTGAAACACTTTACCAAAACTGGGTAAAGAGCGACCTTAATTGTGAAGATCTTACTAGTATCAACCTTGATGAATATGTTGGCTTAACACCAGACAATCCTCAAAGTTACCACTACTTCATGCAAAAGCACTTATTCGACAAGAAGCCATTCAAGAAGACTTACGTTCCAGATGGTATGGCAAAAGATATTCCAGCATTCTGCAAAGAATACGACCAAATTATTAAGGACAATCCTATCGACATCCAATTATTAGGTATCGGTCGTAACGGCCACATCGCCTTCAACGAACCAGGTACTCCATTTGACATCGGTACTCACGAAGTTAAATTAACTGAAAACACTATTGAAGCTAACGCTCGTTTCTTCGACAACGAAGATGAAGTTCCAAAGAGCGCTATCTGCATGGGTACTGCTAACATCATGCAATCTAAGAAGATCGTTTTGATGGCATTTGGTGAAAAGAAAGCTCAAGCAATCAAAGAAATGATTGAAGGCCCTATTACTGAAGACGTTCCTGCATCAATTTTACAAAAGCACCCTGATGTAACTGTTATTGTTGATAAGGCTGCAGCTCAAGAGCTAGACGACAAATACAAGAACTAAATGACAATTTATCTCTAAAAATAAAAGGCTAGGCTTTCTACAATCGTAGAAGACCTAGCTATTTTTGTTAATTTTAAATCCGGGATTTTTGAGTACTAGAATTATCTGCTTTATTTTTAGATAACTTCATTTTTTACAATTTTTCTGTTCTAATTGAATTATGTTTCATTCCTATCCGATTTTTCATTTCTACCCTTGACTTTTTCGCGTGAAACAGAATTAAAAAAGAGCTTGTGTGCCACAATATCTTGTATTAAACTTATTAATTGTCCAATATCTGGTATTTAAGAAAGAATGTGATTCAAGTTATTGTTTTAAGCGGGCCAATTGGGGCCGGAAAATCCAGTTTAACCAGTATTTTAGCAGAACATTTAGGTACGCAAGCATTTTACGAAGGCGTTGACAGCAATCCTGTTTTACCCCTCTACTATAAAAATATGAAGCGTTACACCTTTTTGCTTAACACTTATTTGCTTAACCACCGTTTAGCTCAAATCAATCAAGCTATTCAAGATAAGAACAGCGTATCCGATCGTTCTATCTATGAAGATGCACTTTTCTTCAAGATGAACGCCGATAACAAGGTCGCAGATCCTACAGAATTTAAGATCTATGACGATTTGCTTGAAAATATGATGGAAGATACGCCAGGCAATCCAAGCAAGAAGCCCGATTTGCTTATCTATATCCATGTTTCACTTGATACCATGCTTAAGCGCATTAAAAAACGTGGTCGTTCCTTTGAACAAATTAGTACAGATCCAGGTTTGAAGGACTACTATGCTAGATTACTTAGATATTATGAACCATGGTATGAACAATATGATGCTTCACCTAAGATGGCTATCAATGGTGATAAACTCGATTTTGTTTCTAGCATTGATGCTCAAAGGGAAGTATTGAAAGAAATTGACGAGAAGTTGCACGAAATAGGTAACTTATAAAACTAAATAAAAAGAAGGAACGTGATGACAGTTATTGTTTTAAGTGGGCCAATTGGAGCCGGAAAATCCAGTTTAACAGGTATTTTATCTAAATATTTAGGCACTAAGCCATTTTATGAAAGTGTTGACGACAATCCAGTTCTGCCACTTTTTTATGCTGATCCTAAGAAATATGCTTTCTTATTGCAGGTATACTTCTTAAATACACGTTTTCACAGCATTAAAGACGCATTGACTCAAGATAATAACGTGTTGGACCGCTCTATCTATGAAGATGCGCTCTTCTTCCAAATGAACGCTGACATTGGTCGTGCCACTCCTGAGGAAGTCGACACTTACTATGAACTTTTACACAATATGATGGGTGAATTAGACAGAATGCCTAAGAAGAACCCTGACTTGCTTGTTCACATCAACGTTTCTTACGACACAATGATTAAACGTATTCAAAAACGTGGCCGTCCATACGAACAATTGAGCCACGATTCAACTCTTGAAGACTACTACAAGAGATTGCTTCGCTACTACAAGCCATGGTATGACAAGTACGATTACTCACCAAAGATGGAAATTGATGGTGACAAATATGACTTCATGTCTTCTGAAGAAGATCGTGAAATCGTGCTTGATCAAATCGTTGATAAATTGAAGGAAGTTGGTAAGTTACCAATGGACTGGGACAAATCAACTGATATCCAAATCGAAGCTTAATTTCCCAGGTAATAATTGAAAAAGAGCTAGGATTTAACGTCCTAGCTCTTTTCGTATGCATAAATTTTCTTTATTCGATGCTCTCTAAAGCTTTGGCAATACCATCATGATTATTATCTAAAGTGATATTTTCTGGCTTAAATTGCTTTTTCAAGTCTTCTGGTGCATTGCCCATTAAGAAGGGATGCCCCACTGCTCTTAACATTTCTTCATCGTTATAGTTGTCGCCAAAAGCGAGGCAGTCTTTTAGATCTACACCATATTCTTGAGCTACGATTTCAACTGCGCTTCTCTTGCTTACGCCCTTTAAGACGATTTCAAGTAGCGTTGGTGAAGACTTTACAAAATCAAGGTCAATATATTTCTTTGAAAGTTCCTTTTGCATGCGGTCAATTTCTTTAGGCTCACCCATGATTAAGCCCTTGTGTACACCTTGCAGTTTTGCGATTTGTTCAATGCTGGTTTTAGTAGATTTCACATCAACAATGCTTTCTTCTTTTTTGACCCAGTCGCTTTCTTTTTCTGCACTATACCACACATAGCCGCTATAAATATTCCAAGCAGCACCGTTATTTTGCTCTTCAACATAACGACAAATTTCTGCAGCTTCCTTTGCTTCAAAAAAGCGCGTAATTAGCGCTCTACCGGTCTCATCTAGCGCTAAGGCACCATTATAGGCAATCATCGGAAAGACCTTAAGAATCTGTCCTACTGCCGTCATAATGCCTTTAGGAAGACGAGCTGAAGCTGGTATAAAAATATTACCATTGATAATTTGATGTCTGATTGCGTCACGCGTTTTAGGCGTTACCTTTAATTCATTGTTAATTAGCGTGCCATCAATATCTGAAAAAATAAGTTTTGCGGACATTCTTTCACCCTTAATCTGTTTGATCTATGTAATTAAGAATAATGCTAAAAAACGGAGAATGAAAGTAATTTAGTGTTTTAAAGCTATTTTTGTACAGTAAATTATAATAAATTAGCATATTTTCTTGCCAATAATTCGTGTTTACAAATCTAAATATCAATGCTAAAGTATAAGGGTTGCTTTTACGAAGTAAAAACACGAACAATTCTTTGGAGAGAGATTTATGAATTTTATTAGGAAATATTTTCAATTAGATAAATACAACACCAGTATTAAAGTCGAATTTATTGCTGGTTTGACTACTTTCATTAGTATGTCATACATTTTGTTTGTTAACCCTAGCGTTTTGGGTGCTAGTGGTATGAACACAGGTGCTGTGTTTACTGCTACTGCTTTGGCCAGTGCGCTTGGTAGTGCCATCATGGGTATTGTTGCAAACTACCCAATTGGTGAAGCACCAGCCCTTGGTATTAACGCATTCTTTGCTTACACCGTTTGTGTGGGGATGCACGTTTCATGGCAAACTGCTTTAGCCAGTGTCTTCGTTGCATCAATTATCTTCATTTTGATCACTTTATTTAAATTGCGTGAAAAGATTATTGATTCAATTCCAGCTGACCTGAAGTTTGCTATTTCATCAGGTATTGGTTTATTCATCGCCTTCTTAGGCTTACAAAACGGTAAGTTAATCGTCGCAAATAAATCAACTCTGGTTGGCTTAGGCTCACTTCATGATCCCCTTGTTTGGATCACCATTTTTGGTTTGCTTGTGACCGTTATCTTGATGATCTTGAACGTTCCTGGTGCGATTTTCATCGGGATGGTTTTAGCCGCTATCTTCGGTATTTGTACCGGTCAAATCGCATTGCCACATAAGGTGATCTCAACTGCTCCAAGTTTAGCTCCAACTTTTGGTCAAGCTATCTTCCACATTAAGGACATTAACTCCGTTCAAATGTGGGTTGTCGTATTAACTTTCTTGCTTGTTACTTTCTTCGATACTGCCGGTACTTTGATTGGTCTTGCTCAACAAGCCGGTTTCATGAAGAACAACAAGATGCCACGTGTTGGTAAGGCTTTGGCTGCCGACTCAAGTGCGATGGCCGTTGGTTCAATTTTGGGTACTTCACCAGTTGGTGCGTTCGTTGAATCAAGTGCCGGTATCGCCGTTGGTGGTAGAACTGGTTTGACTGCAGTTTTCGTTGCTATCTTCTTCTTGATCTCAATGATCTTCAGTCCACTTTTGGGTGTGTTCACTAGTCAAGTTACTGCACCAGCCTTGATTATCGTTGGTGTATTGATGGCCCAAAACACTGCTCACATCCACTGGAACAAGTTAGAAATTGCGGTTCCTGCATTCCTCATCATTTTGGGTATGCCACTTACTTACTCAATTTCTGATGGTTTGTCATGGGGTATGATCACTTACCCAATCTGCATGCTTGCAGCTAAACGTGGTAAGGAAATCAGCCCGATGATGTGGGTACTATTCTTCGTATTCATCATCTTCCTGTGGGTACTGAACTTTTAAATAAAATAGATATAAAGAAAGGACTAAGTTTGAATTTGAGCTTAGTCCTTTTTGCTTACACTTTTTCCTATTTATATCGATTATAATCGATGAAAACACTAAAATTATTAATCTTATCGAGTATAATCGATAGGATTGCAAAAAAGGAGCCTTTTATCGAATATACTCGATAACAGCTTCTTAAAAATGTGTATTTCCCTGGAAATACTAGCGTACAGTTTCCAAACAATATGATTTTTTATGACAGTTTGGGCAACGTAATCTTCTAGTATGCGGCGTATGTGCCGCAAACATAAACTTCTTAAGTTCAGGAACAAACTTGTAATCACAATTTGGACAAATATATGCCACCTTTTGATAATAATTTTTAAGTAGCACAACAGACATTGCAACCAAGATTACTACTAAAACAGCTACCGAAATATAAGCCGTAGTGTTCATCTTATTGATGATACAGTACGCGATAAATGTCATACCAATCAGCTCAACAGCAATTTCCACTGCTGACAGCTTCCACATTGAACGTGTTAATTCTTTATACCTAGTTTCATTATTCATAATCTTCGTAATGTCAGTAACTTCAGCAATACCTTTAGGTTTATTTAATGCCTTCTGCAATTGCACTATTTTCTTATTTTGCTTTTCTAGTTTTTGTACTTCCTGGCTATTTCTTTCCATTTGATCTTTAAGTAAAAGACCAATCGTTTTTTCACTATTTGGATCCTCCAGTATCTTTTGAATATCCTTGAGTGAAAAGCCTAGTTCTTTTAAAAAGATAATCAGTTTTAATTGTTTTATCTGCTCATTTGAATATAAACGATAGCCACTTTCACTCACTCTGCTTGGTTTAACCAGGCCTTTTTGATCATAATAGCGAATTGTCCTGGTGGTTATATTCAACTGTTTTGCTAGATCTCCGATTGTGTATTCTTCTGACATTACTTTCTCACCTCACAACTTAAATATACGGGTTTACGCTGCGTTAAAGTCAAGAATAAGCTAAATATTCCCGAAAAAACTTCAAAAAGCAAATATTTCACTCTTTTTTATTGAAATTATTAACATTAGATGTATAATCTTAATTGAATGTTCACTTTATACAAATTTTGGAGGACTAAATGAACGCAATCAGTAATTTCTTTCATTTAAAGGAGAACAATACCTCCTTTAAGACCGAGCTTTTAGCCGGCCTAACTACTTTTGTAAGTATGTCTTACATTCTGTTCGTCAACCCCAATGTTTTGGGCGCTAGTGGTATGGATAAAGGTGCTTTGTTCACCGTTACCGCATTATCTGCTGCATTTACCTGTATCGTAATGGGACTTGTTGCCAACTATCCAATCGCTTCAGCTCCAACGTTAGGTTTGAACGCATTCTTCACTTACACAGTTTGTCTTGGCATGCACGTTAAATGGCAAACAGCTTTAGCTGCCGTTTTTGTTGCATCAATTCTTTTCATTTTACTAACTGTCTTTAAAGTTCGTGAGATGATCATTGATGCGATACCTGCAGACATTAAATATGCTATTTCTGCCGGTATCGGTTTATTCATCGCCTTCATCGGTCTTCAAGGTGGTAAGTTAATTCAAAACAGTGACTCAACTTTGGTTACTATCGGTAGCCTTAACAATCCAACTGTTTGGATCACTATTTTCGGTTTATTCATTACTATCTTCTTGATGATTGCCCGTGTACCGGGTGCCATCTTCATCGGTATGATTATATCTGCTGTCTTCGGTGTCGTTATTGGTCAAATTCCAATGCCTAAGAGTATTATCTCATCTGTTCCAAGCATCGCTCCAACGTTTGGTCAAGCAATCTTCCATATCGGTGACATCAACACCGTTCAAATGTGGGTAGTTGTCTTCACCTTCTTACTTGTTACCTTCTTCGATACCACTGGTACCTTGATCGGTTTGGTTCAACAAGCTGGTTTGATGAAAGACAACAAGATGCCACGTGCCGGTGAAGCTTTAGCTGCCGACTCATCTGGTATGCTTGTTGGTTCAGTTCTTGGTACTTCACCAGTTGGTGCATTTGTTGAATCAAGTTCTGGTATTGCCGTTGGTGGTAGAACCGGTTTAACCGCAGTTTGGGTAGGTATCTTCTTCCTCATTTCTACAATCTTTAGTCCAATCTTAAGTGTCTTTACTACTCAAGTAACTGCTCCTGCCTTAATCATTGTTGGTGTACTGATGGCCGAAAACTTGGCTAACGTACATTGGACCAACCTCGAAATCGCCATTCCATGTTTCCTTATTGCCATCGGAATGCCTCTTACATACTCTATCTCAGACGGTTTAGGTTGGGGAATTATCGTTTACCCAATCTCAATGATCGCAGCAAAGCGTTTCAAAGAGATTACGCCAATGATGTGGATTCTATTTGTAGTATTCGTTATCTATTACATCGTTTTAAATGTCTAGCTAATTTCACTAGTAAAATACCTCTTTCAAAAACAAGTAGTTAACAGCTACTTGTTTTTTATTTCTCAGGAAATAACTATAAGACATCTCCTCCCAACCCCAATTTGCTTATCTACTAGATTTCTGCTAGAATACTTAACAATCAATATATCTATATATCGTCGAGATAAGGTCGACAGTGTCTACCCTGAACCATAAATTCAGGACTATAGGTATTTAGACGTCATAAATGAAAAAAGGACATCTTTTACCCATAGTTGGTGCGTAACTGTGTCCTTTTTTCATTTGTTTTGGAGGAAAAATGCAGACATTAGATAAAGTCTTTCATTTACAGGATGCTCATACCACTGTTAAACGCGAGTTAATCGCTGCATTAACTACGTTTGTCAGTCTCTCCTACATACTATTTGTTAACCCTAACATTTTGCACGCAGCTGGTATTCCAAAAGGTGCAGCCTTTACGGTTACCGCAGTAGCAACTGCCATTGGTTGTTTCTTGATGGGATTCATCGCAAACTATCCTATTGCGCTTGCTCCAACCTTGGGTAGTGGTGCCTTTTTCGCATACAACGTATGTGTTGGGATGCATATTTCCTGGGAAACAGCCTTAGCTGCTGTGCTTGTTGCATCAATCTTGTTCATTTTAATCACTGTTTTCAAATTGCGTGAAATGGTGGTTAATGCAATTCCACAAGATATGAAGTATGCAATTTCGGCTGGTATTGGTTTATTCATTGCCTTTATTGGGTTAAAAAATGGTCAATTAATCGTTAACAGCGATTCAACTTTAGTTACCTTGGGCAAGTTTAGTAATCCTGCCGTTTGGATTACTTTGTTCGGTTTAATTTTAACTGTTATCTTGATGTGTTTGAACGTACCTGGTTCAATTTTCATCGGGATGATCGTTACTGCTATCTTCGGTATGATCATTGGTCAAATTCCATTGCCTCACGGCATCGTTTCAGGTGCGCCAAGCATTGCACCAACCTTTGGTCAAGCCGTTTTCCACTTAAAGGATATTAATACCGCACAACTTTGGATGGTTGTTTTGACCTTCTTACTTGTTACTTTCTTTGATACTGCTGGTACTTTGATCGGTATGACTGAACAAGCCGGCATGGTTGATAAAGATGGTAAGATTCCACGGATCGGTCGTGCCTTTTTAGCTGACTCAACTGCTATGGTTGAAGGTGCTGTCTTTGGTACTGCTCCACTTGGTACTTCAGTAGAATCAAGTGCCGGTATCGCAATGGGCGGTAGAACTGGTTTAACCGCGATCTTTGTTGGTATCTTCTTTATCATCAGTATGATCTTCAGTCCACTTCTTGCCGTTATCCCAACTACTGTAACGGCTCCAGCCTTGATTATCGTTGGTGTTTTGATGGCAAGCAACTTGAGAAAGATTGATTGGGACAAGTTCGAAATTGCTTTCCCAGCATTTTTGACAGTTGTAGGGATGCCATTAACTTACAGTATTTCAGATGGTTTGGCTTTAGGATTGATCGCTTACCCTATCACTATGATCGCTTCTAAGCGTGCCAAGGAAGTTACTCCGATGATGTACATCCTGTTTGTGGTATTCGTCATCTTCTTCCTGGTTACTAATTTATAGAAAAATAAGCAAAATTCGTTCCTCGTATGGAGCGGATTTTTTTGTATCTTTTGCATCTCACTCTACGATAAAATATCTGTAGGGGGAATTGTTTATGAAAAACAAAAAAATTATATTATTGCCTGGGTTATTTCTTACTCTAGGTCTTTTTCTAGCAGGCTGTAAATTCCATACTTACACTGACAAAAACTCTGGTCCCGTAGTTAAACAAACACTTTCTGAGCAGAAGTTTAATTCTATGAAAGTTTCGACAGATATTGTTGATACTGAATTGCATGTTGGCAAAACACACAAAGTTATTTATCGCGGCTTGATACGCTTTAAACCTAGCGTTCAAATAAAAAACGGTATTTTAACAATCAAACAAGAAAATAAAGGTGGGCGTTATCGCATTTCTAAAGATAATGTGATCGCTATCTACTTGCCAGCAAAGGAATTGCAAAAAATCGATATGCATCTAGAAGATGGCGATGTTGATTTTTACGGTAATATTCAAGCCAAAAATATTGCGCTTTCTGCTGAGGATGGAGACATCACGATTGATAGCTTGTATGCAAAGAATAAAGCCAAGATCGACTCAGAAGACGGAGATATTGAAGTTGATAAATTATTTACAACAAATGGAGCTAAAATCACCTCAGAAGATGGAGATATCAAGGTGAAGCAAAGTAACGCCCATGGCTATTATTTATCCTCTGATGATGGGGATGTAACCTTTAAGGGAACCGATCATGACAATGATGACGACGGTGGCTCATATACCAAAAATATTTCCAGCTCTAATGTCTTATTTGCTCATAGTGATGATGGAGACGTGACTGTTAACTAATTTTTTCTTCTTGATACGCTATACTAAATGTCAAGGAGAAATTAATCATGAAACTAACTAAAAAAACGCTTTGGATTCTCGGCACTCTGCTTTTTTCAGCCATTGCTGGAATCTACTTTTATCTCAATATTCATAATTCTTCAGGAACTACAATCGCAGTTATCTTAGCTGCACTAGCACTATATTTTCTTTTTCAAACAGGGCAACTTTATCAAAAGATATGGACTAAAATCTTAGTCTATCTGCTTAATGTTGTTTGGATTATTGTAGCTTTATTAGTGACTGAACTTATAATTCGTTAATTTTTTTGTTGACAAATCATTTCCTAGGATATACTATGATAGCAACATTAAAGACAAATTAAGCAATGACAAGGAAAGTAAAAGATAAAACTTCCCACAGAGAGTTTCTAATTTGGTGAAAAGAAATGCCTGTTTTATTTTTGAAAATGGCCTTCGAGCATGAATCTGCGATATTTAGCAGATCCAGGGTCCGCCCTTTATCGCGGTAGTGTATCGCTTTTTAGCCGTACATGAACCGAGGTGAAACTTCCATGAAAATAGGTGGTACCGCGTGATAAACGCCCTATTAGATCAATATGATCTAGTAAGGCGTTTTTTCTTTCTCATTGCTTAATTTTTTATCTATGCATGAAAAGGAGTTTAGCAATGAAGATTTCTAAGAAAATTTTAGCAACAAGTACAATTATCCTTTCTGCAATTACTCTTGCAGCCTGTGGTAATCAATCTGCCTCTCAAAAGAAAAAACAAGTTTTAAATTGGTCAGAAACCACGCAACTATCCACTCAAGATCCGTCTTTAGCTACTGATACCACCAGTTTCCAAGCCTTATTAAATACTGGTGATGGGCTTTATCGGTTAGACAAAAACAATAAGCCACAATTATCACTCGCCACTAAGGCAAAGACCTCTAATAACGGGAAAACCTATGATTTTTACCTTCGAAAGAATGCTAAATGGTCAAACGGTGATCCTATTACAGCCAAAGATTTTGTTTATTCTTACAGAAGAACTGTCAATCCAGCTACCAAATCACAAATGGCATTCTATCTTTACCAAATTAAGAACGCTCAAGCCATTAATAGCGGAAAAAAGCAGCCTTCAAGCTTAGGTGCTACCGCAGTTTCCAAATACCATTTAAGAGTTCAATTGACTCGTCCACTCAGCTACTTCAAAATCTTGCTTGCCTGGCCACTTTTCTTCCCACAAAATCAAAAAGTAGTGCAAAAATACGGTAAGCTTTACGGTACACAAGCAAAGTACACTGTTTCTTCTGGACCTTTCACTCTTACTAAATGGAACGGCAACAACAAAGTGTGGAGCTTAGTAAAGAATAAAAATTATTGGGATGCTAAAGACGTTAAATTAAGTAAAGTTAACGAACAAGTAAGTGAATCAACCACCACTAGCTATAATCTTTTCCAAGCTGGAAAAGCTGATGAAACAGGTTTAACCGGTCAACAAGTAGCTTCTAATAAAAACAAGGTTGGCTATCACGCTAGACTTTCTTCAGCTATTCGTCGTCTTGAATTAAATCAAAATAAAGTTAAAGCATTCAAGGATCTTAAGATTAGACAAGCATTCTCATATGCCATCAATCGTCAGCAATTGGCTAACAATATTTTGAAAGACGGTTCTATTCCAGCTAAAGGATTTGTTCCATCAGGCATGGGCACAAATCCAAAAACTGGTGCTCAATTTGAAAATGATGCTTACGTAAAAAGCGGTGTGAGCTATAACCTTAAAAAGGCAAAAACCTTATTGCAAGAGGGCTATAAGGAAACTGGCATTAAGTCTATTAAAGTTACATTGTTAGCTAGTGACGATGATTCTTCAAAACAAACTGCTGAATTCTTACAAAGTCAACTAGATCGTTTACCTAATGTAAATATCTCAGTTCAAAATATTCCATTTACTCAATTAATTTCTCGTCAAACTGCTGGAAATTACGAAATTACAATCAAGAATTGGCAAGCTGTTTTTGGTGATCCAATTAACTTCTTGGATGTTTTCCAAAAAGGATCAAGTTATCTCAACAACGGCTGGAACAACAACCAATTCAATAAATTACTTGATCAATCTGAAAATGTTTACGGTAATGATCCTGTGAAGCGCTGGGACAAATTAGTAGCGGCAGAAAAGATTTTAATGAAAGATCAAGGTACTATTCCATTAATCCAAGTGGCTCATCCTCAACTTCTTAAAACCAACGTTAAAGGTGTATCCTTCAATCCAACAGGCGTACCTTATGACTTTAAAAATGTTTATTTTAATTAATTAGATTCGAAATAAGTGTCTGGGAAATACCTAATTCCTAGATACTTTTTTATTTATGAACTTTGAGTCTTTTAAATTAAGTAGACGATCCACGTTTTCCTCTATGACCGCTCTTCTCTTGCCATACATCATCCAAATAGTAAAAACTAGCGGGACGCCGACCATTAATATTTCCTGAATGTAATCACTAGCATATCCACTAAAGGTCCATCCAGCTGAATTCCAACCCGATTGTAAGTTAGCTAAATAATCCATTAAGAAATGATAGAGCATCGGCAACCATAATTTTCCTGTGTAAAGATAAAGCACAGCCCAAAGAAAGCCACTGCCCATGACACCAATTACTTGGGCAATAGTGGCGGAAAAAGTTTCACCGTTCCAGCCAACGTTACCGGCATGTGACAGACCAAATAAAATACCTGAAGCATACACAGTGATTGGAAGACGCCATTTACGGGCATATTTAAAGCCAGTTAGGAAGATTAAAATCATTAGGTAACGTTCAGTTTCTTCCAAAATTCCTGGTTCAATGGCAGAAGTTAAACTGGGTAAGGTAAAATATTTAGCTTGGATATCAGACGAAAAATAAAAAAAGGCTGTCCAAATTTGCTTATCAGTTACGCTAAAAGCGTTATAAAACAGATCAAGCGTTGCAAAAGCAAGCAATAAAATAAAAGTGGATATTTGAAAATTACGACTTTTAATAAATTTCAAATTTGGGTTAAAGTGACAGCCCCAGGCCTTACCTAAAAAACAAGCAATAATCAGTAAAGCAAGAGCGGCAATGACGCCTTGACCCGTAACTGAGTGCAAAAAACGCAAATTTCTACTTATTCTTAACGAAACGTCTGGTCCGTATTGCTGATCAAGAAAGTAAACAGCAAGTAACATGAGAAACCATTTCCTAAGATCACCAGCATAAAGGATTGCTAGAGGCAATAATAGAACAAGATAGGCAGCCCAGAGCAATAGCACCCAAAGTATTTCGAATTGCCGAAAATTAAATATTAAGTAGTTCCCAACTACTAGCCAGATAATTGTAAAATAACTACTAAATACTAATAGATTTAACCATCGTGTAATCTCAAAATTCAATTTGCTAGAATTATGGCGATTGAATTGTACATAGAAATTTAAGCCTACGATTAATATTAAAAACACTAGTTGAAAAATATTGCCGAAATTACGCTGTTTTTTGGTGATTAATTCTAAAACTGTTATGATTAAGGCAATTATTAGTTGTACATCAAAAATTTGTTGCCATCGTTTATGGGACAAAATTATATCATTCATGTTTTTCCTCCAATTTATAATTTATTATTATAATTCTACTTGAGGAAAAAAGACCGTTAATCGTTTTTTAAAGTAACAGATTAACGGTCTTTTTATTGCATTAAAGTTTACAAATGTAAATTTTAAGAGTATAGTTACAAATGTAAACGAAAGGAGGAAAAGATGGTTACTCTTCAAGAAAAAGAAAGCACAATTTCCAATAGTGAATGGGAAGTCATGCGTATTATATGGACTCTTGAACCGGTTAATTCAACTAAAGTAATTCAAGAATTGCAGGCTAAAAAAAATTGGTCTGAATCTACAATCAAGACTTTGCTTCGTCGTTTGGTTAAAAAGAATCTGCTAGAGCCCTCTAAGGAAGGCAGACACTTTGTTTACTCTTCTAAGATCAATCAAACGCAGGTAATGACAGAAGCCGCTGAAGAGCTTTTAAATCGCATGTGCGACATGCATAAAGGCGAAGTGCTCTTGCAGCTACTGGCTAACTCCCCTATTTCAAAAAGTGACCTAGAAAAAATAAAACAAGAAGTTACTGTAAAAGAAAAAAGTGCCCCTGACATGGTTCCTTGCAACTGTTTGCCAGATAAAGAGCACGTCTGCTAGGAGGAAAAGATATGGGTATTTCACAAATTATCACGTTGATCGTGGCCATCTTGCTGATCGGCTTCATTCTTTGGTGGTTCTTCGGTAAACACCAAGAAGCCGTCGGCACAGCCATAGTTGACCAAGGTACGCAAGAAGCAAACATCGTCGTTAAAGGTGGCTACTCCCCTTCAACCGTTGTGCTTAAGCAAGGCATACCTGCCAAGGTAAACTTCGATATGAATGATTCAACAGCATGTTTGTCTCACGTTGTTTTTGAACAACTTGGTGTTGATAAAGATTTAACTAAGCAAAAAATTACTACTATTGATATTCCCACTGACAAGAAAGGCACTTATAACTTTGCTTGTGGTATGGATATGTTTCATGGAAAGGTTGTTGTTAAATAATGAGTATTTTTTCAAAGAATCAAACTAAAAAAGTTGTCGTAAACGCAGAAAATCATGGTTACAAGCCTGATATTGTTACTTTCAAGCAAGGCAAGCCTGCTCAATTGAAGTTTATTTCTTCAGACAATATGGGATGTATGAACGAAGTCGTTTCAAAGGACTTAAACTTTGACGAAAAATTAGACGGTAAAAAAGAAGTTACTATTGATGTTCCAACCGACAAACCAGGTACTTACAACTACGCTTGCGGAATGGACATGTTCCATGGGAAGGTCGTCGTTAAGTAATGAAACTTTCAAACATTAAACGGTTTTGGATTTCATTTATCTTATCAATTCCAATGCTTATCCAAATGTTTGCCATGCCATTCCATTGGATGATGCCTGGCTACAATTGGATCGCATTTATAACAACAACGATTATTATGGCTATTTCAGCCGCTCCATACTGGAGTAGTGCCTGGGCCGCTTTCAAGCATCATAGCGCTAATATGAATACGCTGGTTGCTGTTGGTACTGCTGTTGCCTATTTCTACAGTATCTTCGCTATGTTCACCGGACATGAAGTTTACTTTGAAAGTGCCGCATTTGTAACGGTCTTCGTTCTTTTGGGCGACGCTATGGAAGAGAAGATGCATAATAACGCATCTAACGCTTTAGCTAAGTTGATTGACTTGCAAGCTAAGGACGCCGAAGTTGAACGTAACGGTGAATTCGTTAAGGTGCCACTTGATCAAGTTAAGGTTGGCGACATTATCCGCGTTAAGCCTGGTGAAAAGGTTCCAGTTGATGGTGTTATCGTCAACGGTTCAACTACTATTGATGAATCAATGGTTACCGGTGAAAGTATGCCAGTAACTAAGAAAAAAGGCGATGACGTTGTAGGTTCAACTATCAACACTAACGGTACATTTAATTTTAAAGCAACCAAAGTTGGTAGCGACACGATGCTTTCACAAATCGTTGATTTAGTTAAGAAGGCGCAAACTAGTCACGCCCCTATCCAAAACTTGACTGATAAAATCTCCAATATCTTCGTACCTGCTGTTTTAATTATTGCGATTATTACCTTCGTTATTTGGTACGTATTCTTGAACGCTCCATTAGTTACTGCATTGCTATTTGCAGTTTCTGTTGTAGTTATTGCTTGTCCTTGTGCCCTTGGACTTGCCACTCCTACTGCATTGATGGTTGGTACTGCACGTAGCGCTAAGATGGGCGTTTTAATCAAAAACGGTGAAGTTCTTGAAGAAGTTAGCGACCTTGATACTGTTGTCTTCGACAAGACCGGTACTATTACCGTTGGTAAGCCTCAAGTAACCGATGTTGTTGGTGATCAAAACAAGGTTTTGACTATTGCCGCAAGTTTGGAAGAAAACTCTGAACACCCACTTGCGACAGCTGTAGTTAAGAAAGCTAAGGAAGACAAAATTGCTTTAGCTCAAGTTAAAAACTTTGCTGCAATTGAAGGTAAAGGAGTTAGAGCCAGTTATGATGGTCAAACTGCTTTCGTAGGTAGTGACAGATTGCTTGAAGATATTTCCATTTCCCAGGAAATGAAAGATCAAGCCATTAAGTTGCAAAAAGAAGCTAAAACTGTTGTTTATGTTGGTTTAGGTCAAGAAATCATCGGTTTAATTGCTATTCAAGATGTTCCTAAGCCAAGTTCAAAGGCTGCTATTGCCGAGCTTAAGAAGCGTGGTTTAAAGACTATCATGCTTACTGGTGATAACCCTAATGTAGCTAACGCTATCGGTAAGGAAGTTAGCATTGATCAAGTTATCGCTGGCGTTTTGCCAACTGAAAAGGCTGCTGAAATTAAGAAGTTGCAAGATGAAGGTAGAAAGGTTGCCTTCGTAGGTGACGGTATCAATGATGCTCCTGCCTTGTCTACTGCTGATGTTGGTATTGCGATGGGTTCTGGTACAGATGTTGCTATTGAATCCGGTGGTATCGTCCTCGTTCAGAACGATTTAATGGGCGTTGTAAGAGCTTTGGACATTTCTAAGAAGACTTTCAACAGAATCAAATTAAACTTGTTCTGGGCCCTTATTTACAACACTATCGGCATCCCTATTGCCGCCGGCCTCTTCATGGGCTTAGGTTTGACCTTGAGTCCTGAACTTGCAGGTTTAGCAATGGCCTTCAGTTCCGTATCAGTTGTAACCAGCTCTCTTCTTTTAAACAAGACTAAAATTGCTGGTGAAGCAGCATAAAATATCTAAAAACGCATCCCTTGAGGATGCGTTTTTATTTTTCCTTTTTTTTTAGATATTCCGTAAACTCCGTATAATTAAATTAACAATTAAAGGAGTTTATTAAAATGTTGTCTCTTTTCTATTGGCTATTAGCCATCTTCCTCATCAATCTCGGAATTTTCATCTTTGTATTAACACATGAGCGTCGTTCAATGTGGGCTGGATTGACCCTAACTTCTGCCTTAATGTTTCTGGCTTTTCTAGCCGTCGATTTTCTAATTGTCGTCGACACTAGGCACCCTGAACAACATCACTTAATTTCCGGTTTTTTACTCTTAGTAGCCGTAGGCATCGCTTTGTTCATCTTTGCCTTCGTCTTTCTTTTAATTGCCATCTTTCTCTATAACGGCATCAAGATCTTAATCAAAGAAGGCACTAGATGGACTAACTTCCTGTCTCTAGGAACAGGTATCGTCATCATTTTACTAATTTTCGCCTACCCTGCTTTTGGTCGTTTCAATTCTACTCCTTGGTTCAGATTTATTTATCTATTTTTATCAATGAGCATTCTTTATTTAATCTTCATCATGATGATGTATACCCTGACTGCTTGGTTGAACCTCATTAATTTCAATATCAAGAAGCTAAACTACGTTGTCGTTCTAGGTGCAGGATTAATTGGCAAAAAAGTTACGCCACTTCTTGCCAGCCGAATCGATCGCGGAATTGAAATTTATCACAAAAATCCTGGCTCAAAATTGATCATGTCTGGCGGCCAAGGTCCCGATGAAGAAATTCCCGAAAACCACGCCATGGCCGCTTATGCGGAAGAACATGGCGTGCCCCAGTCTGACATCATCATTGAAGATCGTTCCAAGAAAACTAATCAAAACCTTAAGTTTTCACATCAACTGATGCAGCCTGACAGCACATTTTGTATCGTTACTAATTCGTATCACGTTTATAGAGCGCTTGTTTTGGCTAAGCGTCAAGGCTTAAAGTGTATTGGCTATGGTGCCAAGACCAAGTGGTATTTCACCTTAAACGCCTTTATTCGCGAATTTATTGCCTACCTAGTTATTACTAAAAGAATGCAATGCACTATCATTGGCTTCTTTGCCTTGATCAATATCGGCTTGGCATTTGTGTATTACGTCATTCGCCCATTATAAGCTATTAATTTTTAACAATAGTAATCTCTCGGCGATTGACCCTGATCTTATTTTCCTTTTCTAATAGCTTCAATTGTCTGCTCAAAGTTTCAGGACTGGTTCCTAAATAACTGGCTAAATCTTTCTTTTTCAAAGGGAGAGAAAATCTAGCTGAGCCCAACTTTTGACTTTGTTCAACCAGATAATCCATCAAGCGGTCTTTGGCATTCATCGAATTTCTTCGAATTGAATTCGTTTCTGCCGCTACCAGCTTTTCACCAAATGTATTAAGCAAATTGATGACTAAATCCGGCGTCTTTTTAAGCAAGTTTTGAAAATCATCACGATTAATTGAGCAGACATACGTATCTTGCAACGCCTGAATATAATTTTCATGATTTGGTTCTTTAAAAAGACTCTGCTGTCCAGCATAATCACCCTTATTGATTACGCCCAACACAGTTTCTTTGCCGTCTTCATTCAGGCTATAAATCTTGGCACTACCCTCATCCATGAAGATCATGCCTTCCTTACCGTCGCCTGGCTGACGAATAATTGTATTTCTTGGGAAATATTCCTGATGAGTTGAGATTGCTGCAATTTTCTTTAGGGCATCAGATGATAAGGATGAAAATAAATCTGCCCTACTGATACAAGCTACTGCCGAATGTTTTTTCATATTTCTTACTCCTAGAGAAAAAGCAGATTGCGTTTGCAACCTGCTTTTAATTTACTTATCTTTTTTCTTCTTTTTGTCTTTTGAATCTTTATTAAGCAATTCTTCTGGATCCTTGTGCTTTGGTGTCTTCTTTGGATCTGGAACTGTCGCAAAGCGATCAAGCATCTTTTGTAAATTGTTAGGGTTGTCAAATGTTAATCCCATAGAACATCTTCCTTTCGTTTGTCTAATTATATAAAAAACTTTTATTCACTGCCAACTTATTTACCCACGATTATCGAGGAATTTTTGCATCCTAATCATCTCTGAGCCGGCCAAATCAACGCTGATCACGTCCTCATAATCATGATCGCTGACATCACCTACAGCGTATTCAGTTGCAATTTTTAAATCAAAGCCATCATCATTATAAGATGAAATGAGTCCCAAACGGTCAGGATAATGATAAATTGAATCGCTAACCTTGATTATTTTGTCTTCTGGCCATTCTTCAATTACTTCAGGTATTGACCTAATCTCCCCCTGCAGATTAACAGAATGCTCCAAATGATCCGGATCAAAACTGCCATTTTCTTTTTGCCAATTAACTAGGTAGTTAAAGTAATTAAGTCTCTCAGATTCCTCAGTTAAATGGGCAATGTGATTACGTGCAATTACTGCAATGGATTCGACTTGACCCAAATCATTCAAGCTTTCAAGAATCATATTTTCATCATCATACTTAACGATTCTACCAATTGCAAAACTGCCAAATTGGTCATCAAAAGTATAATCAAAATAAATTTCTGCCAGTTCTAGATCATTGCCATAATCTTTATGTTGCTTCAGATAATGGATAAACAAGCGATTATCTATGCTGTTAATGTCGACACAGACAATATCAGCTAATGGGATGACGGTAGCGTATTGTTCTAGTGTCTGTTCATTCTTTTCAAGGATGCGTATTTCGTCTTTATCCAGCTGCGTGATCAGGCCAGTATAATTAATCCCTGTCTTGGTTTCAAACGTGATAAATAGCTGAGAATCGGCCACATTCAGTAAAAGATCATAAATATTGGTAAAGTCCCAATTAAGTACTTTTGTATTCAATTGTTTCATGTGAAACGGATCCTTAATATCAGCTAACGCGTAGTAATGCAGTGTTGGCGTATTATCTTCGATCTTGGCTACTTGATCTTCTTTAATAAAAACGACACCACCACGGTTACCATCTTGGTCAACTGATTCTAACGTTATCCAGCCATGATGCCGATCAATAATTTGACCAATATAATAAGAATTCGCATCAATAAAAGTGATGCTTTCATCTCCATCCAGATTATATTTTTCCTGATCCGCATTTAACGTGATCTGTACTAAATTATTCACCTTCATCCCTCTTTCCTACATAAGTTTAAGTATCTAATATAACCTATTTTTGTGCAAGAAAAAAGACGGCATGTACGTCTGCCGCCCTTATTTCAATTATCCATCAAGTTCAACGCCTTGCAGGTCTTTCATTTTACTATAAACACGACCTCGTTGACTTGAATCAAACTCCAAAACAAGCATATCGCCGCCACGAATAATCGTCTGACCCGTTGGGATAATTTCACCCCCATCACGGCGAATAGTTCTAACTCTAGTATCATCAGGCCACTTAATATCTGCGACCTTTTTATCAACTAATTTACTGCTCTCATAGACCGGCAGAACCATTTGATCGGCCTCGCCAGTATAGTTAGCCTTGCGATCGCTGCTAGTGTCCATAGCGGCTGCGAGAAGACCGTAAATCGGCTTGCCGCCAAGTAGTTCATCAACCAAAAGTGCAATAAACGCAACAACTGCTAATGGCATTAAGTGAAGCAACGAACCAACCATTTCGGTAATCAAAATAATTGCAGTAAATGGTGCCCGGATAATTGCAGCAAAATAGCCTGCCATTGAAAAGATGACCAGGTTAACTACCAAGCGTTGTGGTAATAATCCAAGTTGAACCATAAACATACCGTAAGTAGCACCAATCAAGGCACCCATCGTCAGAATTGGTAAGAAGATACCACTTGGTAAACCTGAATCATAAGCTACGATTGAAAAGACGATTCTCATTACGTAGTAAAAGGCCAAAAGTCCAACTAAGCCCCAACCTGTTTTGGTAATCATGTTAGGAAGTGACAAAATCAAGCGATTACCTGGACCAGTAATTAAAGGCCAGAAATAAGCGATTGGAATCAAAAGTGCTAAAGGAATAAGACCATGTAACCAACGTGGTAAAAAAGTGATTTTAGCATAGACCTTTTTTAGGCTAAATAAGCCCACCTTGTAGAGGTGACCCAATAGTCCCAATAAAACGCCCAAAATAATTAAATGCCAATAAAGATTAATTGGAAAAGAATAATTATATGGAATTGCCAATGCATGGTGCAAACCAAATAAGTTGGAAACCACAAAGTTTGAAGCAAGTGCACCAGCTAAAGCATTCATCCATACAAGAGGAGAAAAATTATGAAAGACTTCTTCTAAGACAAAGAGTGCGCCACTCAAAGGTGCACCAAATGCGGCAGATAAACCACTAGAAGCACCTGTAGCTAATAAAACTCTTGTATTAAGCTTATTTTGTTTAAAGCCTTCACCTACGCCTTGACCAATTGTAGAACCCAATTGCAAGGATGGACCCTCTGGTCCTAAAAATAGCCCAGTACCGATGACCAGGATTCCTCCGATTAGCTTACGCCATAAAATTGGAAACCATTGCAAAGTTAATTTACCTTGCAGCTGCAATTTTACTTCTGGAATACCAGATCCACCTACGTGCGGATATTGCTTAACAAAATAGCCAGCAATTACCGCTACTGCAATAAAGCCAACAATAATTGCAATAAACCACACTGGATTTTGGTGAGCTAATTGGAACAAATGCAACCAAAAAGCGGATGTTTGTTCAATACCAAATCTAAACAGTCCAACTACTATCCCAGTACAAACACCAACTACTAAAGCCTGCAATAGCAGCTTTATATTAGTTTGATTTCCCTCGTCTTTCATAGAATCCTCTCTTTAAAACCATAAAAATATACCGATACTTATTGTACAATAAAAAGCCAGTTAGAATATGTCTAACTGGCTTTTTTTGGTTTCACATGAAACCTAATTATTTTTCCTCGTACCATTCAGTGTGGAATGTACCCTTACGGTCATTTCTAAGGTAAGTGTGAGCACCGAAGTAATCACGTTGACCTTGGATCATGTTAGCTGGCAACTTAGGGTTAAAGATTGATTCCAAGTAGTTGAGTGCTGCACTCAAAGTTGGAGTTGGAACGCCAGCCTTGGTAGCAAATTCAACTGACCTTCTTAAAGCTGGAAGGTTGTCTTCCATTAACTTTCTGAAGTAGCCATCTTCAAACAAGTTAGTAAGTTCCTTCTTGTCTGAGTAAGCATCTTCAATATCCTTAAGCATTGCAGAACGAATGATACAGCCGGCTTCCCAACCTTGGGCAATTGACTTGTATCTAAGGTCCCAGTTGTAAGCTTTAGCAGCCATAGTTAATTCTTGGAAACCTTGAGCATATGCGACAGCTTGAGCTAATTGCAAAGTCTTACCGAATTCGTCAACTAAGTCTTCAGGGATTTCACCTTCATACTTAAATTCAGTTGGCTTAATGTCGCTTTCAAGTGCCAAATGAGTTTGTTTACTCATGAAACGTGCCATAACGGCTTCGGCAATAACTGTTACAGGTGCACCAAGAGCTACACCATCTTCAAGAGTCCAGTTACCAGTACCCTTGTATGAAGCAACGTTTAAAATGTGATCAATGATGTTGTCTGAAGTAAGATCATCCTTTTGCTTCAAAACCTTTGAAGTGATTTCACTTAAGTAAGCTTGTACCACGCTGTGGTTCCACTTATCAAAGATTTCTGACATTTCATCGTCACTCTTATGAGCAACATCACGGAGCAGGCTGTAAACTTCTGAGAATTCTTGCATGATGGCATATTCAATACCGTTGTGAACCATCTTTACGTAGTGACCTGCACCTTCAGGGCCCATGTAACTTACACAAGACTTACCTTCTTTGTTCTTAGCAGCAATGGCTTCAAGAATTGGAGCAACTTCCTTGTAAGCTTCTTCGTCACCACCTGGCATAAGAGCAGGACCATTTAAGGCACCTTCTTCACCACCGGAAACACCCATACCGATGAAGTGAATGCCATGCTTTTCCATTTCGTGGTAACGACGGTTAGTGTCGTGGTAGTTTGAGTTACCACCATCGATCACGATGTCGCCTTTATCCAAAAGTGGAAGCAACTTATGTAAGGTCTCATCAACTGGAGCACCAGCCATAATTTGGATCAAAATTTTACGTGGCTTTTCAAGTGAGTTAACAAATTCTTCCAATGTATAGCATGGCTTTAACTTGTCATCTTCATATTTTGCTAAAGCATCAATTTCAGGTTTATCAATTGAATAACCTGAAACTGAAAAGCCGTGATTTCTAACGTTTAAAGCAAGATTTTTGCCCATAACAGACAAACCGATAACGCCGAATTGTTGCATATCTTTATAACGTCCTCCATTTAATCAAAATTTATCAATTATTATTATACGTTTTAGTATAGAAAAAAGCGAAACGAAAAGGTCTAAAATTTTCGGTATGGTTAATAACTGTTTTATTATTGTCTAAAAATGTTTCACACACGTTTTTTGATTTCCCAGGAAATATTTCTTAGAAAATAAAAAAGGCGAGATTTTCATCTCGTCTTTTTATGGTTATTACTCAAATGAATTAGTGTTGTGAAGCACCGGAAACTGTATCAGGAGCAGTATCTTCTTCTGGTTCTGATTCTTCATGTTGAGATGCACCTGTTGCAGCGTCAGCTTCCAAGCCATACTTTTCAGCAAAGTAGCTGAATGGCTTCAAGTCTTCTGCTTCATACTTCTTAACGAATGCTGGATCATCCAGTGAATTCAATTCAGTTGAGTAAGGCATGTTGTGAGTGTATTTAACATCAATCAACATTGGGCCATCTATCTTCTTGAATTCGTCAACTGCTTCTTCGAATTCCTTCTTGGTGCGAACCACTACACCCTTAACATTCATACCTTCAGCAACCTTAGCCCAGTCGTTGTCTGGAAGTTTTACACCTGATAATGGTTGGTGAGATTCATCTACTTGTTCAGCTTCGATGTAGCCTAAAGTTTCGTTAGTAAATACTACGTTCAAGATATGCATGTTGTAGCGTGACATAGTCAAAAGTTCTTGGTTCATCATGGCAAAGCCACCATCACCAGCTAAGTTCCAAACTTCACGGTCTGGGTAAACTGTAGCTGCCATCAATGCGGCAGGAGCACCGTAACCCATAGTTGCGTGAAGGCCAGAAGTTGTCCACTTTTGATCATCGTGTAAGTTCAAAAGACGGCAAGAGTCAACGTTTACGTTACCTACATCGATAGCAAAGACAGCGTTGTCGTCAGCCTTCTTGTTGATAACATCCCATATTGGTTCTTGACGAACTGGCATCTCATCTGAGTTCTTGAAGCTGTCTTCCCATGCATCCCAGTTTTCACGGTCTGCAATAGCAGCCTTGTAAAGTGGTGATTCATTTCTTTCTTCACCAGCATCAATGATAGCGCGAAGTGCCTTCTTAGCATCTGCAAGCATTGATACATCAGTTGAGTGACGCTTACCAAACTTAGCAGGGTCAACATCAATTTGGATAACCTTAGCGTTCTTAGGGAACCATAATACTGAGAATGGTGAGTTATTGCCGACCCAAACAACTAAGTCAGTTGCCATTTGAACTTCTTGAGCTGCCTTAGGTCCGATACGGCCGATAGTACCCATGTATGCTGGGAACTTGTCTTCAACAACACCCTTGCCTAAGTATGATGACATAATAGGTGTCTTGAACTTTTCAGCGAATTCCTTAACTTCTTCGCCAGCATCCTTAGCACCTAAACCAATGTACATTGTTGGGTTCTTGGCTTCCCTCAAAAGCTTGACAGCTTCATCAACTGAAGTCTTAGTTGGTGCTGGGTAGTTTGGCTCTGGATGAGCATCCTTGTTTACACGGAAGTTATCCTCAATCTTTTGCCAACCGTAGTCCTTAGGAATGATTAAAACTGCAGGACCTTTTCTTGCGTAGGCTTGACGGATAGCTTCGTCAGTCAATACTGGAATAAGCTCTGGAGTCTTAGCTGAAGCGCACCAAACGCTAGCGTCTAAGAACCATTTATCTTCATCAAAGGCTTGGAAGAAGTCGATGTCTTGTTTGCTAGTTGGAACATTAGCTACGATGGCAAGCATTGGAGTCTTGTCAAACTTAGCGTCGTACAAGCCGTTGAATAAGTGGGCAGCACCAGGACCAGCTGAGCCAAAACATACACCCAATTTACCAGTAACTTTGTATTCAGATGAAGCAGCAAGTGCGCCAGCCTCTTCGTGACGAACTTCGATAAATTTCATCTTATCTCTGAAGTCGTAAATAGCATTCATGCTGGAGTCGAATGATCCACCTGGGAAACCATAGATATGATCAATTCCCCAGTCATAAATAACTTTAAGCATTGCATCAGAACCATTAATTTTAGTCATATAAGTGCATCTCCTTAGTTTCGTTTCTTTCATAATGTATTAAAACACATTTTTTCACATTTGCAAAACGTCAAAAGCATTGTTATTATGCAGATGAAAACGCTTTTGTAATAATAATCATTTCACAAGCTCAGATAAATTATTACTTACGTCTTGCTAAAGGATAGCGTTTTACATTGTGATTCAATGAACATTATTATACTAAAACTTTTTCATTTTATATATTTTTTTATTTACTTATAGCTAAAATTTAAGAAAAATTTTTCAATTATTTTTTCCTTGGCCCTAATTATTTCCTGGGTTATCTTATTTCCAGTAAAAAAAGAGGGACATGATTATTTTTGAATCATGCCCTCTTTATCTTTTAGCAAAAATTATTTTTTAACTCTTGAATAGCGTCCGTTTTGAATGTAAACACTCAAAATAGCCAAATCAGCTGGGTTTACCCCGGAAATACGCTCTGCTTGGGCCAAAGTCTCTGGACGAATCTTTTCAAACTTTTGACGTGCTTCAGTTGCCAAGCCTTCAATTGCTTCATAATCAATATCTGCAGGAATCTTCTTAGCTTCTTGGCGCTTCAAACGAGCGATACGAGTTTCCTCTTTCTTGATATAACCAGCATATTTAATGCCAATTTCTACCTGTTCCTTTACGTAACGGTCGCCTGGAATCTTTTCACCAGTTAATCTTTCGATGTCAGCAATCTTTACATTTGGACGACGCAAGAAGACGTCTGCCTTAACCCCAGCCTTCATTGGTTCTTGGCCAATGCTCTTCAAAAAGTCTTGCACCTCATCAGTCAAGTGAACTGTAATTTCATGCAATCTTTCTTTAGCTTTCTTAATGGCTTGCTTCTTTTCTTCGAATCTCTTGTAACGCTCATCAGAAATAAGACCTAATTCATGACCGTATTCAGTCAAACGCAAGTCGGCGTTATCAGTACGTAAAATCAAACGGTATTCTGCACGGCTAGTAAGCAAACGATATGGTTCGTTAGTGCCCTTAGTTACTAAGTCATCAATCAAAACACCGATATAAGCATCGTTTCTACCCAAAGTAAAGCCAGGCTTGTTTTGAGCAGAAAGCGCAGCGTTAATACCGGCGATCAAGCCTTGACCTGCAGCTTCTTCATAACCGGAAGTACCGTTCATTTGACCTGCAGTAAATAAGTGCTTTACGTTCTTAGTTTCCAAGGTATGCTTCAATTGCCATGGTTCAACTACGTCATATTCAATTGCGTAGCCTGGACGCATCATTTCAGCATGTTCAAGTCCGGCAACAGAGTGAACCATCTTTAATTGAACTTCTTCTGGCATTGAAGTTGAAAAGTCACCTACATAAACTTCCTTGGTAGTCTCACCTTCTGGTTCAAGGAAAATTTGGTGACGATCCTTATCAGCAAAACGTACAACCTTGTCTTCAATAGATGGACAATAACGAGGTCCTACACCCTTAATTACACCAGTAAACATAGGTGCACGATCAAGATTGTTGCGGATAATCTCATGCGTGGTTGGGTTAGTATAAGTCATCCAGCAAGAAATTTGGTGTTGTAAATAATCGGCATCCTTGGTTTCAAATGAGAAGTGACGTGGAGTCTTGTCGCCAGGTTCTTCTTCGGTCTTGGAATAATCAATAGTATTGCCGTTAACACGTGGAGGCGTACCGGTCTTGAAACGACGAAGCTTAAAACCAAGCTTTTCCAAATTCTCAGACAACTTAATTGAAGGAGTAGTGTTGTTAGGTCCTGACGAATAAGTAAGTTCACCAATAATGATTTTACCGCGGGCAGCAGTACCAGTAGTCAATACAACACTTTTAGCATGGTATTTAGCACCAGTATTGGTAATTACTCCTTTGCAGACGCCATCTTCAACGACAACTTCATCTACAATTGCCTGACGCAAAGTCAAGTTAGGTGTATTTTCAATGGTATCCTTCATGTGTTCATGATATTGCCACTTATCAGCTTGAGCACGAAGTGCACGCACTGCAGGACCCTTACCAGTATTAAGCATCCGCATTTGAATGTAGGTAGCATCAATGTTTTTACCCATTTGACCACCTAAAGCATCAATTTCTCTAACAACGGTACCCTTGGCTGGACCACCTACAGATGGGTTACATGGCATGAAAGCTACCATATCAAGCCCAATAGTTAACAGTAATGTCTTTTGTCCCATGTGGGCACTAGCAAGAGCAGCTTCACAGCCTGCGTGACCCGCTCCTACAACGATTACATCATATTCATTTGAATCATATGTCTTAATCATTATTTCCCCTACTTTCCTAAACAGAATTGACTGAACAAAGTTGTGATCAATTCATCCGGTGCACTTTCCCCTGTAATCTCACCTAGTGTATCCCACGCACCAGTGAAATCAATCTGTGCAATATCCACAGGCACGCCGTCATTCACAGCTTGCACAACATCCTGCAATTCCTTTTTCGCCTTTTGCAAAAGTGAAGTTTGTCGTTGGTTGGTAACCATAACCTGATCATTTGAGTTTTCAATCCCTGAGAAGAATAACTTGCTGATCACTTCTTCAAGCTGATCTAGATTCTTTTCCTTCAAAATTGAAGTTGAAATAACTTCGCTGCCAGTCATTTGCTTCATCTGATCAACTGTCAGCTTTTGACCCAGATCAGATTTGTTTAAAATGATAATCCGCTTCTTGTCTTTAGTTTCGTCAATAAGTGCTTTATCTTCATCTGTTAATTCTTGACTAGCATCGATTAACAAGAGAACAAGATCTGCTCGTTCAAGAGCTTTTTTAGATCTTTCCACACCAATTTTTTCCACTTTATCATCAGTATGGTGAATACCCGCAGTATCAATTAATTCTAGAGGTACACCTTTTACAGATACATATTCTTCAAGCGTATCACGCGTAGTCCCAGCGACATCAGTTACGATAGCCTTGTCGCTTTGGGTTAAGTAGTTTAGCAATGAAGATTTACCAACATTTGGCTGCCCTACAA
Organism: Lactobacillus sp. OTU4228; assembly: GCF_001006945.1. Taxonomy (NCBI): domain Bacteria; kingdom Bacillati; phylum Bacillota; class Bacilli; order Lactobacillales; family Lactobacillaceae; genus Lactobacillus; species Lactobacillus sp. OTU4228. The sequence goes on from NZ_CDLD01000041.1 coordinate 65,905, forward strand.
TCGCTGTCGCAAGGCCGTTACGCAAGATTTTACCCTCTTGAGCCGTACTCAAAAGTCGATCAATTTTTTTAATTACTGAGTTTGCTGTATCCGCCATTTGCTTAGCAGTTACAGTATCAGCATCATACTCTGGGTAGTCAATATTAACTTCCACATTGGCAAGCGTATCTAAAATTTCTTGACGCATTGCACGTATCTTGTGCAAAAGTCCACCTTCAAGTTGTTTTTCCGCAACTTTTCGTGCCTTGTCAGTCTTAGCACGAACGATATCCATCACACTTTCGGCCTGGGTCAAATCGATTCGTCCATTTACAAAGGCACGCTTGGTGAATTCGCCAGGGTCTGCCATTCGAGCACCGTGGCTTAAAAGAAGCTGCAAAATACGGTTAGTAACAACGATACCACCGTGACAATTGATTTCAACGATATCTTCACGGGTAAAAGTCTTAGGCGCACGCAACACAGTAACCATTGCTTCATCAATAGTTTCACCAGTATCAGGGTCAATAATATGACCGTAGTGGATCGTATGAGTTGGAACTTTAGCTAAATTAGCACCTTTAAAAACCTCATTAGCAATTTTAACTGCATCTTCACCGGACATTCGTACTATGGAAATTCCACCTTCACCAATAGGGGTAGAAATCGCTGCAATTGTATCAAATTCTGTTAAAGTTTGAGCCATAATTTTCCCTTTTCTCAATAAAAAAAGTGCATTATCCCACCACGAATAAACATGATGGATAAAGCACTTTGACTACTTTATCTAAAATCATTTTTAGATTAAATATTCTTTTATTTTTGTTTGCGTCCTAAACGCTTGTAGGTTCTTCTTAGCTTACGTTTACGTTCGCGTTCTGCCTCAGCCTTTGCTTCTTGTTCTCTCTTGTATTTAAGAGGGTTTTGCAAAATAAAGGTTTGAACTGCCTGGAATAAGTTAGAAATTACCCAGTAAAGTGTGATGGCTGATTGGAATTGCAAGGCCATTACACCAACCATAATGGACATTCCGTAGGTCATTATCTTGGTCATTCCGTTTTGAGATGACGCAGGTGTTGATAATTGACTAATATATGTAGACAAGAAAGTAAACGCCATTGCCAAGATAGGCATAATGAAATATGGGTCTGGTTTACTCAAATCCATCCATAAAAAGCGTCCAGTTTGCAATTGTGGTGTACGTAAAATCGCACCATACAAAGCATACATAACTGGCAACTGAATGATCAGAGGCAAGCATCCAGCATATGGATTTACTCCTGCTTCCTTATACAGTTTGTTAGTTTCTTGTTGTAATAACGATCTTGATTCAGTGTCACGTCCTGGATACTTCTTACGTAGCTCATTGATTTGTGGTTGGATGCTTTGCATCTTAGTTGTGCTTCGAATTGAAATAGCATTCAAAGGCAACAAGATGACACGAACAATAACAGTGAAGACAATGATTGCCCAACCATAGCTATTGCCCATTAACTTAGCTAGCCACAAAATGAAAGCTGACATGTAATAAACAATCCAGCGGTCCCACCAGTTACCACTTGTGTGTGATACTGGTGCCACTTGACCGTTTGCACCCTGACTTGCACACCCTGTCAAAACAACAGCCAAGGTGATTACAGCTAGGACTGCAAGAAGACGTTTGACATTTCTTTTAGTCAGAATGTCCTTCAATCTAATTTTCCTCAACTTCATCTGGCATTTCTTCAATGATATGTGCCAAAGCTAACGCATGTAGCAAGTTCTTGCGTACCTTAACAATATCAAAATCGCGAGCATAAGGCCGCGTAATGATTAAAAAATCAACATTTGGATTAATTTGCAATTTTTCTTCATCAATTACGGCCCGAATATAACGCTTGAGTCGATTACGTGCGACAGCGGTATGACCAACCTTCTTGCCTACAGAAATACCTACCCGAAAATGTTTATTTTCAGGTTTTTCTACTACATATATGACAAAAGCACGGTTAGCGACGGAGTCGCCAGATTCGAAAACTTGCTGGAAATCTTTTTCAGATTTTACTCGATAAGACTTTCTCAAAACGTTTCATTCCACTCTAGTAGACTAAAAAAACCACTGGGATTCAGTGGTTTAAGCAGATAAGACTTTTCTACCTTTTGCACGGCGTCTTGCTAAAACCTTACGGCCATTTGATGTACTCATGCGCTTCATAAAACCGTGAACACGTGAACGGTGACGCTTCTTAGGTTGGTAAGTTCTTTTAGTTGTCATTATAAACTGCACCTCCATAAATTCTTTGTGCCAACTGCACAATTTCTTACTAAGGATAGCACGAATAGCAATAAAAACCAAGTATTTCTTGAAAATAATGCTGCACTCTTTACCACACATTTTTCGATTTTTTGGCTATTTTTGTGTGGATAAAAAATATTTTTATTTTTCCACAAAGCAAAATTCACAAATTAATCCCTAGTTTTTTCCACAACTCACATCGTGTTAAAAACTTAATTCACACTATGTGGATAACGCATATAGATTTTGAATTAAAGTCTTGGTACAATAGCTTTTGCTATCCACACTATAACTGTGCATAAAGTAATCGTTCCACCTCAGTCATGTCAAATTGTGCATATTAAATTCTAAAATATCCACAGGATGTTTATATTGTTAATATTTATTTCACTTGTGGAAAACTTTTTATCAACATGCTAAAATAAATATGCTTTTTATCAACATGGAGGAATGCAAATTGTTCGACATTGAGAAATTTTGGCAACACTTTAACGACGAAATGCGCGCTCGTTTTAATGAAGTTGCCTATAATGCATGGTTTAAAAATACTAAACCTATTTCTTATGATAAAAAAACTCATGAACTACAAATTTTAGTTCAAAATCCTGTTGCAAAAGGTTACTGGGAGAAAAATCTTTCGTCACAATTAATCCAATCAGCATACGGCTATGCTGGTATCGAAATACTACCTGTATTTAAGATATCTGAAGACAGTGACACGCCTGAAAGAATCGTAACTCCTGAGCCACAACACGATATTCGAGTGCAGCCAAGAAATAGGGAACAACAAGAATTCACTAAAGATTTGAAGTTAAACGAAAAATATACGTTTGATAATTTCGTTCAAGGTGAAGGAAACAAATTAGCTGCCGGTGCCGCATTAGCTGTCGCAGACAGTCCTGGTAGTTTTTATAATCCTTTATTTATCTTCGGGGGAGTAGGTCTCGGAAAAACTCACTTGATGCAAGCAATTGGCCATCAAATGCTGCTTGAAAGACCCAACGCTAAAGTAGTTTATATACAGAGTGAGACCTTCGTCAACGACTTTATTAATTCAATAAAAAATAAAACACAGGACCAATTTCGCGAAAAATACAGAACCTGTGATTTATTACTAGTTGACGATATTCAATTCTTTGCTAAAAAAGAAGGAATTCAAGAAGAATTCTTCCATACTTTTGAAACCCTATATAATGATCAAAAGCAAATCGTGATGACCAGTGATCGTTTACCTACAGAAATTCCTGATCTGTCTGAACGTTTAGTTTCTCGATTTACATGGGGCTTACAAGTTGAAATTACTCCTCCAGATTTGGAAACCCGAATCGCAATTTTACGAAGAAAGGCTGAATCTGAAGGCTTAACTATTGATGACAACACTCTCGATTACATTGCTTCTCAAGTAGATACTAATATTAGAGAACTCGAAGGGGCTTTAGTTAAAGTTCAAGCATATGCTACTATCGAAAAGGCTGACATCGACGTTAACTTAGCTCGAGAAGCCTTAGTTGACCTGAAACTCGTACAAAAAAATCGTGGACTACAAATTTCGAAAATACAGGAAGTTGTCGCAAATTACTTCCAAACTTCGACAGCCGAATTGAAGGGTAAAAAGCGTGTACGGCAGATTGTGGTACCACGACAGATCGCGATGTATCTTTCTCGGGAATTAACTGATGCAAGTTTACCTAAGATAGGACAAGAATTTGGCGGAAAAGATCACACGACAGTTATGCACGCTTATGATAAAATCGATAAGCAAATGAAAACTGATGCTGACATCAAAACGGCTGTTTTCGATTTGAAACAAATGCTTGAGCATTAATCAAAGTTATCCACTGTGGACAACTTTGCGAGTTTTACACATCTTTTTTAACCGTTACAATTCCGTTATTTTCAGGCTTCTTATGAGTTTTCAACAGAATTCACAGGCCCTACTACTACTAATTAAATATATAATTAAATAAAAAAGAAAAGTCACTTTCGTTTAGGAGGATTAAAATGAAATTTACGATCAATCGCAACCTGTTTATCGAGAACTTAAACAATGTTATGCGTGCCATTTCATCAAGAGCTACTATTCCAATTCTTAGTGGGATCAAATTGGATTTAACAGAAGATGAATTAACTTTAACAGGTAGCGATACAGATATTTCTATTGAAATCAAGATTCCTGTAAATGAGGACTTGAACGTAGAATCCACAGGATCAATTGTTTTGCCTGCTAGATTTTTCAGTGAAATTGTTAAAAAGTTGCCAGGTAAAGATTTCTCTTTTGAAGTAAAAGAAAGTTTCCAAACTCAAATCGTATCTGAAAATAGCGAATTTACGATTAATGGTTTGGATGCAAATAATTATCCTCGTTTACCAGAAATTTCTGATGCTGCATCATTTACTATTTCAGGTAAAACTTTCAGAGAAATTATCAATGAAACACAATTTGCTACTTCAAATGATCAAACAAGAGCAATTTTAACTGGTGTACGTTTCTTTTTTAATCCTGATAGCATTAAGGCGGTTGCCACTGATTCACACCGTCTTTCACAAAGAACTATTGCTTTAGAAAACGGACCTCAATCAGAAACTGATTTAATTATTCCAGGGAAGAGCTTGCAAGAATTGGCAAGAATTATTGCCGAAGCAGACCCAGAAGTAAAAGTTTGCCCAGGGGACAATCAAGCGCTCTTTGTAATTGGCAATCTTTCATTCTACTCACGTTTGCTTGACGGTAATTACCCTGATACCGATCGTTTGATTCCGACCGAAAAGACTACCAGCATTGAATTTGATATTCCTGAATTATCTAGTGCGCTTGAACGTGCAAGTTTGTTAACGCACGCTGGCCGCAACAACGTTGTAACGTTAACTTTGGATGTGGGAAACCAAACTGCTAAGTTATCAGGTAAATCAGCTGAAATTGGTAACGTAGAAGAAGATGTTAGCTTCAGAAACTTGGAAGGTAATAATTTGGAAATTTCATTTAACCCAGATTACATGCGCGATGCCCTCAGAGCTTCTGTTACTGATTCAGTAATTATGAACTTTACTAAACCACTTCGTCCATTTGTCATCAATCCTGATAAAGAAGACGTTGACTTCGTTCAATTGATTACTCCGGTTAGAACTTATTAATCAATTACACAATATTAAGATTAAGCTTCTTAAAAAGCCACCGCAAAAGGTGGCTTTTATTTTTTTGTTTTTTGTTTAAAGCGTCAAAAATCGGTCTCTGTTACTTTTTCTTCGGCCTAGTGTGATTAGTTTATTTTTTAAAAAAACGCTTATATCGCTTTAAATAGCGTTTTAGGTTTGTTATTTTTGTCGAAAACTAATATAATTATATAGGTATAAAGGGCATTGAAGGTGAGTATTATCAAGTATTTTACAATTACAGGCGAGTACATAACTTTGGGACAATTCCTGAAGGAGGAAAGCTTTATTTCATCCGGTGGACAAGCGAAATTTTATCTGCAAGATAATCCCGTAACTTTAAATGGAGAACTCGAGCAGCGACGCGGCAAAAAAATCTTTGCTAACGATCGTTTGCTCGTAAATGGACAAGAGTACGAGTTTCGGCAGGAAGATTAATGTATCTTGATCATTTCACTGTGCAAAACTTTCGCAATTTGAAAAAGTTGGATGTGGACTTTGACCCTAACGTCAATATTTTTATTGGCAAGAATGCACAAGGCAAGACTAATTTGCTAGAGGCAATTTATTTTTTGGCATTAACACGTTCCCATAGAACGAATAATGATAAAGAATTAATTGGTTTTGATGGAGAATACGCAAATTTATTAGGTCATGTGCAAAAGAGTCAAGTTGATCTGACTTTGCGAGTGTTAATCACAAAAAAGGGTAAAAAAGTGTGGATAAACCGGGTTGAGCAAAGCAAGCTCTCCAAATATGTGGGGCAGCTGAATGCAATTTTATTTTCTCCAGAAGATTTGGAGTTGATAAAGGGTGCGCCAGCTTTGCGACGTCGATTCATGGATCAAGAATTTGGTCAAATTAATCCGGAATATCTATATTTTGCCAGCAAGTATCGCCAGGTACTGATGCAAAAGAATAATTATTTAAAGCAACTGTCTAAAGGCAAGGCGAAAGATCAGGTTTTTCTAGACGTTTTGTCAGATCAGTTAGCTGGTATCGCGGCAGAAGTAATTTCTCGCCGCTTTAAATTTCTAAGATATTTGAGTCATTACGCTAGTGATGCTTATGCACATATTAGCTTAGGCGGTGAAAAACTCGCAATTGCGTATCATCCATCTGTTTCAGATATTGAAGCAGACGATAATACCGAAACGATCTACCAAAAGATCCTAGCAAGTTTTGAACGCAATAAAGCAACCGAAATCCGCAAAGGAACTACTACATCTGGTCCGCATCGCGATGATATTGAGTTTAAGCTTGATGGTAAAAATGCTCATTTGTATGCTTCGCAAGGGCAGCAGCGCTCCATTGCTCTTAGCGTAAAACTAGCGGAAATTCAGTTGGTTCACCAGTTGACCGATGAATATCCGTTATTGCTGTTAGATGATGTCATGAGCGAATTGGATCATGGTCGTCAGAGTGCACTTCTTAATTACATTCATGGAAAGACCCAAACGTTTATTACCACAACTGACTTAGAGGGGATTTCTTGGGAAATAATCAAGAAGCCACGCGTGTACCACATTCAATCAGGCAAAATTAGTTTGGAGAAGGAGAATTAAATGGCTGATAAATCAAAAGAAAATCTTGATAAGGTCAAAAAATATGAAAAAGAGGCCGACAAGTATAATGCCAGTCAAATCCAAGTCTTAGGTGGTCTTGAGGCTGTCCGCAAGCGTCCTGGTATGTATATCGGTTCGACTAGTTCTCAAGGATTGCACCATTTAGTGTGGGAAATTATTGATAACAGTATTGACGAACGACTTGCTGGTTTTGCCACCAAGATCGAGGTTACTATCAACGAAGATGGCAGCGTTACTGTTCAAGATGATGGTCGTGGTATTCCTGTGGATATCCAAGAAAAAACTGGTCGTCCAGCACTTGAAACTGTCTTCACTGTTCTTCACGCCGGCGGTAAATTTGGCGGTGGCGGATATAAAGTTTCAGGTGGTTTGCACGGTGTAGGTGCTTCAGTTGTTAACGCCTTATCCACAAAGCTTGATGTTACTGTTATGCGTGATGGCAAGAAGTACTTCATTGACTTTGATCACGGTCGTGTAAAGGATGAGATGAAACAAATCGGTACGGTTCCACTTAGTGAACACGGTACTATCGTTCACTTTTACCCAGATCCTGATATCTTTACCGAAACTACCGTCTTTGACGACAAGATTTTAAAGAACAGAATTCGTGAATTAGCCTTTTTGAACAAGGGATTAACACTTACCTTTACTGATAAGCGTAAAGATAGTGCAGAAACCGATGTTTACAAGTTTGAAGGTGGTATCAAAGAATACGTTGCCTTTTTGAACAAGGACCAAGAAGTATTGTTTGATGATCCTATCTATGTGGAAAGCACTTATAACGGTATCGACGTTGAAGTAGCTTTGCAATATACAAATGGCTATAAGACAACGTTAATGACCTTCGCTAACAACATTCACACCTATGAAGGTGGGATGCACGAAGCTGGATTTAAGACCGCTTTAACGCGTGTGGTTAACGACTATGCCCACAAGGCTAAGATCTTAAAGGACAAAGACGATAATCTTTCTGGTGAAGATATTCGTGAAGGGATGACTGCAGTTGTTTCAGTTAAGCACCCTAATCCACAATTCGAAGGTCAGACTAAGACCAAGCTGGGTAACTCAGATGCTAGAACTGCTGTTGACAAGTCATTCTCTGAAACCTTTAGCCGCTTTTTAATGGAAAACCCATCAGTTGGGCGTAAGATTGTGGAAAAAGGTCAATTAGCAGAACGTGCTAGAACTGCTGCTAAGCGTGCGCGTGAAGTAACGCGTAAAAAGTCTGGTTTGGAAATTGCCAACTTGCCAGGTAAGCTGGCTGACAACACCAGTAATGATCCAAGTATTTCAGAATTGTTCATCGTCGAAGGTAACTCAGCCGGTGGTTCCGCAAAGCAAGGTAGATCTCGTTTGACTCAAGCTATTTTGCCAATCAGAGGTAAGATCTTGAATGTGGAAAAAGCTTCAATGGATCGAATTTTGGCTAACCAAGAAATTAGATCTTTATTCACAGCTTTAGGCACAGGCTTCGGCGCAGACTTCGATGTTTCAAAGGCACGTTATCACAAGTTGATTATCATGACTGATGCCGATGTCGATGGTGCCCACATTAGAACTCTTCTTTTAACGCTGTTCTACAACTACATGCGTCCAATGATCGACAAGGGATATGTTTATATCGCTCGTCCACCTCTGTACCAAGTTCGTCAAGGCAAGGTTGTTAAATATCTTGATACTGACGAAGAATTGCACGACTACTTAGGCAGCTTGCAACCAAGTCCAAAGCCAGTAGTTCAACGTTACAAGGGGTTAGGTGAAATGGACCCAGAACAACTTTGGGAAACAACCATGAATCCTGAAAACAGACGATTAGATCGTGTAAGTCCTGAATATGCTAAAGATGCCGATGCGGTCTTTGAACTTTTGATGGGTAATGAAGTTGCACCTAGACGTAGCTTTATTGAAAAGAACGCCAAGTATGTAGAAAACCTAGATGCGTAGGAGGTTTTAAATGGACGAGAATCAAACTCAAGATCATAGAATTAGAAACGTTGATCTGACCAGCATGATGCGTAGCTCCTTCTTGGACTATGCGATGTCAGTTATTGTGGCACGTGCTTTACCTGATGTTCGTGATGGTTTAAAACCAGTACAGCGTCGTATTCTTTACGGAATGAGCGAATTGGGCGTAACACCTGACAAGCCATACAAAAAGAGTGCCAGAATTGTTGGTGAAGTTATGGGTAAGTTCCACCCACACGGTGACTCATCAATTTATTTGGCTATGGCCCACATGGCACAAGACTTCTCATACCGTTACATGTTGGTTGACGGACACGGAAACTTCGGTTCTGTCGACGGTGATGAACCAGCCGCAATGCGTTATACCGAAGCAAGAATGAGCAAGATCGCTGTGGAAATGCTTCGTGATATTAACAAGAACACGATCGACTGGCAAAGAAACTACGATGATACCGAAAATGAACCAGTAGTTTTGCCAGCTAGAATTCCTAACTTGCTTGTCAACGGTGCTAACGGTATTGCCGTTGGTATGACCACTAACATTCCACCTCATAACTTGAGTGAAGTTATTAGTGGTTTGCACATGTTGATGAAAAATCCTGACGCTACTACCAAGGATTTGATGAAAGTTATTCCAGGTCCGGACTTCCCAACAGGCGGAATTATCATGGGCCGTGGCGGTATTTACCGTGCTTATGAAACTGGTAAGGGCAACATCGTTGTTCGTGCCAAAACGAATATCGAAACCGAAAAGAGTGGCCGTGAAAGAATTATAGTCAGCGAAATTCCATTCATGGTTAACAAGGCTGAATTAGTTAAAAAGATTGCTGACTTGGCTCGTGAAAAGATCATCGATGGAATTACCGGTGTTCGTGATGAATCCGACCAGACTGGTATGCGGATCACAATTGATATCCGTAGGGATGCAAGTGCGAGCGTTGTTTTAAACAACTTGTTCAAGCAAACTCAAATGCAGGCCAACTTCGGGATGAATATGGTTGCCATTGTTGATGGTGCACCACATTACCTCACCTTGAAGCAAATGCTCCAATACTACTTGGATCACCAAGAAGATGTTGTAACTCGCAGAACTAAGTTCGAATTAGCTAAGGCTGAAGCAAGAGCACACATTCTCGAAGGTTTGAGAATTGCCTTGGACAACATCGATGAAATTGTCCACATCATCCGTAGCAGTCATTCAAGCGATATCGCTAAGGCAACTTTGATCAGTCGTTTTGGCCTTGATGATAAACAATCACAAGCCATTTTAGACATGCGTTTAGTTCGTTTGACCGGATTGGAACGTGACAAGGTTGAAGCTGAATACAAAGATTTACAAGCTAAGATTGCAGACTACAAGGATATTCTTGCTAAGCCAGAAAGAATCGACCAAATCATTTACGATGAATTGCTCGATATCCAAAAGCGTTTTGGTGATAAGCGTAGAACCGAAATTGGTGCCAGTGAAGTTGTTTCAATCGAAGACGAAGATTTGATTGAAAAGCAAAACATTCTTTTGACTGTAACGCATAACGGCTACATCAAGAGAATGCCTATCCAAGAATTTAAGACCCAAAACCGTGGTGGTAAGGGTATTAAAGGTATGGGTGTTCAAGACGGCGACTTTATTGAACACTTGATTTACTCAAGTACGCATGACATGCTTTTGTTCTTTACCAATGCAGGTAAGGTTTACTCAAAGAAGGCCTACGAAATTCCTGAATATGGTCGAATGGCTAAAGGTTTGCCAGTAGTTAACTTGCTCCAATTAGAGAAGGGCGAAAAGGTTCAAACAGTTATCAACATTCCTGAAAATGCGGATGATAACTACTTGTTCTTTATCACCAAGATGGGAACAGTTAAGCGTACCCACGTTAGCGAATTTTCTAACATTAGAAACAGTGGTTTGATTGCCCTTACTCTCCGCGATGGGGATGAATTGAGCAACGTTTTGACCACTGATGGCAACCAAAACATTTTGATCGGTACTCACTTGGGTTATGCCGTTACCTTCAAGGAAAGCGACGTTCGTGCCATGGGTAGAACCGCTGCCGGTGTTCGTGGTATCAACTTGCGTGAAAACGACTACGTTGTCGGCTCAGGCGTTTTAGGCAAGGACGATCAGGTCTTAGTCATTTCAGAAAAGGGTTACGGTAAACGTACTCCTGCCGCTGAATACCCAGTTAAGGGTCGTGGTGGTAAAGGTATTAAAACTGCCAACATCACTGAAAAGAATGGTCCTCTTGCCGGTGTAATCGTTGTGGACAAAGGCAAGGACATCATGGTAATTACTACGAACGGAATTATGATTCGTTTCAAGACCAAGGACGTTTCTCAAACTGGACGTAGCACAATGGGTGTTCGTTTGATTAAGGTTAACGATGACAGCAAGGTTGCAAGTTTGACCATTGTTCCAACTGAAGCTGAACAAAATCAAACCGATGACGATGAATAAATAATTAAAAAAACAAAAAATTTCAACTTTTAAAAAAATTATCAAACTTTTTTGCGTAATAAATAGTGAGCAGTAAAAAAACTGCCAGGATCACGTGAAAAACTGTTTGGTAATTTTTTGTTTATATGCTAGAATTAGAAATTGCGAGTAATATTCCAATTACTCCTTGTTCTTGATTTTAGCAAGAACCATATAGTCCAAAAGGAGGTGCAATAGTCATGGCAACTACAAAGTACGAAGTAACTTACATCATCAAGCCAGATGTTGACGAAGACAACAAGAAGGCTCTCGTAGAAAACTACGACAAGGTTATCGCTGATAACGGTGGTACTATGGTAGAATCCAAAGACTGGGGCAAGCGTCGTTTCGCATATGAAATTGATAAGTATCGTGAAGGTACTTACCACATTATGACTTTCACTGCTGACAACGCTGACGCAGTTAACGAATTTAGCCGTTTGTCAAAGATTGACAACGCTATCTTACGTTCAATGACCGTTAAGTTAGACAAATAATTTTAATTTATTATCGATGTGATTTAGGAAAGGAAGGACATAAGTATGATTAATAGAGTTGTACTTGTTGGCCGTTTAACACGTGATCCTGAATTGCGTACTACTGGGAGCGGAATCTCGGTTGCTACGTTTACTCTTGCTGTTGACCGTCAATTTACAAATAGTCAAGGTGAGAGAGGCGCAGACTTCATTAGCTGTGTAATCTGGAGAAAGTCAGCAGAAAACTTCTGCAACTTTACCTCTAAAGGTTCATTAGTTGGTGTAGATGGCCGAATTCAAACCAGAAGTTATGATAATAAAGACGGGCAAAGAGTATATGTAACTGAAGTTGTTGTTGATAACTTCGCATTACTCGAATCACGCAAGGATCGTGAAGCCCGCGGTCAAAATGGTGGTTATACACCAAATAATGGAAATAATAGTACACCAAGTACTAACAATTTCCAAAATAATGGCGGATCACAAAACAATAATCCACAGAATAATAACAATCAAAATAATGCACAAGATCCATTCGCTGGATCAGGTGATACGATTGATATTTCTGATGATGATCTTCCATTCTAAAAATAAATTTAAGAAAGGATTCTAGAACATGGCTCAACAAAGAAGAGGTGGCCGTCGTCGTCGTAAGGTTGACTACATCGCAGCTAACCACATCGATTACGTTGACTACAAAGATGTCGATCTGTTGAAACGTTTTATCTCAGAAAGAGGTAAGATTTTACCACGTCGTGTTACTGGCACTAGTGCTAAGAACCAACGTAAAGTAGCTAATGCAATTAAGAGAGCTCGTATCATGGGCTTATTGCCATTCGTTGCTGAAGACTAATTTAGATCGAATAAAAACCAGAGGTTAGGAGATATTCTCCTAGCCTTTTTTCATATCAAATCTGAGTGAATACTTGGATTTGATTTTTTAGTTTCAACCTTTTCAATACAGGTACTTAATAAGGTATAATTGACACTGATATAGTTTACTCTTATAGGAAGGATCTTCATGAAAGATTTTTTACATAAGCTTGAATTGCCTGAGTTTATTAAGGATTCAAGATTAACAGCTTCCATGATAATCATTTTGTCGCTTTCCTTACTGGGAAGCGTAATTGCAATGATTATGAATCCGTTATTCGGGTTGGCAATGGTATTGATTTTTATCCTTACCGTTGCTTTTGCAATTTATGGAACCTATATTTTGGCAGGCAATGCGAATAACTTCGCAGTCAACTTGTCTTACCGCATAAAGCGTAGTGAGCAAGAAGCAATGATCAAGATGCCTTTGGGTATTTTGCTGTATGATTCTGATCACCAAATTCAATGGGTCAATCCATACTTGCAATTGTATTTGAAGGATACGGATTTGGTAGGACATACTATTGAGGCTGTTGATCCGGACTTAAATAAGCTGCTTAATGAAGCAATTGAAGCTAAAACCTCAGAGAATCATATCGTCGATTGGGATGGACATCGCTTTGAGATGGTGGTTCAAGATAACTTGGGCGTAATTTATCTATTGGATATTACGCGCTATGCAAAAATTGAAGATAAGTATAAGGCTGAGCGTCTAGCTATTGGTCAAATCTTCATCGATAACTACGATGAATTGAGCGAAACCATGCATGATCAGGAATTGACCAGCATGAGTTCCTATGTGCAAAACACATTGAGCAATTATGCTAAGAAGTTTAAGGCCTATTTAAAGCGGATTGATGAAGATCATTTCCTGTTGCTGGTTCATATGCAGGATTTGGCAGAAATGGAAAAGGACAAGTTCTCCGTTTTGGATAAGGTGCGCCAAGAAACTAGCCGTAACAATACTCCATTGACCTTATCGATGGGGATTGCCTTTGGCAGTGATTCATTATCCGAAATTGCTAACCAGGCTCAATCCAACCTAGACTTAGCACTGGGCCGAGGCGGGGATCAGGTTGTTTTGCGTCAGCCAGGTAAGGATGCCCGTTTCTACGGTGGTAAATCCAACCCAATGGAGAAACGTACTCGTGTTAGAGCGAGAATGGTTTCTCAAGCAATTAGTGAATTGTTCAAAGATGCAGATCGTGTCTTCGTAGTAGGACATCAACGTCCTGACATGGACTCTGTCGGTAGTGGTATTGGTGTAGTAAAATTGGCTCGTCTTCACGGCGTTAAAGCCAATTTCGTCCTTGATACCAATAAGACCAATTATGACGTTGGTCGTTTGGTTACTCGGATGCAACAAAAGAATCAGGATAAAGATATCTTTATCAGTCCTGAAGAGGCTTTGTCCGAGGTTACCGACAAGTCAATGTTGGTAATGGTGGACCATTCTAAGTATTCAATTACTTATTCACAACCGTTATATGACCGGTTGAAAAACAGAATTATCGTAATTGACCACCACAGACGTGGCGAGGAATTCCCAGAGAATCCAATGCTTACATATGTTGAACCATATGCATCGTCTGCCTGTGAATTGGTTACCGAAATGATTGAATATCAACAGCCAGCTAATGGTAAGCGAGTATTGACTGACCTTGAAGCAACAGCCATGCTTGCTGGTATCGTTGTTGACTCAAAGGAATTCTCACTTAGAACTGGTACGAGAACCTTCGATGCCGCAAGTTACTTGCGTTCAATCGGTGCCGATTCAGCCGTAGTAAGCATGTTGTTAAAAGAAGACATTGATAGCTTCCTTGAACGAACTCACTTGGTCGCAACGCTCAAGATGGTTAAGCCACATATGGCCGTACTTTGTGGTCCTGATGATAAGATTATTGATCCGATCATCACCGCTCAAGCGGCCGATACTGCGCTTGATTTGGAAAATGTAGGTGCAAGCTTTGCCATTACTAGACGTAGCTCAGATACGATTGGTATTTCTGCTCGTTCAATGGGCAAGATCAATGTTCAAATTATTATGGAAAAACTCGGCGGTGGTGGACACCTTTCAAATGCGGCAACTCAGATCAAGGGTGTTACTATTGAAGAGGCAAAACAAAAATTGCTTAAAGCAATTGATGAATATGAAGAAGAAAATGATTAAAGGGGGACCCGAGAATGAAAGTTATTTTTACACAAGACGTTAGAGGTCGAGGCAAGCGTGGACAAGTTAAGGAAGTTCCAGATGGCTATGCACAAAACTATTTAATCAAGCGTGGTCTTGCCAAGGCAGCTACTAAGGGTAACATGAACACTTTGAAGCGTGTTGAAGCTAACGAAAAGGCTGCTTATGAAGCAGAAAAGGCTGAAGCCGAAAAGATTAAGGCAGAACTTGAAAAAGACAGCACTATTGTTAATTTCAAGTCAAAGGCTGGTAACGATTCTCGTTTGTTCGGTTCAATCTCAAGCAAGAAGATTGTTGAAGGCCTTGAAAAGCAATACGGTATCAAGATTGACAAGCGTAAGTTGAACCTTCCAGAACCAATCAAGACTTTGGGTTACACTAACGTTCACGTTAAGTTATTCAAGGGCGTTGAAGGAACTATTCGCGTTCACGTTACTGAACAAGACTAATTATTTTTATAAAAAGTGGTTGTGATTGATGGATAATATTGTTTCTCAACAAATTCCGCATGACTCCGACGCTGAAAAAGCCGTTCTAGGTGCGATTTTCATTGATCCAGAAGCGATTGCGGATGCTAGTGCGGTCGTTCAGCCTGAAGATTTTTATGAACGCGCAAATCAGATTATTTTCCAGGCAATGCTGGACTTGTCTGATCGTGGGGATGCAATTGATCCACTGACTCTTCAGGATGAGCTGAATAAACGTAATCAGCTTGATGATATAGGTGGCATTGGCTATGTTTCAGAATTAGCAATGTCCACGCCAACTGCGGCACACGTTAACTTTTATGCACAAATTGTGCACAGAAAGGCCTTGCTCAGAAGACTGATTTCAGCCAGTCAAAATATTATTACTAATGCCATCAATGGTTCAGACGATGTAACGGATATTCTTGATGACGCGGAAAGCGAGATCATGAATGTCTCGTCTGAGAACAACACCGGTGGCTTTAGATCAATTAAGGAAGTTGTTAACTCAACGATTAATGATATTAACAACTTGCCTGAAGATAATAATATGGTTACGGGTTTGCCAACCGGTTTCTATGAGCTGGATAAAATGACTACTGGTTTTCACGATGACGAATTGATCATTATTGCCGCTCGTCCTGGTGTTGGTAAAACTTCTTTTGCATTAAATGTGGCCCAATATGTCGGTTTACACACTGATAAATCTGTGGCGATGTTCTCACTAGAAATGAGTGGTGAACAGCTTGTACAAAGAATGTTAGCTTCTGAAGGGCTGATTGATTCACAGCATCTTAGAACTGGTCAATTAGATCAGGAAGAATGGCACAATTTGGTTATGGCGGCTGGATCACTAGCTGGCACCGACATTTTCATTGACGATACGCCAGGTATCAAAATGAGTGAAATTCGTGCCAAGTCACGGCGACTGGCTAAAGAAAAGGGCAATTTAGGTTTAGTTGTTGTCGACTACTTGCAGCTGATTGAAGGTCCACGTAGTGAATCACGGCAACAAGAAGTTTCCGCAATTTCTAGACAACTTAAGAAGCTTGCTAAGGAGCTTCACGTGCCTGTCATTGCCCTTTCACAGTTGTCACGGTCAGTTGAGCAGCGTCAAGATAAACGGCCTGTATTGTCCGATATTCGTGAATCTGGGTCAATTGAACAGGATGCCGATATTGTTTCGTTCCTTTATCGTGACGACTACTATCGTGATGAACCCGAAGATGGTGAAAATAGCGGTAGCAGTAGTGAAGTCGGAGCAGAAGACGATAACGGTGAAGTTGAAGTAATTATTGAAAAGAACCGTTCAGGTAGTCGTGGGACTGTTAAATTAATGTTCTCGAAGCCATATAACCGCTTCTCGAACCTTGATTATGCTCATGATGATCCTGATGGCAATTAAGCACATGTTAAAAGCATGTGCTTTTTTATTTATTAAGAGTATTCAAAATCCGAATATTAAGTGACGAATGTTGATATCACAGGAAATATAAAATAAATATCAGAACAATAATCATAAATATAAATAATATAATTCGCATTTTATATTGAAATCTAGCATTTATTCTGTTATACCTATTTATGTGATGAAACCTATTAATTAATTTTTTGGAGGAATTTCAGGTTTATGAAGTTTAAAAAAGTATTAGTTGGAGCTTTAGCAGTTTTAGCTACTGTTTCACTTGCGGCATGTTCGAACAATCAAAAGAGTAGTTCATCTTCATCAAATGAACCAAAAGAATTGAATGTCGAATTCGTACCAAGTACTCAAGCTAACAAGATGGAAGCTAAGGCCAAGCCACTTGGAACGCTTTTACAAAAGCAATTGCATATTCCAGTTCACGTAACAGTTTCTACAGACTACAGTGGTTTGGTTGAAGCTATGTCATCTAAGAAAGTTGACGTTGGTTTCATGCCACCATATTCTTACATCCTTGCTCATAAACGCGGAATTGCGGACGTACTTTTACAAGCTGAACGTTACGGCTATGATGAACCATCTGGTAAGATGAATCACACTTTAATGCACAAATACCGCGGTATGATCGTGGTTAAGAAGGGTTCTAAAATCAAGTCATGGAAGGACCTTAAAGGTAAAAAGATTGCTATCGGTGATCCAAGTTCTTCATCCGGTTACGTTTACCCAGTTGCAGAACTTTACAAGAAGGGCTTAAATGTTACTAAGGAATGTAAGCTTGTTAACATCAAAGGTGATGATCAAGAAGTTCTTTCAGTATTGAACGGTGACGTTGATGCTGCATTCGTCTTCTCAGATGCACGTAACATTGCAGCTCAAGACGATAAGAAGGCAATGACTGACGTTGTGCCAATCTACTTCACTAAGTGGATTCCTAACGACACCATCGCAGTTAGAAAAGACATGCCTAAGAAGTTTAGAGCTAAACTTTCTAAGGCATTCAAGAACATTGCTAAGTCTAAGAAGGGTAAGCAAATCATTGAAAGTATTTACAACCATTATGGCTATGTAAGTGCCAAAGACTCAGACTTCGATGGCTTGCGTCAATACCAAAAGATTGTTAACAAAGCTACTGGCGGCAGTAGTAATAATAACTAAAGTTGATTATTAAAAAGACCTGCTTTTTTAAAAGCAGGTTATTTTTTTGCTAAAAGCTATCTGAAATCGGTTAAAATATAAGTAACAATCAAAGGAGAAAGATTATGAAAATTGCTGTTTTAACCGATAGCTCAGCTTACTTAACTAAAGAGCAACAAGAAAAGTATCATATCGATGTTTTGCCAATTCCAATTATGTGGGGCGATAAGACTTACCGCGATATGATCGATATTGGCTATGAAGAATTTTATAAAAAATTAGCTGATGAAAGTGAATTACCTTCAACTTCACAGCCTTCCCCAGGTGACTTGCAAAAAAGAATAGATGAATATGTAGAGCAAGGCTACACTGATGTGATTGTAATTACCTTGTCTAGTGGTATTTCTGGTTATTATTCAACTGTTGAAAGTATTGCGAATAGCGAAACTAGAATCAAGATTCATCCATTCGATAGCAAAATCACCTGTGCTGGTGAGGCCGATTATGCTATGCTGGCGGGCCGCCTAGTCGAGGCTGGAGCCGACGTTGATTTAATTATGCATGATTTATCTGATTTGCAAAAAACGATGGATGTGCGCTTTATGGTGGACAATTTGAGCCACTTGAAGAGAACAGGTCGACTTTCTAACGCTGCCAGTTTTGTGGGAACATTGTTCAAAATTAAGCCAATTCTTTCAATGGATGTGCAAGATGAAGGTAAGATCTCTGCAATTGCTAAGGAAAGACAAACTAAACGTGCATATAAGCATGTGCAAAATGATTTTGACAATCTAACTAAGAACATGCCATACAATATTCAATGCACAATTTTTGATTCACTTGATCCTGATAAGAAAGAAGAATGGATTGAAGATTATCGTGCTAAGTTCCCTAGATATAAGTTCGATGAAAGTATTATTGGGCCGGTAGTTGGTGTCCATGTAGGACAGGGAACAATGGCAATGATTTGGTGTCGTGATCTTGATGACTACTTTGATAAAAATGGTAAGCCAATTGAAGAAATCAATTCTGAAGAAGTTGTAGATAAAGCGTAAGTAAATAAAATTAATTACATACATATGAAAGCCTTTACATATAAAGGCTTTTTTCTTTATAATATTATCAGCACAAAACTATTCGGAGATAAAAACATACAAGAAAAGGATGAGAAAATGGCAGAAAAGAAATATGTCGGCAGTATCGAAGCCGGTGGTACAAAATTTATCGTAGCAGTTCAAGACGTTGAAACAGGCAAGGAAGTTGCTCGCGACAGAATTCCTACTACAACTAATAAAGAAACTTTACAAAAGACAGCTGATTTCTTTAAGAAGCACTCAGTTGATGCATTGGGTATCGGTACTTTTGGTCCAATCGACATCAACCCTAAGTCACGCACTTATGGTTACATTTTGGACACTCCTAAGCCAGGCTGGTCAGGCACTAACGTTAAGGGCTTCTTTGAAAAAGAACTTGGCATTCCAGTTGCAATGACGACTGACGTTAACGCATCTTGTTACGGTGAGTACGTTGCCCGTGGTCGCGATGATTCAAAGAGTTACTTCTACGCAACTGTTGGTACTGGTGTTGGTGCAGGTATTGTTCAAGCAGGTAAGCTTCTTGGTTTGAACAACCACCCAGAAATGGGTCACATGCTCGTTCGTCGTTATCCTGGTGATGACTACAAGGGTCACTGTCGATTCCACAACGACGCTTGTGTTGAAGGTATGGCAGCTGGTCCAAGTCTTGAAGGCAGAACCGGTATCCCTGGTGAAAAGCTTTCACGTGATAACAAGGTCTTCACTTATTCTGCATACTACATCGCACAAATGCTCTTCAATGTTTACATGACTGCTCGTCCAGATGTAATGGTTGTTGGTGGTTCTGTATTAAATGAAGATGACCTTGTTAAGGTTAGAAAGTTCTTCAATGAATTTAACAACAACTATGTCACAACTCCAGATTTGGACAAGTTAATCGTTCGTCCAGCCGTTGCCAACAACGGTTCCGCAACTCTTGGTGACTTTGAATTAGCTAAGAATTTACTCAAATAAAAATACACGCTTTGATCAATAAAGCAATGAAAAAGACTCAGCACGTTAAGAAAGACGTAAGCTGGGTCTTTTTTGACGTAATTAGGGGTAAATCAGCGTAGTATTAACTATAGAACGTATCACGTTATTAACGAAAGGAGCCGCTTATGAGTAAAGATAGTGGCTTAAAAGACAAGATAATAGGTAAGGCTAAAGAAGTCGAAGGTAAAATAACCGGAGACAAGACGCGTGAAGCACAAGGCAAAGCCCAGCAAGTAAAGGGCAAAGTCAAAGCTAAGGCCAAAAAAGTAAAAGAAGATATAGAAGACAATCAAAAAATAGACGAAGATTGCTGAAGTTTGTAGTAGATAAATCTAGTAAAAACTACGAAGAAAGAAAATAGGTGATCCTATGTTATATTGGATTTGGGTTTTAATCGTCGGAGCTATAATAGGACTGCTTGCCGGTGTCATAACCGGTAGGGGTGGTTCAATGGGCTTTCTTGCAAATATCTTAGCAGGACTTGTTGGCTCAACGCTAGGTCAAGCACTCTTTGGCGCCTGGGGACCGCAAATGGCGGGGATGGCAATAGTGCCATCGGTACTAGGGGCAGTTATCTTGGTATTAGTAGTCTCATTTGTTTTGGGATTCTTCAATCGAAAAAATGTATAAGAAATAATAAAAGCATGCTTATGCATGCTTTTGTTTCATGTGAAACTATTTATTCTCATTCTTTTGTTCACGTTCTTTATCATCTTTGAAGCGTTGTTTAATTTCTTCTGGTAAGATGCTTGGCACAGTTTTATCGTAAAATTCAAAGAAGATAGGGGCCTTGTTCGAGTCGTTACTCTTAGGATATAAAGCAAAATCAGTTTCATTGAATGGCAAGCTAATATTACCACGGATCGCATTAAGAATTTCTCCGACCATGTGTAAAACATATTTACGCGTTTCTGGGGTTAAGGCCATAATTACGCGGCTGAATCTTACAGTTCCCAGCAACTTGTTAGCAGTAATTTGGAACACATCGGTGATATTTAATTCGTCGAATGCTTGAAACAATGCGTCCCATAATTCACCACGTTGTTCATCGGGAATAGTGTGATTAAAGTCAATAAAGGAATGTCGCAGCGATCTTGCACCTGATGTAAGACCTTCAGCTAAAACGAAACTATCTCGTCCTACACTCCAGCGACGCGGATCGTGTTGTTGGATCATTGGTGCAGTACTTTTAACAATTAATACTCGTTCTGGGTGATCTAACATAGTGCCAATGATTGAAGATTCTGGTAGATAAGTCTTCATCTTAGGAAGTGCTCTAACAAAGCCGGGTGAACGCCATACTTGATGGAAAAATCCTGGGCCGTCAAAACTGAATGCTCTGATAACGCGGTTTTGCAAGGCGGGTTCTGCCACACTTAAAGCATATTCTGCGTAATTGCCGCCTTTTGAGTGACCAGCTAAGTAAATCTTGTCGTCAGGATATTTGGCCGCAATTTCTTTAAGATAATTTGCCGCCACATCTTGACCATAAACCTTAGGCATGTAGTTCATATTCATATCTTCATTCCAGCCGATAATTGAACTGTCGGTGCCGCGGTAAACGATTAAAATAGTTTTCTTATCTAGTTGAAAAGTAGCCGCTGTAAATTGTAATGGATATGGGTCTTTCTCCATTCGGTTAGTCCAGTTTAAAATTTCTACATTTCCTAGTCGTGGACTTTTAGGAAGGAGCCAGATCTGGGTACCGTTTTCATCGTGCATTTGTACTTGGAAAGAGGGGAGAACGCGAAGTTTTTCCGCTACTTCGCTTAGGGTATGTCCTTTAGCTGATTTATCTACAGGGAGATAGATAAATGAGGCGAAGAGTGATGCATCTACACTATTGAATGGCTTCTCTTTAAATGATAAATCTCCTCGCCAACGTAAATAGTCAAGAGTTCCTGCCATAAAGTCATCCTTTCATGGTTAATAATGACATTTTACTAATTATTACTCTAAAAATAAATGTTATAAGCCACCGCGTGTGTAACTGATTTTTCGAATATCAGGATATTTGCGTAAAGTCATGATGATTTGATTTTCGTCAATTTTATTGTTGATAACGCCATCGACATAAAGAACGATCTTTTTATCGCTGACATCGAGAATCTTGATTGAAATATTTTCAACTTTATTATTTTCTAGCTCTTGCTTTATTTGTGGCAAAACATCTGGTTTATTGATAGCATCTATCAAAATGTCGAAACGAATGTGTGGTGTAAGTTTATCAATGATTTCGTCATCATGAAAGAATAGTTGAATGATGAAAAGCAGGGCGGTTGATAAGATGCCGATGAAGTACATGCCTGCACCAACGGCCATTCCGATGGCGGCAGTTGCCCAGACACCAGCGGCTGTTGTTAGACCAGAAATTTGTTCTTTTCTTACTAAAATTGTACCAGCACCGATGAAGGAAATACCGGTGACAATTTGGGCGGCAATTCTTGAAGGGTCGAGTGAAAGATCGTGCATGTTGAGCAGATCGGTGAAGCCGTATTTAGATACGATCATGAACAAGGCAGAAGCAATAGCAACTACAATGTGCGTTCTGACACCTGCAGTTTTTCTTTGGATAGCTCGTTCATAGCCGATTAGGGCACCACAAAAGGCGGCGACGAGAATCCTGAGCAGCCAATCTAGTTCAGTTGTAATGGGAGCGAATGTCTCCATAAAATCACCTCTTGAATGACTAACACTTTTAGTTCCATTCTAACGTAAATAGCCTTATTTGATAGTTTTGAAGATTTTTTTTGAATTTTTTTCAAAAAAGGGTTGCGCAACTCCCATCTATATGGTTTAATAAATACTGTTGTCGATGAGATAACAAATGAGTTGCTGACTTAGCTCAGTTGGCAGAGCACGTCACTAGTAATGATGAGGTCGGAGGTTCGAATCCTCTAGTCAGCATTAATAAATACGTTTAAAAGATCTGATTGAAAAATCAGATCTTTTTTGTACTATAACTAAAACATTTATTAATAGCGCAATTTTCTTGGAGGAGAATTATGAAAGCATGGAAAACTAGCGGATTAATTGTATTGCTGGTCTGGATAGCAATTGCAGCAATTATCTGGTTTAGGAATGTTGACGGAGCAGGAGTAGCTCAGACGGCTCAATTAAAAGAAATAACTTTGCTGATCTGGCTAATTTTTGCAATTCCTGTCATTATTGGCTATCTAATTTGGTTTATTGTTTTAAAAAGAAAGCAAGAAAATATAAACTAAGAGAAACAAAGGAATGGTCGATTGCTTTAGGGATACCGGTTGAAGATCGTCATGGAAAGCACTATGAAGATGGTGCGGTAACTCTTGACGATTTTGATTATTCAAAAACTGATGAAGTCAAGCCAGATGCGGAAAGTGGAGCTTCGCAAAAAGAATAGAAAATAAAGAAGAGCAACATGAGAAAGAATCTCGTGTTGCTCTTTTTGATCTTCGTTAATCTACTGCATTACCAAATTGATGATCTTTTTTATTAAACCATTGACGGGCAAAATCGATCAAGGATTTGCTGTTAATTACTTTGATAATTCCTTGACCTAATTTTTGTGCTTTAACTTCATTAGGAAATTCTTTTTCAAAAGCTTCACCTAATTCGTTGAAATCGTCATAAGAATCTAAATCTATGTTTTGATAATTTGTCCAAATCGTTTTTCCATCTTGGTCGATACTAGTTGCTGCAGAACAGGTTTCAGTTTTGCGATGAATCGTAGATTCTGCGTAGTGAAGCATTGTGCAAGTTTCGTAATCGGTACCTAAGAAAATAATTTTGCCATCGTTCTTGTACAAATAATCAAGTGGACTGTTGATCCCATACGGCAGGTTTAAAGGCTGACGTGCGGCAATTTCAGCCGCATTTTTACCCCAGATAGCAACTGGCAAATAGGGATGCGTGCTGCGAACTACATCAGGTAAATTCCTAAAGTATTCTGGCGTTATGCCCAGGCCTTCTGTAGCTGAGGTCCTTGGATCATATGGTGGTATATTATCTCTGACCACCTGAATTAAATCTTGACGAACGGGTGGATACTCCCAAGTTGCTGGATCACAATTCGTTGAAACCTGTGACGGCATCATTAGTGTGCCAACGGATAAAGTTTCTTCAAGTGCTCTAACAATTGTTTTAGGCCCACCGGGTAAATATTGAAACTTACTCATGGCAGTATGAACCGTGCAAGCATCTGTACTTTTGACACCTAAATTGTCAAAAGCAGCCTTAAAATCATTTTTTGTGATAATAGTTTCGATTAATTTTTCAGACATAGTGTGTTTCCTTTTCTAAAATAGTTTATTGACTTGGTCTGAAAAATCTTACTCTTGCTTTAATTTCACGCTTGTTAATCATAGTTTGTTTGTTACTCATTTTTTCTCCTCGTAATAAATACGTATTAACTAATATTATAGAGAATGATTTTATAATAAATATACACAATTTATCCTCAAGGAGAAAAAAGATAACTTTAAAAGAAAAATTCGCATATATGGCAACAGGCAAGCCTTACAATGACTTGGATCCATTGTTAATTGAAGCAAGAAACAAGGCTACCGAAGATACTAATAAGTTGAATGCTGAAAATAATTCGGCTAAAAAAGAAGAACTGATCAGAAAACTTTTTGGTAGTGCTGGTAAAACACCATTTGTTAATCCAAATTTCCGTTGTGAATTTGGGCAAAATATTCATGTTGGTGATAATTTTTATGCCAATTATGACTGCGTAATCTTGGACGGTGCACCAGTAACGATTGGCGACAATACAATTATTGGTGCCGGCAGTGTTGTGACTCATGATATTCCAGCAAATGTGATTGCGGCAGGTGTACCTGCTAAAGTTATTCGTCCAATTACTGAGAAGGATAAAACCGGCTTTGATCCTAATGATCCTCGATTTTTATAAAGAATAGGAAAAAGAAAAACTAATAAAACACCTCATAGCTACTAGATTGACATTTGGTAATTATGAGGTGTTTTGATATTATTCTTCTTTTAGAATATCTTCTGGATTTTTATATTCTTGTTCCATATTTAAGGATTCAAGATATTTGTCTAAACTAATATTTTTACGATAGAGTTCTTTATTAACAATTTCAGCAACTTGCTTACCTGTGATTAGTAAGATAGGATAGTTATCTTCTAGAATCTCTTGTTGAGTGGCATTAGTAAAATAAGAAGTTGTTACAAATGCTGCAAGCCATCCTCTCTTTAATCTTGCAATAATTCGATCAACATCTTTGCCACTAACTCCATTATTTCTTTCGTAGCATTTAGCTTGTCCGAGAACTACCTGTCTAACTTGGCTTAAGCCATGATTTCCAATATCAATTCTTAGTACGTAATCATATCCGCCATCTCCAGATGCCTTAGTAACCCAACCATCGTGGCAGATAGTGCCAGAGTCCTCGATTAATAGGCGAGTTACATCTTTAGCTAAGTATTCAAAACCAAAAGGATTATTTTGATAGTGAGAATATATTTTTTGGAGAATTATATCTAACTTACTACCAGGTGTAGGTAGTTGTTCCTTTTTGTTGGCAGTACTTCGACCGTAAACGTGACGTCTAATTTTATTAAAATCGCCATCTTTAATCCACTCTTGCCATTCTTTTGGTGCTAAACAAGGAGCGAATTTATCTTTTTCTCTTCTGGCATCGATCCAGTCCCAATTGAAGCCTTCTTGTTCCTTTTTAAGAGAAAAAACACAGAATGTAAAAAGATAGTTTGAAAAATAAGTTTTATTCTTATTGGAGCCGCTATACTGAGTGACTAATTTAATTGATTCAACTGTGCCATATCCGTGAAAAGTTCGTTCGCCTTGTTTTTTACTTTCAAAAAATAAAATTGGAATAGCTTTGGCTCTTTCTTTAGGATCATTACTGTGACTTAATTTGAACTGTTCGAGTAGTCGTTTATTGCCAGTTGTAGTTGCTGGATCTTTATCTGCTGTTTTGTTATCGCCGTAATAATATATGTAGCCGATATCTTCATTAAATTCATCTTCCCATGGATTATAAGCGTCACTTCTAATGTGATTAGTGCTAGATATTATGATGCATTCTTGATCACTATATTGTGTAATACCGCGCTGATTATTATAGTTTTTAGGACTGCTGCCTAAGTGAGTTTGGTTATAATAATTATTTTGTGCGGAATCATTAATTTCTAAAATATTATTAGAAGTTTTTTCTGCGTATTTCTTAGCTTGGATTGATGTTGAATATGTTTGTCCGATGTATAGCATGACTTTATCCTCTGTTGTTTGATCTTAAAGATATTTTAGCAGCATTATTTTGGAATCTTTTAGCTTTGACTAAATAAAACTAAAATAATTTAACCTATAAAAGTTTTACAATAAGGATAAGAAACAAATTATAGGAGGAATCAATTATGCCATGTACAACAATTTTAGCCGGTAAAAAAGCTACTACCGACGGTTCAACTCTAGTTGCCAGAAATGAAGACTACGGTCACGCTTTTAACCCTAAGCGTTTCATCGTTGTAACGCCAGACAAGCAACCTAAGGAATATCAATCCGTAACTTCAAAATGCAAGGTAGATCTGCCAAGTGATCCAATGCGTTACACCGCTGTGCCTGAACTTGAATCAACTATGAAGAAGATGGGCTGGTGGGGTGAAGCCGGCATCAATGCCGCAAACGTTGCTATGTCAGCTACTGAAACTAGCACCACTAATTCACGTGTTTTGGGCGTGGATCCAATGAATAAAAAGGGTATCGGTGAAGAAGATTTTGTTACCATCGTTTTGCCATATATTTATTCAGCTCGTGAAGGGGTAAAGCTTTTAGGTAAATACCTTGAAAAGTATGGTACCTATGAATCAAACGGTGTTGCCTTTTCAGATAGGGACGAAGTTTGGTACATGGAAACAATCGGTGGCCACCACTGGGCCGCAAAACGTGTGCCTGATGACTGCTACGTTGCTGCACCTAACTGGTTCAGTATTACCGACTTTGACTTTAATAGCGACGACACAATGGCTTCTGCCGATTTGGAAAAGATGATTAAAGATAATTATTTAGACATCGATCATCAAGGCAATCCATACAATTTGCGTCATATTTTTGGTAGCCATGACGATTCAGACTATGAATACAACATTCCACGTGAATGGTATATTCAAAAGTTGTTTAACCCAAGTGACGTTCGTGAACCAGACGATCCAGAATTACCATTTGCAAAAAAGCCTGAACACTTGCTTACTATTGAAGACTTTAAGTATGCATTGTCTTCACGTTATCAACACACTAAGTACGATCCATATGGCTTAGAGGGTACAGACGCAGACCGTCATGCCTTCCGTCCAATTGGTTTCCAACGTAACCAAGAATTATCAATCTTGCAAATTAGAAACAACGTTCCAGAAAAAATCGCTGGTGTTCAATGGGTAGCCTTTGGTCCAAATGCCTTCAATGGTATTGCTCCTTACTACACCAATATTCTTGATACTCCAAGTACTTATCGCGATACTAAGGAACATTTCGATATTCAAGATATGTACTGGCTTACTCATGCAATTACAACAATTGCTGACGAGCACCCATTCCGCTACAGTGCTTCAATTGAAGAGATGAAACAAAGTACTTTAGCTGCTGGTCGTCATGTTTTACTTGAAACTGATCAAGAAGTCCAAGATCTTGACGGTGAAAAATTGCAAAAGAAACTTCAAGAGGCTAACGATAAGACAGCTAAGTCCACATACGATGCCGCAATGAAGTGCTTTGGCGACTGTGTAGAAACAGGTTCATTACAAATCAGATTAAATTATTAATTTTGAAGGTCCACCCAAAGGGTGGGCTTTTTTTGATAAGTCTTTGTTTATTGAATAAACAAAAAAGCAGTTTTGTTTGCTAAATTGCGACAAAACTGTAAAAGTGTATTTTTCCATTGAAGAAAGCATTGTTCTACAAGTTTATCTCCGTATAATTTCAAATAACAAAAAAGTTGTACGGAGGGAAAAATGAGAAAGATTCTTGTAGGCATTGCTTTCTTTTGTTTTTTATCCTTTGCCCAAGGAGTAAGAACCGTTCAGGCAGCCGTGATGGATGTGAGCGATAATTTTGTCTCACTCAAGGTTGATAAAAAGAGAGCCAAGTTTAACGATGATTTTGTGCATGTGCAGGCCAAGTTTAGTGATAGAAGACAGGCTTTTACTGCTAACAGTCTGATGAAAATTACGTGGGAAAATGTAGGTGGTGCATCGCTTCAAGGGATTAAAGAAAATAATAGACTCGTAATTCAGGATGAAGCAGGTAGAGATCATGAAGTAGGTCAATATGTTGTTGATCAAGATGGCGTAGTTATCTTATTCAATGACAATATAGAGGATTTTGAAAATGTAACTGGTCAAATTGATTTTGATCTGCAAGTTAAAAACAAATCTGAAAGAGGTCAGACCTTGTTTATTCAAGCGGGTGATGTAACTAAGTTTCTTCATGTAGTAGGACAAAATAATCCTGTAGAAGAAATTAGCTCTGTTGATATTAACGGAATTTTTGATCAAGACAATATTTCCTGGGAAATCAAGATTGATCCAAAAAAGGCAGAATATGATCAAGTTGTAGTGGAAAATGCTATACCTGAAGGTTTAATTTGGGATGAAAAATCTTTAAATGTCCAAGTCGCAAACCATGAAATTAAGTTTGATAAAGAAAATCCAAAGAGGTATAGATATGGGGAAAAAGCTACGCGAATTAGAAGGACAGACGGAAATGAGATGCTGGTGGCTCGAAATGCTGATGGAAGAAGAGAAGAAAAAGCAGACACTGAATTAGGAAATAAAGAGTTAAAGCTCCCAGTAACGGGTTTAACAGGCTTGGATAATCAGCCAACTACAATTAGTACACCTAAAGCAACTAGGGTTAGACATAGTGATAAGGACTTCAAAACTGTCGCAGATAAAATTTTAGACGATGATGATCTAAAAGAAGTTAGCTTCAAAAAGCATAATCGACACAGAAATAGAACTTCTTCAGCTAGCCTTCCTAAAGCAGGCGAATCTGCATCACTTTTCTTGTCTATCATCGGTTTATTTGCTCTAATTGTGGGTGCCCTTACATTGGGCTTAAAAAAGGAAAAGTAGATAGTTAATAAAATCTATATTTTCGATAGCCAAATTACTCTCTTTCACTTATTATGGATATATAAGCTTGTATATTGAAAGAGAAATATAAAGATGCCATACACTATTTCTGAAATTATTGTTTTATTTTTTACATATTCTTTTATTGGCTGGTTATGGGAAACAATATATTGTTCGATCAAAGATCATCATTATGAATATCGTGGCTTTTTGTTTGGCCCATATTGTCCAGTCTATGGATTCGCAGTTACTACAGTCTTAATCTGCACTAAAGATGTCCAAGACAATATCTTCTTGCTATTTATCGTCGGAATCATTGTCGCGACAGTCTTCGAATATGTCGCGAGTTTATTCCTTGAAAAAGTCTTCCATCTTAAATTATGGGATTACTCAAAATTGTGGGGTAACATCCAAGGTCGTGTAGCGCCAGTTATTTCCTTATTCTGGGGCTTCGGCGTAATTCTACTAGTAAAATTTATCCAGCCATTTGTACAAAAGATTATCAATATTGAGGAAAGAGATACGCATGGTTGGTTAGCCGTAGGGATCACGATAGTTATGGGAATCGATACAATCTTAACTGTAATCAGTGTCGAAAGATTCCATATTACAACCAAGATGTGGGACAATCGCATCAACCAATTTATTGAACGCGTTAGATCCAGAGTAGAAAGCAGAATGGCTGAGAAAGGCAGACTTAAAGTTGGCGACTGGCATCACTCAGTTATTCAGCACTACGACGAATTAAAACCAAATCGTTTAAGTTGGAACCAAAAACGTATGCTTAAGAGCTTCCCTAAATTAAGAGTTTTGGATGCACCTAAGTTTATGGAAATAAAGAAAGCAATTCTTGAAAAAGAAAATCGCTCAAACAAAAACACCGCTGCTTAATCCGGCAACGGTGTTTTTTAGCCATTAATACGGTTTTTTTCTCGCACTTTGCTTTTTATTTCGGTGTAACCATCAAGTACATTTGCGTAGCGTCCTAAGATGAAAAGGTAATCGGAAAGGCGATTCATGTACTCCAAATCGCAATCGTTTAATTTTTGTTCATTTAAACTCAACTTGACTAAAGACCTTTCGGCACGTCTAGCAACGGTTCTAGCATATTGTAAGTTAGCACCCGTAACCTTGCCACCAGGCAAGATAAATTCAGGAATAGTGGGTATTTTAGGAGTTAATTCATTAATGCGGTCTTCTAACTGTGTGACATTTTTCTCACTAATTTCATGATGGTGCTTAACGACAATATCGGCTTGCAGTTGGTATAAATTACGCTGAACGTTTTCCAGCTCTTTACGTAATTCCCGGCAATTCTTTGATAAGTTGGCAATCACCACACCAAGGTATGATTGAAGCTCATCCACATTGCCAAATGCTTCAATTTGCAGGTCATATTTTGGCACTATTTTACCAGTAACCTGCTTGGTTAGCCCTTTGTCGCCAACTTTAGTGTAGATTTTGATTGTCATTAGATTATCCTCCGTTGATAGGCTTCAAGTGCTTTGGTGATTGGTTTATATAAAACAAAGTAGAAGGCAAAGTTGCCAATTGCATGGTAGGTATCAAAGGCGAAGCTAGAAACAAGGTAAGCGATGAAAGCAGGCAAACCACCGAAAATAGTCATCCCCAGGTCGACTAAAAAGCCGTATTCCCAACCTAAAAAGGTGGCCAAAGCTACCTGTAACCAAAAGTGATTTTGCAGTGGCGTAACTTTGTTTAAAAAGGCCACAGTTAATACACAACCAGCATAAGCTAAAATTTGGGGAATAGTCCAAATGCCGAATCCCAAATAAATATTAGAAATCAACATTGTCAAAGCAGCTAAAGTGATACCTGAGCCGATACCCAAATAAAGAGTAGCGATCATCAAGATATCAGTTACTGGTTGTACGTTGGGAATAGGAATAATTTTGAAGATACGCAAGACCACGCACATTGCTGTAAGCATGGCCAGTAATGCGATTTGTCTGATTTGCAGCCGCTCAGTAACCATAAATTACTTCACCTTGTCTAGAGTAAATTTAACTTTATCCTTGTTAGCAACAGCTTGTTTGTCGGCACCTTTGGTTGCCCATTTGCCGTTAATTGTGTAAGTCCAATAAATCTTTTTCTTAGGGTTTTGCTTTTTACCATCGATTGAAGTAATAAAACCCTTAGTTTCTTGCACTTTCCATGCTTTCTTAAGACCGGTAATTACCTTGGCCTTTTTCTTAGGAATCTTAACGGATTTATCACTTACGGTTTTCTTGCCTTGTTTCAAGGTGTAGTTAACCGTAATTTGATTGTTAGAGCTCTTTTTGGCAGTGGATGAACTATTATTTGAGCATCCCGTCAAAAATAAAGTTAAAAATGCAACGATTGTAAATAATAAACTAAATTTGTGTTTGTTCTTCATTTTTATCTCCTAATAAATTACTTGATTGGGCAAGCTCCGCCTTCACAGTCGGTTTGTCCTACAATTTCTAATCCCTTTTGATCATCATTTTGCTTTGCAAATACTTCTTCAACATCATCAGTAATCAAAGCAGCTCTTTCTTTATAGGTCTTCTTGTCAATTGGCTCTTTTGGAGCTTGCTTGAGTGAACCACCGTAGTAAGGAAGAAGTGAAGTTGATTTAATAGTGTGTCTGTATTGGTGAAGAAGTGGAGCAATTTCGTCACTTTCATCTGATTGGAAGGTGATGGTGCAGCTGACGGCATTGTCAGACCAGTATGTTTGCAAGAATGCTTGGGTCGCGAATTGTTCCGCAATTGAAACCGTTCCGGCAGAAGCAAAGTTTTTACTATCGGCGTGAGCAGCCCGTAATGGAAATTCGACGCAAATAGTGTTCTTAGTGTAAATATCTGGTTCAGTATGATAGCCGCATTCTCTTAAGGCTGGAAGCAATGGATCACTAGCCTGGAAACGAATTCTCTGAATCAAATAACCAGCATAGTGGAAGTGCATCCCTTCTGACACACCAGCCAATTTAGCCACCGTACCAGATGGTTTAACTGTGGTGTGCTTAATTGATGGGTGGGTGCCTAATTCCTTGCTGTAGGCCTTATCTGCGTCGACTACAGCCTTGTATAAGCCATCCACTCTTTCAACTGCCTGTGAATCATAGATTGGTTTCTTAATCTTTTCACCAGTTTCTGCATCAACGGCATCTTCAAAGCCAGTGACTACTCTGTGGCCCAAGTCATTAAGCAGCCAGTCTTGAATACCAGACATTGAAATACCGATTCTGCGGTTCTTTTGAATAATCTTACGTGAAACTTCCCAGTCGTAGTGACTAAAGGTAACTCTCTTAGCAAAACGAGTAGCTAAGGCGAAGGCCTCCTTTAAGTCCCAGCCTTGCATTTCAGCGATGTATGGGAAGACCTCAAACAAGTTGCATGGCTCACCATTTGCCAAAGAAATTTCGCCACAAGGATTAGTACCTTCAACGTCATCGTCAATTCCTGGTTGATAGCCATCAACAATACGACCATAGTTGCGTGACAAATCTAAGTTAACGATACCAGGCTCGCCATTATGCAAAATGCCGTCAGCAATTGGACCATAATTATTAAACTTAGAATTAATGGCCACACTGTTGTTAGAAGCCCAACGGTGGTGATAAAGCTTTTTCTTATCCTGCTTCATCTTGATAAAGTCTTGGTCGTCACTAGAGCCAAGTGCAAGCTCAGCTGAACGACGAACGTTGCCGGCAACAACTGTTTTACCAATCAAGTTACAAATGTCAGTCGCATCAACAGCAGTCAAGTTTTTACCTGCGCGGGCATTAATGACGTTGTTGATATCGATAAACATTTCAACTAAAGGCATTGGACCTGAAGCAGTACCGCCGAAGCCATGGATCTTGGCACCGTATGGACGAATATCAGTAATGTCCAAAACTAATTTGGTCTTTCGATCAGGATTGGTTTGGTTAAAGTGCATATCAATTAAACGGGCATTGGCAAGAACCCAGCCTTCACGAGTATCAGGCAATCTGTAGTAAATCACGTCGTCTTGATCTGGATTTTGCTTTTTCCATTCGTCTTTATCAATGGCGCCAACCTTGATTGAGGCATCGTGTGACTTGCTGCCTTTATCGATTACAACAGTTAAATCGATTTTGTTATTAACCTTAGGAATTTGCTTGATGTTGTCGTTAACAACTGAAAAACCAACGCCGCCGCCTTTCATTAATTGATCGAATAGGAAGGAGAAAGGCATGGAGACAGCTTTTTCTCTCTTATCAACGTAAGAAGGCACGATGTGACTGTCGCCATATTCTTGAGGACGAATAGCGATGAACCAGCAGTTGTTTAATGAATCGCCAGTCCGTTTTTGATAATCGGTTCCTGAAATCCAAAGGTTACGACCTGAAGGGGTAGCTGATAAGCCATAAACTAAACGGAATAATCGTTTAGCTTCATTGGTCAATTCGCTGATAACTTCTTTAGAGGGAGAGTCTTTTAGACGTGGATCAAGGTTGATGTTACCTTCGATCACACGCTTAACTGTCTCATCCCAGTTTTCTGAACGATCTTGATCAGGAAGCCAACGGGCATAAGTTCTCTTATAGGTTACCCAGCCAAGTTCACCCCAGTGAGGTTTGATTTCATGTTTCACTTGATCAATAAAGTTTTGATCTAGTTCAATTCTAGTAGATGGCATGTTTTTCACTCCTAAAAGATTATTATTGTTTCGCAAAACACATTATGTATGAGCACATATCTAAATGTACCACAATATCTTGTGGTTTGTAGAAAATTATCGCGGATAGCATTGATTTGTAAACTGCAAATCCCATCAGAATAGGGCTAATAAATTAGAAAAAATTTTAGATAAAATGTGGTATAGCTTTAGAAAGCAAAAAATATAGAAAATTATCATGTTACAATCAAAAATAATGAAAAAACGAGGTTTGATTCATGAATACAGCTTGGCAAAAATTTAAAGACAATGTGCCATTGCGTAGAGTTGTCGTATTTTTGTTAATCGTAGCTTGTTTGTACGAGATGCGGGCAATGATGAATACGATTCTGTTAACATTTATTTTTACTTACGTAATCGTGCACCTGATTCGTTTAGTCCAGCGTTACATTCCTAAGATGCCGACAGGGATAATAGTTGTCGTCACGTATCTGATAATTCTGGCGCTATTGTATTTCGTTATAACGGTTTACTTGCCCATGCTGATGGTGCAAATCAGTAAGATGGTAAAGTCCGTTATGGCATTTTATGAAAGCGATGAATCGTTGCGTTTGATGTCGTACGTAACGCGTTACATTAGTAAAGGCGAGTTGATTGAACAGGCAAAGCACGCTATGACTTTTGCCTTTCACACTGCTACTAATATCGGCACGCTGACCATCGCGACATTTATGTCACTGATCTTAAGTTTCTTTTACACGATTGAATTAAAGAAGATGAGAGAATTCTCTAGTTTATTCGTTAAAAGCGGCTACTTGAAGTGGCTCTTTGAAGATATTTGTTACTTCGGTAAAAAATTTACCAATACCTTTGGTGTAGTGCTTGAGGCCCAATCCCTTATTGCGATTTGTAACACAGCTTTGACAATGATCGGTTTGGCTATAATGAGAATGCCACAGATTGTCGCCTTAGGCTTGATGGTCTTCATTTTGAGTTTGGTTCCAGTTGCTGGTGTAATCATTTCACTGATTCCGCTAAGTATTGTGGGCTACTCAGTAGGCGGCATTCGCTACGTGATTTACATTTTCATTATGATCATGATTATTCACGCCGTTGAAGCCTATGTCTTAAATCCTAAGTTCATGGCCAGCAAGACTGAATTACCAATTTTCTACACATTCTTGGTTTTGCTTGTGGCAGAACATTTCTGGGGCAGCTGGGGCTTGATCGTAGGTGTGCCAATCTTTACTTTCTTCTTGGATGTTTTAGGCATTAAGCCAACTAAAAAGAGTAAGAAGAAGGCAGTTCTAAAATGAGATTATTACTGACAGGCGATAGCATCATCGCACGCAATGAAGGCAAAGAAGAGCCGCATATTAACTGGAATTTAAAAAAGATGTTGCCTGACGTAGAAATTGAAAATACTGCAGTGTCGGGGATCAATTCAGGTGCGTTTTTTGCAAGACTTAATGAATTAGTTTTGAGCGTGAAAAAGTGCGATAACTTGGTAATTTTACTTGGGACTAATGATCTGGCAACGCATAAGCAGGTACCGTTAACGCAATTTAAGCAAAATATGGAATTGATTTGTTCAGCGATAATTTGTGCATATTATCCGCCACATGTTTTGCTTGTTTCGCCACCCGCCGTTGATGAGGAAAAGCAGCTTGTGCGCGATAATGCTTTAGTAGAAAAATATGCCAAAGCAGTCGAAGAAGTCGCTCAGGAATATCATTTTAGATATGCGGATTTATGTCAGGCGATGCTAGATGCAGGGGACATCAAGAAGACTGCCCAAGGAATGAAAAATGATGGTTTGCACTTTGGGGATGCAGGCTATGAGATATTAGCTAAATTGATTGTTAAAAATTTGAAGAGCATGTAAAAAAGAGGCCGAAAGGCCTCTTTATTTTTTATTCAATTAAATTATCTTATTGCCGCAAACAACAATCCACCCACGGCTACCAGAGCCAGGAATGGGATGAGCAAGTATGCGCAAAATACGAAAATCAATCCGGCAATGAGTAAGAAGCCGAAAATCTTGATTAAGCCAACCCCCAACTTGAAGAAAAGCCAAATCAAGAAAATTGTTAACAAAAGTGAAAGCATAGTTTCATACCTCCATAATCTATGAGAATATTTTACTACCAAGAGATGGAGAGAGCGTAGATTAAGTATGCTGCTTTTAGAAAAAATCAAGAAATGTTTATGCAATTAAGTTACCGTTAACAGAGCAAATCGTATTGAAAGCTCTTTCTGAAATCGATATCATTTAAAATATGAAAGCGATTTAGATGGAAGGAGAAAGAGAACTTGAAGCAAGAAAAATCAGGTTTACCAACGCTAGCCGCTTCCACTATTTGGATGATTAGCTTAGGTTATTTAGGCGTACAAATTGCATTTACTTTGGAAACTTCACAAATGAGTAGAATTTTCCAAACTTTAGGGGCTGACCCAACAAAATTAGGTTGGTTCTTCATTTTGCCACCACTTGCTGGTCTGGTGGTGCAACCAGGAATCGGATCCTTATCAGATCGTACTTGGATTCCTAAGATTGGTAGAAGATTACCTTATTTGTTAATCGGGATGATCTTCGCCGTAATCACAATGGTCATTTTGCCAAATGTTGGTAGTTTTGGCTTAGGATATGGATCCTTAGAAGCACTTATTTTCGGTGCTGTCGCAATTGCCATATTGGACGTTGCTTCTAACATGGCCATGCAGCCATTTAAGATGATGATCGGTGATATGGTTAACGATGAACAAAAATCATATGCTTACGGAATTCAAAGTATGCTTTCCAACTTTGGTGCTGTAATTGCCGCATTTTTCCCATTCTTGTTAACTAGTTTTGGTGTTGCTAATACTGCTAAAAAGGGTGTGGTACCACAATCAGTTGTCATTTCATTCTATGTTGGTGCAGCTGTTTTGGTAATTACTTCATTGTTCACCATCTTCAGAGTTCATGAATATGATCCAGAAACTTATGCTCGTTACCATGGTATCAAGGAATCAGATAACAAAGAAGGTGGCGGTTGGATTGAATTGCTAAAGAAAGCGCCAAAAGTATTTTGGCAAGTTTCATTAGTCCAATTTTTCAGCTGGATTTCATTCCAATACCTTTCAACTTATGCAACTGGTGCGATTGCGCAAAACGTATGGAACACTACTTCCGCTTCTTCAGCAGGCTACCAAATTGCAGGTAACTGGTTCGGCGTATTGACTGCTGTTCAATCAATTGCGGCTGTAATTTGGTCATATGTTTTGGCTAAAGTACCAAACAATCGTCATAAGTTAGGCTACGGCTTAAGTTTGGCATTAGGTGCAATTGGCTACACTTCAATTTTCTTGGTTCATTCACAAATGCTGCTGATTCTTTCATTCATTTTAATCGGAATCAGCTGGGCAGGGATGAACACTTATCCATTGACTATGGTATCTAACGCTTTATCAGGTAAACACATGGGAACCTACCTTGGCTTATTCAACTGTTCAATTTGTTTGCCACAGATTGTCGCTTCATTACTCAGCTTTATCATCTTCCCAATGGTAGGTAACTCAATGCCAGCTATGATGTTAATCACTGGTATTTCAGGATTCTTAGCTGCTTTATCAGTTATCAGCATTAAAGAAACCTACGTAAAATAATTTAGACCAAAATAAAAATGCATGAAGTCAGAATTTGGCTTCGTGCATTTTTTAGTTATTCATTTTGTTAGATCTGAATATTTTTATTAATCCTTAACAACATCCTTAGTGTCTAACCATTGATTGCCACTGATCTTAACAAGCTTCTTGCCGTTAGTCTTCTTAACATCCTTAGCAGTGAAAGTTGAATCCATTGAAACTGTCTTAGCGGGCTTTCCACCGTTTGCGTTTAAAACAGCGTCTTGGTATCTTTAACAGTAACGAAGATCTTGTCGCCTTTCTTGATAGCTGGGTTAGTAGGAGCAACTTCTGCAACACCCAACTTTGGGGCAGTGAAACTAGCAGCTTCGGTAACTGAAGCACTGACACCTAATAAACTCATTGAAGCGACTGCGACTGAAACAACTTTAGCTAATTTCTTTGCGTCTAACATATATTATTAAATTCAAGGGATAATTTGAATTTTTTGAAAATAATTTAGGTCCCACAAATGTTGCTAGAATAACGTTTTCAATTATTTTTAGTTAAAAATTGGCAAAATAAATAAAAATAGCTATCTATTTTAGATAACTGTTTTCTTAGTATAAGTCCCTTTATTATGATCTCAATTCTTATTTTAGTCAGAATTAAAGCCATTTCATAGTGCTTATTTTACGGAACATATGAGTAAAAATAACTAATCAGTGAAATATTGCAAAATATCTTCTTCAGTTAATTCTTTCTTTTCTTCACCTTTAACATCTAATACAATTTGCCCGCTATTCAGAATTACCATCCGATTGCCATACTTAATGGCATCTTTTAATTGGTGGGTGATCATAATGCAGGTTAATTTTTCTTCGCGTACAACTTGATCAGTTAATTCGAGTAAATCGCGGCTGGTATTAGGATCAAGGGCAGCTGTATGCTCATCTAGCAACAATAATTCTGGCTTTTTGATGGTAGCCATTAAGAAACTGAGTGTTTGGCGCTGACCACCTGAGAGATTGCCCACGAAAGTATTTAAGCGCTCATTTAATCCATTAGGCAGCTGAGCAGTCTCTTTTTCAAATTCTTTCATGTGTTTATCGAGCCCTCTAGGGCGCAGGCCACGATGTTGACCACGCTTAGTAGCTAAAAGTAAGTTCTCGGCAACCGTCATTCTTGGAGCAGTTCCCATCTTAGGATCCTGGAAAACTTGGGCAATATACTTGGCACGTTTTACTTCAGATAAAGGAGTTAAATCACGGTCTTTTAAGAGGACTTTCCCAGTAATGGGAAAAATGGAGCCGTTGATGATATTTAGCAGGGTAGATTTACCTGCACCGTTGGTCCCCAGCAAGGTCACAAAGTCGCCATCTTCCAGTTTTAAGTTGATGTTTTTGAGAATTTGCTTTTCTTCGTTTGTACCTTCATTAACTGTGGTGGTAATGTTTTGTAAATCTAAAATTGTGCTCATGGTTTTTGAACTCCTTTTTTCAATAATTTACGTACATGGAACTTTTTCTCAAACAATGGCAACATCATGCAGATAGCTAAGATGATTGCGGAGATCAATCTGAAGTCGTTGGTGCTGAAGCCTAGTTGCAAAACTAATAACAAAATCAAACGGTAGATGATACTGCCGATGATGATGGCAATTAAACGAGCAGTTAAAGTTAAATTGTTGCCGTAAACGACTTCGCCGATAATGATTGCGGCAAGGCTGATAACCATTGTTCCGATCCCCATGTTAACGTCGGCATAACCACCGTTTTGGGCGATCAAACCACCAGTTAAACCAATTAAGCCGTTTGAAAGCATCAAGCCTAGGATCTTCATGTTATCGGTGTTGATACCCAGTGAGCGAGCCATTTTTTCATTATCACCAGTTGCGATGAAACTTTGACCAAGGTCGGTATTTAGAAAAAAAGCTAACAAAAGGATAATCAATACTGCAAAGAAGAGACCAACCACAATAGTAGGGAAGTTAGTAGGCAACTTTTGTAAAAACTTCTCGTTAAGCAAAGTAGCTTTGTTGAGCAAGCCGACATTTGCTTTACCTAAAATACGCAAGTTGACTGAGTAGACACCAGTCATGGTTAAAATTCCAGCAAGTAAAACTGGAATTTTGCCTTTGGTATAAAGTAGTCCAGTAACTAACCCTGTAAGCATCCCGCCTAAAAATGAAAGGATGGTAGCCAGCACCGGATCAACGCCGTGTACTAAAGCACTGACGCAAATCGCTGCACCGAAGGGAAATGTTCCTTCAACAGTCATATCAGGGAAATTTAAAATTCTAAAAGTGAGAAATAGGCCTAAGGCTAAGACTCCCCATAAGAGACCTCGCCCGATAGTTGATGTAATAAGGCTCATTTGATAATCCGTCCTTTCTTTTGTGCAGCCTTGATGA
This sequence comes from Lactobacillus sp. OTU4228, assembly GCF_001006945.1. Taxonomy (NCBI): domain Bacteria; kingdom Bacillati; phylum Bacillota; class Bacilli; order Lactobacillales; family Lactobacillaceae; genus Lactobacillus; species Lactobacillus sp. OTU4228. The sequence goes on from NZ_CDLD01000041.1 coordinate 105,710, forward strand.
CGCTGTCTGGAATATGAATGTTTAATTCGTTTGCGGCTTTTTGGTTAATCATAGTTTCATAGCTGGTCACTTTTCTAACCGGTGTATCTGCTGGATTTTTACCTTTCAAAATTTGTCCGGCCATGTGACCAGTTAAAACTCCCATGTCGAACTGGCTCACACATCTAGTGGCAAGACCACCTGACTTAACCATGGTATCGGCAGCTGGGAAAACAGGAATCTTTGCTTCGTTAGTTGCCTTAAGCAAGGTGGCAATTCCTGAAGCAACGGTGTTGTCGGTAGGTACATACACTGCTTGAACTTTGCCCGCCATGGTTTGGGCAACTTGTTCAATATCATTGGTAGAAGTGATCGTGTATGGACGAACTGTGAGGCCTTCTTTTTCAGCTAATTTTCTAAATTCACGATATTCAGATGCGGATGAATCATCGCTTGAGGTGTAGACAACCCCGATCCGTTTAGCTTTAGGTAAAATCGTCCGCAACAATTTTAATTGAGCTGGAATAGGCTGACGATCTTGCACCCCGGTAACTTTGCCACCAGGATGGTTCAAACTTTTAACTAAGTGCGTTCCTAGTGGATCACTGACTGCACCCATGATTACTGGCGTGTCGCCTGATTCGTTAGCCAAAGATTGAACAGCTGGTGTCGCAATTCCGATTGTCACTGCCGCATTTCTTTGGTTAAAACGATCACTCATTGATTTCAAATTACTTTGATCGCCTTGGGCATTTTGAAAACCGATTTGGATATTTTTACCTTCGCGGTAACCTTCGTCTTCAAGACCCTTAATAATACCGCGGTGGATCTGATCCAAGGCTGGGTGACTCATAGTTTGTAAAATGCCCACAACCTTTTCTTTTTGCGCTGTAGTTTGTTTATTTACCTCTATAACAAATGCGGCAACTAAAAAGGCGAAGAGAGCAATAATTGTTCCGATTAATCTTTTCATTTTTCCGACTCCCATAAACAAAAAAGGACATTTCCGTTTTACGGGAAATGTCCAAAAAAACCCGCACGTTTATTAAATCCGTGCGGGCTACTTTTTTATGAAGATTTACCAGCACAGATGCGAAAAGTATCTGAGTCGCATCCGTGCTTTTAATAAGCGTGCAGAAACAACTCTAGTGCTGGAATTGCCAACGATTGATTACTACATTCTTAAACATGGTTAAATCTTCCTTTCATTCAAATTATTTGTTGTCACAAATTTTAAAGAGTTATTAAAAAGTTGTCAATCACTTTTTTCATTTAATTTTTAAAAACTGATATAATTAATATTCTAGAATTAAGGAAAGGACTAACCACATTGCGCTATAAACAAATTATTTTTGACGTTGATGATACTATTATCGATTTTGCGGCAACTGAAGATTTTGCTTTGCACAGTCTTTTTAATGCACATCATTGGCCATTATCTCAAGAACTTCAGCGCCAGTACCATGCTTACAATCAGGGATTATGGCGCAGACTTGAACAAGGCGAGTTAACCTATGAACAGCTGAGTGAAATGACCTTTCATGACTTTATCAAGGATCATTTTGGAATTGAGATTGATGGTAAAAAGGCCATGGACGAATATCGTTCATACTTTGGCGAAGCACATAAACTTCTGCCGGGTATAAAAGATACTTTGAAGTTTGCGAAGAAGCAGGGCTATAAATTAACTATTTTGAGTAATGGTGAAAAGTTTATGCAAAATCACCGCTTGGAACTAGCTGGCGTGAAAAAATATTTTGATTTGATTGTTACTTCAGAAGAAGCCCATTATTCTAAGCCGAATCCACATGCTTTTGATTATTTCTTCAGTCGAACTGAGATCGGTCCTGATGAAACAGTCTTCTTTGGCGATGGCTTGCAATCCGATATTTTAGGTGCAGAAGAATATGGCTTTGATAGCATCTGGTACAATCACCGTCACCGTAAAAATACGCTCCATTTGCACCCAATTTTTGAAGTGGAAAATTATCCAGAATTCGTTAAATTGATGCAGAATGATTTTCAAAAGAAGTATTAATTGAATTAATGAGAAGGGTATCTTATCTTTGAGATAAGATACTTTTTTTAGGTGAAAAATGATGAAGAAAATTACAACAGGAATTGTGGCCCACGTTGACGCGGGTAAGACGACTCTTTCTGAAGCCTTGCTGTATCGGGCAGGAAATATCAGGAATTTGGGAAGAGTGGACAATGGGGATGCATTTTTAGATACCCAACAACTTGAGAAAAAACGGGGCATTACTATTTTTTCTCATGAGGCTAAATTGACCACGGATGATGCAGAGATTACTTTGCTTGATACGCCAGGGCACGTCGATTTTGCTTTTCAAACCGAAGAAGTGCTGAGCGTTTTAGATTATGCGATTTTGGTTATTTCGGCGACCGATGGCGTCACCAGTTATGCCAAGACGCTGTGGAATTTACTTGAGAAAAATCATGTGCCTGTTTTTATTTTTGTTAATAAAATCGATATTGCAGGTACAAATAAAGGTCAGGTTTTAACCGATATTCAAAAAAGTTTAAGTGAAAATTGCCTGGATTTTAGCCAAGAAGATCAAACTTTTTATGAAAATGTGGCTTCGGCTGATGATCAGCTGCTCGAAAAATATCTGAATGGCGAGGAAATTATGAATTCGGATATTCAAAATTTAATTGTGCAGAGAAAGATCTATCCCGTTTATTTTGGCTCAGCTCTGAAATTAACTGGAATTACGGAATTTTTAGCAGGCTTTGATAAGTGGACTAAAGAAAAAGAATATAGTCCTGATTTTTCAGCTAGATGCTTCAAGATTTCGCATGATAAAAATGGGGAGCGCCTTAGCTGGATTAAAATTTTAGGCGGCAAATTGCAGGCAAAAACTGAATTAGCCGGCGAAAAGATTAATCAATTGCGCGAATATAACGGTGAAAAATTTACGACGGTTGTAAAAGTAAATGCAGGCGAAATTGTTGCAGCTACTGGTTTAACTAAGACTTATCCAGGACAAGGCTTTGGCGCTACAGACGCAAAAGAAGCCAGTCTAAAGCCAGTTTTAACTTACAAGCTTAATCCACTGGATGAGGATATTCATGCCTGTCTGATGGCCTTAAAGACGCTAGGAGACGAAAATCCACAGCTTCATGTAACTTGGTCAGAACATTTGCAGGAACTTCGCGTTCAGGTGATGGGGAAAATTCAACTCGAGATTTTAAAACAATTGTTGCAGGAACGTTTTACTTTAACCGTTGATTTTGAACAAGGCAGCATTTTATACAAAGAGACTATTGCTCAACCAGTAGAAGGCGTAGGTCACTTTGAACCGTTGCGTCACTATGCGGAAGTGCACCTGTTGCTTGAACCAGGTTCAAGAAATAGTGGCGTAGTTTTTGAAAATAACTGCAGTCTAGAAGTTTTAACCAAAAATTGGCAACATCAGATTATGACAGCTCTTGAATCAAAAGAGCATTTGGGAGTTTTACTGGGTACGCCAATTACAGACGTAAAAATTACTTTGCTTGGCGGTAAAGGTAGTATTGTGCACTCAGTCGGTGGCGACTTTAGAGAAGCAACTTATCGTGCGGTGCGTCAGGGCCTGATGGAATTAAAAGAGCAGGACCAATTGATCTTACTTGAACCATGGTATGATTTCCGCCTTGAAGTAAGTCAAGAACATGTGGGCCGCGCGCTGAGTGATATTCAAAGAATGAGTGGTCAGTTTAATTCACCAGAAAATAAAGGCGACCGCACCATCATTGAAGGCTCGGCACCAGTTAGTGAAATGCAGGATTACGCTGCGCAAGTACGTGGCTACACGCATGGTGACGGAATCTTTGAATGCGTCGTAAAGGGTTATTTGCCTTGTCATAATGCTCAAGAAATCATCGAACAGAAAAATTATGATCCTGTTTCAGATCTAGAAAATACGCCTAACTCGGTCTTTTGTTCACATGGTGCAGGCCACACGGTAACCTGGGATAAAGTGCCAGAAACAGCGCATTATTCATATACGTACCCATTAAAATAAAACTTCTTGCATGAAGTGAAATATATGATTACCTGTGAAAGAAATTTCATTTTTAGCTAAAAATGATGAAACAAAAGCGCTTACATAGTAACATAAAGGTATTGGAAAGGTGATACACATGACTACAATACCCTTTAAAGCCGTAGCTGTTGATATGGACGGTACTTTTTTAACAGAAAAGAAGACTTTTGATCATCAGCTTTTTGGTAAAATTTTGAAAAAACTACAAGCAAACAATATTCCCTTCATTTCAGCTACAGGTAATCAATTGATCAGATCACATGAATACTTTCAAGAATTCACTGAAGGAATTGATTATGTATCTGAAAATGGCGCTATTCTCGAAGCCGATGGCAAAGTAATCAAAAGAACTGCGCTCGATTATGATATTGCTCAGAAGTTGCTTCACTTTATTCAAACCGAATATCCAGAAGCAATCATCATGGTTAGTGCAGAACATCATTGTTACATCTTGAAGAGTATGGATAAGGCAACAAAAGATGATATTCGAATTTACTATCGCAAAGTAGAAGAAGTCGATAAATTTACTGATATCGATCCTAGCGATGCTATTTTGAAAGTTTGTCTGACTGCCGACGATGAATTAGCTACAATTATTCAAGATCGCTTCAATGAAAAATATGGTGATTACGTTCGCGGTACTAGTAGCGGTAATATGACGATCGATCTGGTGCACAAGGGCATTAATAAAGCCAAAGGTGTAGCTGATATGCTTAAGTACTATGGCATTGAACAAAAAGATTTGATTGCTTTTGGTGATGGTGAAAATGATATCGGCATGCTTGAGGCATGTGGTTATAGCTATGCCATGGAAAATGCTAACGCTAAAACGAAGGCGGTTGCCAAATACGAAGCACCATCGAATGATGAGAATGGTGTCTTAAAAGTTTTAGCTAAATATTTAGATATTGAATAAAAATAAAAAAGCCGTAAAACGGCTTTTTTATTTTAAGCTAAATCCTAATCTGACTGGATTGTGATCGGCATAATGATAATCGGTGTTGATATCGGTAGCCTTGGCTTTAATATTTTTTGAAATGATAAAGCCATCGCCAACTGTTTGGTAGTTAACCTTAGGCCGATATTTCATATCCGTTGATCTAACTGTAGCTACACGCTCACGGTTAGTTGCTTTAACCATGATGAAATCCTTAGGCAACATCTTTTGATCTAAAACAGATACCCAACTAGGAATCTTTTCTTGATGGTCAAAGTGGGTGAGCATGTCGCGGCCTAATGCGTGGTTGAAGTCACCACCGACAATGACGTAATTGCCCGCTTTATATTCAGCTTCGATTACTTTAGAAAGAATCTTCATTTGCGCTTTACGCATTTTGCCGCCTTTATCATAGGCTGACATATGACTATTGATGACGATTAATTCTTTTCCGCCTTTGATTGGGTAGTGCATAACCGTGAAGCAGCGATCAAGATCTGTAAATTTGGAGATAAATGCGGAAGAAACAGGATATTTTCTTCTAACTGCGCTTTGCATGTGGTATTTACTCATACTAAGCAAACCTGATTGAACGCTGCCGTGTGGGTCATAAAGTGGCCAAGCGAGATATGCGGAGTGGAAATTATTGGCAAAAACATGGTCATAATTTTTAAAAGCGTGCTCAACTAAATTAACTTGGTTGACATAGTGGCTACGCGTTGAGTGGGTATCGATTTCTTGAAAGAGCATGAAATCAGGATTCTGTTTTTTCATCGTCTTGATGACACCGTCGGTTGAAGCAAGAACGGATTGTTTAGAAAAGGCAGTACCACGTGTCCCTTGCGTTTTTGTGCCGTTTTTGAGTTCACCTTTATCCATAAAGAAATCAAAATTGTGATTATATGCACCAAAACCAACATTATAAGTAATGATAGAGTATAGATGGTGCAAGCTTAATTGTTTAGATTGATTATTTTTTATAGACAGTTTGCGATTATCAGGGATGCGATAGTAGTGCATTTGCATGTAGCCCACATAACCGATAATTACTACAAGCAGAATACCGATTAAGTTGAGCAAACCGATTCCAATTCTTTTTAGTATTTTCATTTTTAACCTCGATATGGGAGAAGACAATGATTACAGTATATTTAGTTCGTCACGGACAAACCTTTTTTAATTATTTCCATAAGATCCAAGGCAGATGCGATTCTCCATTAACTCCATTAGGAATTGCGCAAGCAGAAGCTACACGTGATTATTTAAAAGAAAAACACGTACACTTTGATTATGCCTTTTCTTCAAGCTCTGAAAGAGCGAGTGATACGTTGGAAATTATAACGGAACATAAGATGCCATTCAAGCGTGATAAGGGATTGAAGGAGTTTGCCTTTGGTCGCTATGAAGCCCACGATCAAAGTTTGAATCCTAAGCCACCTTATAATGACTTCTTCAAACAATTTGGTGGAGAAAGCCAAGTCGAAGTAGAAGAGCGGATGGATAAAACGATTCGTAGATTGCTTAAGGATATTCCAAATGGTAAAAACGTGTTAATTGTTTCACATGGTGGTGCCTTAATGAACTTCTTAAGAAAAGTACTGAACAGTTTACATCCCCTAGGAAAACTGCATTATCACAATTGTGGCATCGTTGTTTTAAACTATGATGGTAAGAACTTCACTTTAAAGTCAGTAGCCAATCCTGCGGACGACGTGTCTGATAGCTATAACGATAATTTATAAACCAAACAAAAAATCTCAGCCCAATTGAGCTGAGATTTTTTATTAATTCTAATTTATTTTTAGAACTTGTTCTTGTCCAATGCAACTGGAGAATCTGGCTTTTCGCCGTTGATTAACTTCAAGTTGTTGTCAAATGCCTTAACAACCATGTTGCGTACAGCGTGAGTGGTGTAGAAGGCGGTGTGTGGAGTTACCAATACGTTTGGACGATCAATTAAGTCTGCCAAACGCTTGTCTGGGAATTCTTTACCTTCCCAATCCTTGTTAAATACACCAACTTCGCCTTCGTAAGTATCCATAACGAAGCCGAAGATCTTGCCTGAGTCCAAACCACGGATAACTGCGTCAGTGTCAACAAGTGGACCACGTGAGCAGTTTACAATTACAACGCCGTCTTTCATTTCTGCGATTGACTTGTCGTTGATCATGTGTACGTTAGCTGGTACATCTGGTACGTGAAGTGAAATTACATCAGCTTGCTTGTACAAATCGTCAAGTGAGTCAACGTAGTAACCCTTCTTTTCAAGTTCTGGGTTCTTGAAGATATCGTAAGCAATAACCTTTGCGCCGAAACCTTCCATAATTTTCATAAATACTTGACCAATGTGACCAGTACCAACAACACCGACAACTTGGTCACGAACTTCACGGCCGATAGTTGGTGCCCAACGTAAATCACGTTTAGCCATCTTTTCGTCCATGCGCTTGTCTTGACGTAATATACGTGCAGCTTGAATAGCAGCATGTTCAGCAATAGCGTCTGGTGAGTAAACTGGAACATTAGTAATTTCGAAGCCTAATTCCTTAGCCTTGTCCATGTCAATGTTGTCGACACCAACGTTACGTAATGACATCTTAGTTACGCCAGCATCTGCCAATGCTTGAAGAGTATCAGCGGTGTAGTCTAGTTGTTGGTAAACAACAACACCATCTGAACCTTTAGCAAGCTTTGCAGTTTCAGGAGTCAAAAGCTTATCAGTGTAATCAACATCGATATCCTTGTGAGCTTCCTTCCATTCGTTCAAGAATGGTTCTTCATCTTTACGAATAGCGTAAGCAAAAATCTTTGTCATAAATTTAAACCTCCGTAAAATTTATTAATATGACCAGCCCTCATTATACACTTCCACTTGTTCAACAAAACACAAAAAAGCTTATTTTTTGCAGAAAATTTTAAAAATTTAAAATAAAACAAGCTAAATAAGCAGAATAAATTATTCCTATATACGGCAATTGTTTAAGGAATTATAAAGACATAGAGAATATTGTGACACAATGTCATGCGATTGGTATTATATACTCATAACAAAAATACAACGCAACAAATAGAGATAGATTGCAAGAAGGTAACAAATCTTCTAATTCCTTATTAATACATCCTATTGGACGTTTTATTAACTCATACATTGGGAGCTCAAGCGACTATGTGGTCGCAAGAGCGAATGTTGATAAAAAGCCCATCCCCTTTGCGAAAGTGAAGAATCAAGTCCCCTGCATATCTCAAGCGTTGAACCTTTTTGTTAACCTTGATGATTCGTTTTCGCAGCATTAGTGATGAGTAGGCTAATGTAAAAAAATCTCGTTATTCTCATTCAACACAACTCCCTTAAAGGGCTGGTTTAGATTAGTCATCTAAGCCAGTCCTTTTCTTTTTCGGCTATAATTAGCATGAATAGAAAAAAGGAGAAAGAGCAATGATTTTAATTTCATGGAATATTGATTCACTTAATGCGGCTTTGACCGGAACATCAGCTAGAGCTGAAGAAACCCGTCAGGTGTTAGATAAAATTCATGACGCAAATCCTGATATTATTGCAATTCAAGAAACCAAGTTGCGTGCAACGGGTCCAACTAAGAAGCACCAAACAGTACTTGCAGAAAAGTTTCCTGAATATGATTACGTTTGGCGTTCTTCAGAAGAACCGGCCAGAAAAGGTTATGCCGGAACAATGTATCTTTATAAAAAAGAATTAACGCCAAAAGCTTCATATCCAACTATTGGTGTACCAGATACGATGGACGCGGAAGGCCGAATTATTACGCTTGATTTTGATAAGTTCTTTGTCACACAAGTTTATACGCCCAATTCAGGTAGTGGCTTAAAGCGTTTAGCTGATCGCCAAGTTTGGGATGAGAAATATACTGAATACTTACACAAGCTAGATCAAGAAAAGCCAGTTTTGGCAAGTGGCGATTACAATTGTGCTCACACTGAAATCGATTTGAAGCATCCCGAAAATAATCACCATTCAGCCGGCTTTACTGATGAAGAAAGAGTAGACTTTACCAATTTGTTAAATGCAGGTTTTACAGACACATTTAGAAAAGTTCACGGCGATATTACAGATGTTTATTCTTGGTGGGCTCAACGCGTTAGAACCGCCAAGGCCAACAATTCTGGCTGGAGAATCGACTACTGGCTAGTATCTAATCGGATAGCCGATAAGGTGGTTCGGTCAGAAATGATGGATACCGGAAAAAGAGCAGACCACTGTCCAATTTTGCTCGAAATTAACCTGTAAAATAATCAAAACACTAGTATAATTACTTTCAAAAAAATATTTTTTTGGAAGAGTAGAGGTTAATTATTTTGAATAACGAGAAAAAAGAAGATTGGGCCCTGGAGCAGGACTTGAAATACAATCGTCTGACTGCATTCAAGCTGTTTGCGATGACTAGCTCCATTTGGTAAGACTGGTGCTACAGCGCTGCTTTATTTATTGATTGCTGGTATTGCCTGGTTTATACCAATTACGTAAATGGCCGGAAAAATGGCTTCAATCAATAATTGGTCTTCCTGGTGATTTATTGCAAAAGATTGTGGGAATCATGCTCGCCTGCGGAATCATCGGTGAACTTGGTAACTGGATCGCTGGTCCTAACCAAGGGATGTATGAAGCCGCAAGGGAAGGCTACATGCCTAAATTCTTTGCCAAGACCACTAAGCATGGTGTGCCAATCAGAATCATGATCTTGCAATCAAGCATTGTTACTATTTCTGCGCTTTTGATTACATTTACTAGTGGTACCAATGCGGACTTTGCCTTTAATGTTTCTTTGGCCGCAACTACTGCTCAGTACTTGCTGGTTTATATGATCATGTTGATCGCTCACATTGTTTTAAAGAGAAGACACGAAGACTATCACCGCATGTATTACATGTCGAAGAATCCTAACACCAGTATTGCGATTGCAATTTTGGCATTAATTATTACCGTAATTGCATTCTTCGTTCCAGCATAAGGAACTCCAAGTTACTTACTTACATGGTGTTTATGTTTGGACTTTGATTGGCATGTGTGCGATCGTATCAGTTTTGCCACTGATTTTGTATCGCTGGCATGAAAAATGGCAAAATCAATAAACTTGAAGCATTCGTTTTTAAAAAGCGAGTGCTTTTTTAGTAGAATCAATTAACGAGGTGAAAAACATGACGGTGATGCGGGATGCAATTTTAAACGGTTTTGAGGATGAGAGATATCCTGGCAGTGAATTATTTGGACCGAGAGTTTTAGGTAATGATGCACAGGAAAAAATCTGGTTTACTTTACGCGAAGAATTATCTAGTTGCCAGAGTTTTACTTGGGCAGTAGCTTTTATCACACAGGATATGCTCGTACCACTTAAAGTGGTGCTAGCCGATTTAGCTGATAAGGGCGTTTCAGGCACGATCATTACAGGCGATTATCTTAACTTCAATAATCCCCGTGTTTTTGAAGAGCTACAGAAGATATCGAATTTAAAAATTAAAATTGCGACAAAAGCAGGCTTTCATGCTAAGGGCTATTTATTTGAACATGAAAATTACCAAACTGTCGTTGTAGGCAGTGCCAACTTTACTCGGTCAGCTTTGCTTAGTAATTATGAGTGGGCGCTAAAAGTTAGTTCGAATAAACAAGCGAATTTAACCAAGCAGTTTGCACAAAAGATTGCTTTGCTTGAGCAAAATAGTTTTGATATCACTAGCGAATGGCTGGAAGAATACAAAGCAAATTGGGTAAAGCCTAAAGCAAATGTTGTCCGTAAAAGCGTTGAAAAGGTTACGCCGAATAAGATGCAGCAAGCGGCGTTAAAGAATTTGAATGCATTAGTTGCTAACGGCGAAAAGCGTGGGTTAGTAGTTTCCGCAACAGGAACGGGTAAAACTTATTTAGGTGCTTTTGCTGTAAAAGACTTTAAGCCGAAAAAGTTTTTGTATGTTGTCCACCGTCAACAGATTGCGAAGAAGTCGCTTGAAAGTTTTTACAAGGTAATTGGCGGTTCGAAAAAAGATTTTGGTTTGCTTAGCGGCAGTCATCATGAATTAAACAGAAAATATATTTTTGCGACAGTACAGACTTTAAGTCAGACAGATGTGTTAGCTAGTTTAGCTGAAGATGAATTTGACTATATTTTAATTGATGAAGCGCACAGAGCAGCGGCGCCAAGCTATCAAAAGATATTGGCGCACTTTAAGCCGCAATTTTTACTAGGGATGACGGCCACTCCTGAGCGAATGGATGAACAAAATGTGTACCAAATTTTTGATTATAATTTGGCCTATGAGATTCGTTTGCGGGATGCACTAGAGGAAAAGATGCTAGCGCCGTTTCATTATGTTGGCGTGCAGGATTATGAAGCAGATGGCGAGACGATTGATGAAACGACGGGCTTACGCTACTTAGTTTCTGAACAGCGTGTGGATTATGTCTTAAGAGAGATTGATTATTATGGCTATTGCGGCAAGCAAGCCAAAGGATTGGTATTTTGCAGCAGACAGGATGAGGCCAAAGAATTAGCTGACTTGTTTTCTAAAAAAGGTCATCCAGCAATTGCTTTGACTAATGAAGATAGTGAAAAACGCCGGAGCGAAGTTATTGCCAAACTGGTTAACGGAAAAATCGAATATATTATTGCCGTTGATTTGTTCAATGAAGGGATTGATATTCCGGCTTTGAATCAGATTATTATGTTGCGCAACACGCAGTCGAGTATTGTTTTTACGCAGCAATTAGGGAGAGGTCTTAGGAAATATCCTGGTAAAAACTTCGTGACGGCGCTTGATTTTATCGGTAACTATAAAAATAATTATTTGATCCCGATCGCCTTAAATCAGGATACTTCGCGTGACAAAGACCGGGCTAAAAGAGAGACTCGCTTGCCAAATCTGATCGATGTTTCAACGATTAACTTCAGTAAAGTGGCCTCTGAAAAAATTTTGGCATCGCTAGATCAGGTAAAACTCGATGGCCTGCGTGAATTGCGGCAGAGCTATCAAGAATTGAAAAATAAAATTGGTCGTATTCCGCTTTTGTATGACTTTTACCAATATGGTTCAGTATCACCACTTGTTTTTGCGAATAATCATGGCTTGGACGACTATGCGACCTTTTTACAAAAAATGGGTGAATCTGTTGAGCTAAGCAAATATGAAAATCAGGTATTAACTTTTCTGACCAAGGAATTATTAAATGGTAAAAGAATACATGAATTGCTTTTGCTAGATTTGCTTTTCAAAAACGGCAAAGTAAAGCAAGAAGACTACGTCGGTCTTTTGCAAAAATGTGGTTATGTGAATGAAGCAGTGCTGCAGTCAGTTGAAGACATTTTATCTTTGTCATTTTTCGACGTTAAGCAGGGCAAGACAACGAAAAAAGCTCAATATGGCGATCTGCCGCTAATTGAGCATAGCAATCTGCCTGATTATGAACTGAATGAAAAATTAGCCGCCACACTTAAACAAAATAACTGGTTTAAACGATTGGCAGAAGACGTAATTAAAACGGGGCTGGAATTAATTGAGTCGTATGACAATCTGCATCAATTTACTCTGTATCAACAATATGATCGTAAAGATGCTTGCCGTTTATTAAACTGGCCCAAAGATGTTTCTGCTCCAATGTATGGCTATCGCGTTGGCAAACACGATACGCCAATGTTTATCACTTATGAGAAGAATGATGATCAAAAGCGCAACGCAATCTACAATAATACGTTAGAAAATGGTCGAAGTTTGCGTTGGTATACAAGAGTGCCACGTCATTTAAATTCGGAAGAAGTGCAGCGCTTGCTACATACTGAAGGGATGCACATTCACTTGTTTGTTAAAAGAAGTGATGCGGAAGGCAAGCAGTTCTTCTATTTAGGTGAGGCAAAAATTGATCCTAAGTCGGTTAAGGAAGAATTGATTGGTGCTAAGAAAAAGCCAGCCGTAGGGATGAATTTATTATTCGAAACGCCGCTCACTAGTGAGATGTACACATATTTATTTGCATAAGAAAAACAGCTTTCTGTTGTAGAAAGCTGTTTTTGTTTTAATCATCTGTAAAAGTGTTAGCCCTAATATGATTCAAAATTTGCAAGCCCATTGCTTTTTGCGCATCTTCATCGCCTGAAGTTTGATTTAAGAACATAATCAAACCGTTGCGATTATCAGTTGTCATTTCGAACCACATACCGAAGTGAGTACCAGTTAAATTGCCGTAAGCAGATTTAATAGTATCGTTGTTTTCAATATGTACACCGCCAGAATAATCATTAACCTTACTGTCTAAGTGAGTAAGGTAATGGAAATCTGACTTACTTAAAATGGTTCCATTGGTTAAACCAACTTGAATCTTGTAATAATCCATTGGAGTGGTAAACATGTTACCTGTACCTGGAAGTTGAGATGCTAAAGATCTTTTTACATATTGTGGATCTTGATAGTTGTTGCCATTGTCCCAAGTGTAAGAAATTGGATCTGTTTTTCCGCTAGGGATGTTTTGGTAAAGATAAGTATTGGTTAAACCTAATTTATTAATGATGCGGTTGTTGAAGTTTTCTTCATAAGATTGGCCGCTGACTTTTCTGATAATGCCGGTAAGCAAAATATAGTTTGTATTATTGTAAGAATAAGTTCCGGAAGTGCCGGGATCAGTGGAATTTGCATTATTGATAGCCCAATTAATGGCTTCTTCTTCGGAACTATCGCTGCCGCGGTCAGTTTCGGTACCTGTTGCAGTAATGCCGGAAGTATGGGTCATTAATTCACCGACTGTAATGTTGTCGGCGTTTTTAAGGTTAGGGAACCAACGTGATATTTTGGTGTTTTGAGTAAAACGCTCGCTGGTGTGCCATTTTTCATTCATTAATTGAATAACCATGGCTGCAGTAATTATCTTTTGCAGAGAACCAGTTGGATAAACTACTTGTTCGTTTCCGTTACCGATCTTTTTGCCGTACCAAGCCCAGCCGTAGCTAATTTGCTGCGGACGACCATTTTTGATAATTACAGCACTGCCGCGACTATTGTTTTGAGCAAAAACATTGCGTACAAAACTGCGCATTTCTGTTTTGGGATATGTGCTCGCTTGAACAGGAGTTGCTGTTTTAGCACTAACTGTAGGTGCTGCAACGCCTAGCAAAGTGACAGCAGCCATCCCGATAATTGTTTTCTTAAAAATTTTGAGGGCCTCCCTTAAACATGTCTAATCTCCATTTTAGCGCGATACTTGGTCCATACAAGTTCAAAATTATTAAGAAAATGTAAGTGAAAATGTTTACATACAATTTGCTTGAATGAACAAGCTATTTAAAGTTTGTCGCAGATATGGATCATGGGCATAGAGGTAAGTGCCTTTGATACCACGTTTGAAAAGAACATTTAGCGAATTTAGTACCATTTTTTCTTCATATTTAAGCTTAGCTCGAGAATCGGTCAGATCGTTACGCTTTTTAAACATCTCTGTATCGGTGATTTTGTCTAAATTAACCTGCAGCTTGTTAGTATGAGGAACCTGGCTAATTGGCGGTCCAATAATGATGCCGGCATAATTTAAATCAAAACCCTGACAAGTATAAATAGAACCAACCTCATTGATGGTTTCCGGAATCTCGGCCCATGGCGTTGACGTGTAATTGTACTGATCCCACGGCATTTTGAAGTTACCTTCTTTAATGTAATGTTTGCCGCCGTCTAAGGTGGAAGGATAGCCGGATGTAGAAAGAACCCTCGCTAGACCTTCTTCATTATTTCGTTTAATGATTTCCTGGCGCATTTTTTCGGCATCGGTAAAAATACGGAAATCATAATTTTGCCACATGGTTTTATCTAGTGGCCGCAAAGTTTCTTGAGTAAAAGCATCAAACCAGTTGATCAGATTATCCGGAGCCGTCATCCTAAATTGATGATGTAAAACATATTCTTCGTGGGCGTAGCGATGCGTAATTTGTTCCAAGCGCTCTTTAGTCCAAAAACTCTTCATGCGCAGCACCTGATATTCATCAAAAACAAGAATGACAACTTTGGCTAGTTTAATAATCTCTTCAAGCTGATTATTATGATAGAAGTTATTGTAATGATCTGGCTGCGATAAAAGCAGATGCGCTTCATCAATTACTACGATGTCCGCTGTCTTTTGCTTTTTATCTAATTGGTTAATAAATGAAGTAGGCCGCATGTAGTCTTTTTTATAAAGTTCTTGTAGTGGCCCCGCGATTTGTTTATAGACTTTAAGCAGTTCAGGGTGATTTACTAAAAAATAATTTTGCGTACCTGAAAATGGTGCAGTATTGTTGCGGCTTAGTTTTTGAATCCGATCAAATAGCGATGAGAGAATCACGCTTTTGCCAGTACCAGCATCACCATAGATAGTAAAAACAGCCGGGATGTTTTTGTTTTGTAAATGCGCAGCCGCAAACTTGATAATTCGGTTAATCAAACTATTTTGTTCATTAGTTAATGGATGATTAGGCGATAATTTTTGAAATGCTTGGTTGTTCACTGTTTATTCACTTCCAAAATATCTATTATAATTAGTAAAAATATTAACGACACAAGGTGATTTTATGACAGCGCAAAATATTATTCATGACCAACTCTTTTTGAGTCAAAAGTCGACGAGTGCAAATCGTGCAGATTTGAAAGTTGCGGAAGATTTGCGAGATACTCTTTTGGCGAATAGAGACAAGGCCGTCGGACTAGCAGCCAATATGATTGGTAAAAATAAAAGAATCATTGCTTTTTATGTAGGACTTCTTCCATTAGTTATGCTTAATCCGCAAATTACAAAAAAGAGTGGTGAGTATTTGACTGAAGAGGGATGCCTTTCATTGAGTGGCGAACGAAAGACTAAACGCTATAGAGCGATTACCGTGACATATCAAGACATGAATCTTAATACGAAGACGCAAGAGTTTACGGATTTTATTGCGGAGGTAATTCAGCATGAAGTAGATCATTGCGAAGGAATTTTGATTTAAAATAAAGTTTTTTGAAAAAAATTTCGAATAGATAGTTCGGATTATAGCTAATAAAAATACTATCATTAATTTTAATGGTAGTATTTTTGCTATGCTGAAGAGGATGAAGCGATAAAAAGTTATCTGAACTAATGACAACGCGAACGAAAGGGCAAACTTGCAAGAAGAGCAGAAATAGGGTAAATTAATAAAGTCGTTTCGAGAGATGCGGCACAGCTTGAATAAGAAGCCTGAGCAAAGGAAAAATCAATAAAATGAAAAAAGTACTTGCAAAAGGGAGAAGAAGCTGGTAACATATTTAAATGTCGTCAAGCAAGAGATGAA